>NZ_DBGB01000032.1:0-107164 GCF_002295765.1 Sphingobacterium sp. UBA865 | reverse complement strand
TGTACTTGGTAGAATGGATACGCTGATTTCGATCGGAGAGGGGATGCTATGTACTTTCGGTTAAAGATTACAGACTGAAAAATGAAAAGGATTTTAGCGCTACAATTTGCTTTTGACTGGATGATCTACGATATCCATAAGGTCGATTATGATCCTATAAAGGAGATTGAGGAATTCTGGAATCGTTATGCGCTAGAGACTGTTTCTGCTAATATACTGCAACTATTGAGCACGTATCTTGATGGTGGCGCAGGAAAAAATAGGCTCTTGAAAGATGAGGATATGCAGGAATTTGCAACCGCATTGTATCGGGTGTTGATAGCTTATTGTATCGTCTGTCATCACAATATAGACCTACGTAAAATGCAGCTGTCAGCAGAAGCTGAAGAGCGCATCGGAAAAGAGCTAGAATTGAGCAAGAAAGTCGCTGAGTTTTTCAGTAGGTTATCGAAATAACCGCCAACAAAAAAATAATGGATATCCTGAAATTTTTAGCCTTTTTAATGGGCTATATAACCTATATATTTCAAGTACCTGTGAAGCACTGCTTAAGCACAGATATAGTACTAATTACGCAAAATTTGCGTAAGAAAATTAGACAAGGAAAAATGTACTTTAAAGGTACTTCGATCCTGCTAAAAAAGCGCTGTAAGATTAGCGCTCAGAACCTTCTAAAAAAAGCAGATTCTTCGGGCAGCCTTCGGGTGTTGTTCGAGTGTCCTTCGAGACTGCGTCGTATCAGCGTCGCCTCATCTTCGGGAATGCTTCGACAGTTGTTCGACTGCGCTTCGGGTAGGAGTCGAAGCGTACTCGAAGCCCTGCCGAAGCCGAGCCGAAGAAGTGCCAAGCCTGTCTCGACCATGTCCCGAAGAAGTCTCGAAGCCGAGCCAAAGGTCAGTCGAAGAGGGAGAAAGGCATTATCTTCTTCGGACTTTCGCCTGACCAACTTCGCCCCAGCTTCTGCCTTTTATGCAGTCGGTCTTGAGTTTTCATCGGGATCTCATCGGGCTAAACCGATCAAAACCCGATGCGGACTCGATGAAAACCCGATGAAATGTAAAAATTCGGCAGGAATTAATCTGGTAATGGTCGACTATAGCTTGGCACAAGAAACACACAAGCTTGACTATAGCGCGACCCTAGTTTCACCCTTGCTAAGCCCTTGTTATACACAAGGACAACTAAACGATTGCACAAGGCCCAAACAACAAAAGCGAGCTTTTCAAAAGGTGGGAGATTCCGAGTTGTTTGACGGAACAGAATCCAAACAATCTGTTTTAAGGTTCTTTATGTCGATCTGTAAGGCTTTGGCATTTCGAATCAACACTTTGTTTGGTTTGATAGGTCCAGTTGTTCAGCGGGCTTTAAAATGCTTTTTATACGTTGCAGATTATAAGCGTGCCTATCGCATGATTTTGACATGCTTGTTTTTATGTTTAGTTTCTATGTTTAGTTTATCAGCTCAGACGCCCCGCAAGGACAGCGGGGCCGATGGGCTTATTAAAGCGAATCCATTGCTTATCGGTCAGAAGCTGCCCGAAGAATTTTGGGAAAGGGAATACCTCGTCTACAACAATGGCGATACCACCCGGCAGACGCTCGAAGCTTACCGCGGGAAATTATTGGTGTTGGATTTCTGGGCAACATGGTGCGCTATATGTCTGGGACAGATGAAAGAAAAAGATGAGTTGTTCAGCCGTTTTCCCGCTGATGCAAAGCTTATCTATGTCAATCCAACACAAACAAAAGACACCTATACAAATATTGCCAAGATTCAGGATCGACTTGCCGAACGCTCGCTGTCAGGAAAATTCCAGTCCATCATCGAAGAGGATTACCTTCAGCAATTGTTTCCTAACTATATCTACCCCCGGTATGTATGGATAGGGCCACGTGGCGACCTGATCGGATTGACGCTAGCCCTTAGTGTAACAGACGGACATATCAAAGACATGTTGAACTTAATCAATCCAAAAGATGGCAAGAAATAGAATAATCTGGCTTTTGCTGATGCTTTTGGTTGCGGCATCCGCTCGAGCTCAACTAAGCGGAACAGTATTGGATAAAGAATCTGGATTGCCTATTAAGGATGTAAACATCGTAATAAAGGATGCCGCTAAAGCAAAGACGGATAATAGGGGACGGTTCTCAATTGCCGAAAAGATAGGTGGCCAGCAGGTGACTTTTCGACATATCGCTTATCAGGATACGAGCATTTTCGTCAAAGCAGATCGGCAGCATGTTGAGCTGACGGTGTCACTTGCTTTAAAGCATGGGATGATCGATGAAGTGGTTATTAATACAGGTTATCAAAGTATTCCAAAAGATCGTGTGACAGGATCCTTTTCCAGCGTGAGCAAACAGCAGCTTGAACAACAGATAGGCCGCGGTATTACTGGAATGTTGCCTTCATTAGCGAATGGTGTGATGTTGGACAATAACAGTACTTCGGCAAACCGATTGATGGTAAGAAGCTTAAGCACTATTAAAGCCGAAAAGAATCCTTTGGTTGTCGTGGACAACTTTCCTTACGAAGGAAATCTTGATGATATTAACCCGCTAGATATTGAAAATGTCACGGTGCTCAAAGATGCTGCGGCATCAGCGATTTGGGGCGTGCGTGCCGGTAATGGGGTGATCGTGGTAACGACCAAGAAAGGACAATTTAATCAGCGCCAGCGCTTTCGCTTTTCTACAGCGATAAAAACGGGTGCTCCTCCAGATTTGAATAGGTTAGATCTGATGTCGACGCCGGACTTTATCGGGGTGGAAGAATTCCTGTTCAATAAGGGCTATTACAATAGCCGGATTAACAGCAGTTCCATGCTGCCTTTGAGCCCAGTGGTGGAAGCTTTGGACCGGTTGAAAAAGCAGAAAATAAGCCAAGAGGAATATGACAACCTGAAAGCTGGTCTCGTCGGTTTAGATGTACGCGATGAATACCGAAAACATTTTTATAGCAATTCACTCTTTCAGCAATATCACTTACAGGGCAATGGTGGAAGCAGTCAATTTGCTTGGATGTCCTCGCTGGGATACGATAAGGAGGTTGGGTCGACAAAAAATAGAAGTGAGAGGTTGACCTACAAACTCAATAACGCCTTGAAGATCCGTAAGGATATGCTCTTGTCAATGGATCTTAACCTTATCCATTTCAATACGTCGACGGGGATGCCTGCATATGGTGATGTTAAGATGTCAACTTATGAGCTTTATCCTTATGCTACTTTCGCTGATGATCATGGAATTCCTCTTCGCATTGCACAGCGTAACAACGATTATGTGGATCGGATGGCGAAGGAAGGTTATATCCTTGATTGGAACTATTATCCATTGACCGATTACCGTCATCAGGATAACGGTAGTCAACAATGGATTGTGAATTGGAATACGGGGCTTAAATATGATGTCTCTCGATCATTAAGCATTGATCTCAAATATAACCTGATGCTCGATCGTACAGATGGTAAAAATCTGCATGGTCCGGATAGTTATTTTAGCCGTAACCTAGTCAATTCCTTTTCGGAAATTGACCGTTCAACAGGTGTCGTCACCTACCACATACCCAAAGGGGGAGTTCTGGATCAGTCTGTAGCACGACAGACTGCCCACAACGCGAGGTTACAGCTCAATTTTAACCGTACTATAGATGTTCACGGAATCTCGGGGATCTTGGGTTTCGAGGGCCGCATGAATAAGGGGGCAGGGGAGTCATCTCGTTTCTATGGCTATAATCCGACGACCCTTTCCTTTGCGAACGTTGATTATACCTCGCGTTTTCCCGATTTGGCAACAAGTGGACTTAATACGATTCCGAATGGTCAATCTTTGTCGCAGACAGAAGTCCGCTATCTTTCGGTCTTTGCTAATGCAGTCTATTCTTATAAAAACAAGGTTAATCTATCAGGCAGTGTACGGCGTGATGCGACCAACCTTTTTGGACTGCGGACCAATGATAAATGGAACCTGCTTTGGTCTGTAGGCGCAAGCTGGAAAGCGATGGAAAATAAAGGTCAGGTCGATAAGTTAACCATGCGCGCTACTTATGGTTTCAGTGGTAATGTGGATCCGTCTATGGCGTCGGTCAATACGATCCAATATATCGGGAGCAATGTGCTGAACAATTTTCCGATTGCCACATTTGCTTCGTATGCTAATCCCGAATTGAAATGGGAGAGTATAGCGACATTAAATCTGGGGACTGATCTTGTGCTTTGGAAAAATAAGCTCAATCTGACCTTCGATTGGTACGCAAAAAAAGGAAGCGACCTCTACGGGTTGGATGAAATGGATCCCACGGCTGGAATAGGTGCCACGGTCGTGCGCAATTCGGCAAAAATGAAAGCTTCGGGGCTGGATCTTGCCATCGGAGTAAACGCTTTGGAAGGAAGAGATTGGGGGCTTAGGTTTCAGATAAATCTCAGCAGAAGTACCGACAAAGTGGAAAAGTATTATTTGAACAATGCCATTGGACGGAATTTTATCAATGAACGTACGATTGCAGGTATCGTGGGCAAACCTGTCTATTCGCTTTTCGCTTACCCTTGGAAAGGACTTGACACAGACGGAAATCCCATCGGTTATATGGATGGGGTAGAGTCCAAAGATTACCGACAAATATATAATAATACAACGCTGGAAGATATGGTGTACGAAGGGCCGACACTGCCGCGTTGGTTCGGTTCTGCGGGGAGCAGCATTCGATTCAGAAAGCTGACAGTAGACTTTCGTTTGCTCTATAAATTGGGGCATTATATCCGCTCCCGGAGCATAGACTATAGTGCTCTCTTTGCGCAGAATATAACGCATGCAGACTATGAGCTTCGGTGGCAAGAAGCAGGCGATGAAAACAAAACTTCCGTACCCGCAATGATCTATCCGCTAAATACTAATCGGGAAAACTACTACCGCAATGCCTCTGTGCTGATCGAACCTGCTTCGAATATTCGATTACAATATGTCAATCTGCAATACAACTTGGAGAAGATACTGCAGAGCAAGATCGATGCGACCATGTTTTTGAATGTCGAAAATGTGGGACTTTTATGGAAAGCTACAAAGAAGGATTTTGACCCTGAATACGAAAATCGCTTTAATGCAATCAGTCCACCACGGCAGTGGTCCTTTGGATGCCGCATTAGTTTTTAAATGCTTAATGAACTTATCATGAAAAATACAATTATTCTAATTTCCATTTTTATCCTGCTGTTGCTTGGCTCTACCGGTTGTACATCTTTTTTGGATGTTAAATCGGATAGCAAACTGGCAGTTCCCACTTCATTGGAAGATTATCGGGCGCTCATGAACAGTATTAATAATAGCTTGGCTGTTCCCGAAGGTGAAGTAATGTCGGTAGATCATTATCTTCCTGATGATGAATATGATGCTTTGTTTTGTCAAACGGACCGCGACCTTTACCGCTTGGAAGATAGTCCCATGATCCAGGAATGTGATGGTAGTGGAGGTTGGTCTTTGGCCTATGGAAATATATATAGAGCGAATGTTGCCATACATGGTGTGGAAGCATTTGAAAAGGAAAATGGTATCAGCGCTCGTTCAGCTGATGTCAAAGGGCAGGGTTACTTCAATAGAGCAATCAATCTTTATGAACTGGCGCAGGTGTGGTGTGCTGGATTTGATCCTCAGCAGGGGGAAAGTACACTGGGGCTTCCGCTTAAAGTGACCGATGATTTTAACGAAAAGACTGTCCGGGCATCGCTAAAGGCAACCTTTGATCTTATTGTCGAAGATCTGCAAAAAGCAGAGGCGCTATTGCCGGATCAGCAGAGCAATATTTATTGGGCCAGCAAGGTTGCTGCATGGGCCTATTTGGCTCGCGTATATCTTTATATGCAAAATTATGAAAAGGCCAGAGTATACGCTGAAAAATGCATCCAATCAAATTTTAAACTGTTGGATTATCATCAGGTTGACGGTGGAAAGAAATTCCCTTTTAATGTCAATAACAATTCTGAAATCATTTATCCCCGTTTTCTGACAACGGCATATTATTCCATTAGCATCGACGTGAGCCGTATGGATAGTATGCTCTATCAAAGCTATGGGGAGGGAGATTTGAGGAGATCCTTATTCTTTAATAAAAAAGATGACGCCCTTTTATTCCGGGGGGATTATGGCGGCGGCGGCGGTGGTACCTTCTGTGGACCCACGGTTGCTGAAATGTATCTCATCCGGGCGGAATGTGCTGCCCGAACAGGAAAAATCAATGAAGCAAGCAGTACCTTGCAGGAGTTTTTGAGTTATAGGCTTGACAAAATGATCCCAGTGCCTGAGACTACGGTGCTGGATCAGGTTTTATGTGAGCGAAGAAAAGAATTGTTATGGCGTGGTATACGGTTTGGCGATGTAAAGCGCCTCAATAGGTTGGGGGCAGGTATCACATTAAAAAGAACCATTCGGGGAAAAGAATATCTTTTGCCACCGAATGATTCTCGCGCGAACATTTTAATACCTCAGAAAGTGATTGAGCAATCGGGGATTACCCAAAACCCACGTTGAGTTATTTGCTTCTTCGCGAAGGAGCAGCGCTTTGGACAGCTGACAGACTGCCTAGATTATCAAGATGTTCGTCAATACTTTGGTCAGATGGAACATCTAAACTACAAGGAATGTCAGTCGGTTGTCCACATGTAAAACTCGAATTTTGTGATGGACTCCAATTTGTGGGGTCCATTACATTCGTAGATAAATTGGTGGACGGACCATTGTAATAATACGTCGTAGACGCTTTTACTTCAGGTGATACATTTTTCTTCATCACTGCAACTGCCGCATACGTACCGATTGCGAGCATTGCCAAGATTAAAGTGAAGAGTGATGCCTTCACTGCGAATTTATTTTTCATCATAATCGTATGTTTTTGATTATGATACTAAGGTAGACTCGTCAGCAAGGAATTACTATAGCATTAATTCTTATAGTGCGGACATTAATTCCTAACTGTTGAGTTTCTTTTCCTATTTCTGCTGTTTTTATTCCAAGCTAGGATTATTTTTGTTCTGATTGTACCACCTGAGTGTGATTCCCAGAAACTGGGCGATCTGAAGATCGGTGAGTTTAAACCGAATATCAGCATAGCGATGATGAAACCAGCGTATCAATTCTCTGCTGTTTTTTAATCTGAATAAATTTTCCTGCTGCTGGTAATATTTGAGCTCTTGCAGGAGCAGATAATGGAAAAAAGGGATTAGTTCTGTCGCTTGTAAGAGATGTTCAACAGGGATCTCGATGATATTGCCGCCTTCTGGAAAGATAATATTCATTTCGCTACGCTGGAAGGCCAGTAAGCTATCGGTCTTTAAGATAATCTGATCTTCTTGCCAGATACGGGATAGTCGGAATTCCTTGTCAATATGCTCATAGCCCAAAGCATAACCAGTATGGATAAAGCAGATATGTTTGGCGATACCACCTCGCTCGAGGTACACCTCTTTCGGGCTACAGTATTTGACAGTAATCAGCTTGCGTAAGATATTTTCCTGGCTTTCAGTGAGCTTTCTGTAGGATTCTAAATGTTTGATAAGCTTTTGATATGATCCACTATGTTCCATTAATTTTATTTTTTTTGTTGTTGACTACAGACTGTCTCCAGCTGTAGGGCCGCGCGGCCTCGATCGCTTAGAATATAAAATTGATCAAACTCCTGCTCTTCCATCAGCGCGTGAAAATCGATCGTATCGATGCGGTAGAACGCCGAGATCCATCCGATTTCCAAGGCAAGTTCAAGTCGCTCTCGCCAAAGTGTGATGTTAAAAAAAGCGGCATCATGTGCTAAGCCATCCTGCGAACGATTGTTTTGAGCACCGAGACAAAGCAAGAGCAATTCTAGCAAGGCGTAGTCATCAATCCGCTCGAGCCAAAGTTGCCGATTTTTACCGTGAAGCTGTTGTCGCAGGAGCGAAAGGTCGTAGCGTTGGAGGATGCTTAGAACAGGGTATCGAGCAAAAGGCTTCAGGGATTTATGGATCAAATCGTGTAGATTAACAATAATAGTGCTGAGCAGATGATACGGTATTTTCTTATAGTTCTGTTTATGGGTATTGGCAATTTTTAGTTTTGCTAGGAAAATTTCAGGCTCATCATTCGCCTTGCTGTTGTTGCAGCTATGACAGCTGAATACAATTTGTCTCGATTCGGGGTGTTTGGAAGCAGGGCGTACATGATCGCGGGTGATCTGGCGGCTGGGATCTTGCCGTGAGATGTCCAATGCTGTATTGCAGTAATAGCAGGTCAGGCTTGTGTTAATCTGCGATGCGTTCGGTTGGATAGAAAGGGGGCTGGATACAGCCTGGTACTTCAATTGCGGCTTTTCGGAGTCCGTTCTCTTGAGCACAGTAAGATTCCGTCCGTTGAGATCAGGCTCCAGATGGTCCAGGATGTAAAGAATATTGCTGATGATAGTCTGGATATGCGATACAGCAATATATTTAAACTCCTGTATTTTGTCAAAGCTGGCTTGCAGTATTTCGATAAACTCTTCGGGTTCAAGCCGTGATTTGGCTCTTTGGCAGGTATGGCATACGACAACCCTGATCTTATTGCCGCTTAGTTTCGTCGATGGACGAAATAGGTCATTGCACCGCTGGAGGTTGGTCCAGTTGTTATGGTCACTCAAGTGGCGTTCGCAATAGAAACACTGTTCTATCGAGGAACTATAAAAAGAATGTGCATAAGTTATTCTTAATTTTCTCATCATTTCTTTTGGTCTATAGTCGTATGGCTTTTGTCAAATGGCCTGGATGTAGCTGTTTATCCAATAATTAATTGCGTTATTGTAAAATTATGAAGGTCTTTCGTTGAAGACAAGGTGAAATGTTGGAAAAACAGACGAATGGTAAGTGAGATTGAACTAGAATATCGCTTTGAGGTTGTTTAAGGCGGTTATTTGTGTCTTATGTAAAAATGAGATTATAGCATGAATGGTGGTGCGTATTTAAGTACGCAAGCAAAATAAAGCAGGATTCCGTAAATTTTGACGGAATCCTGCAACGCTATTTTTAATTTTTTATCCGGAAAATTTTTATTTTAGTTTGCCTTAACCGATTAAACTTTATGCAAACTAAAAAACTTATTGAGAAATTTCATTCCGAGATTCAGGTTAACTACATCCCGATTAGGGTTCAGCTATTGTTGGCTGTTTTGTTGGGTAATTTTTTCTGTTCGCCCAACAAATTTCTTGTTTTTGATGCGAGGTATGCAATGCCCAAATTTTATCTCTATTGGTTTCTTTCTTCGCTGATCGCTATGGCTGTGCTTCGTGGGGCACATATTTTTAATCGGTATATGGATAGCAGATTATCATGGCTGACAGATTTTAAGCGGCGTCTGATCAGGCAAATCCTCTACGGAATGGTGCTCCCTGCACTGCTCACAGTGGTTTTTGTGATGCTGGTATTTTTACCCTTAAATGCAAAAGGCTGGGGTGCGCTCATTCCTTATATGCGCAACGAATTTAGGTTTCTGTTTTTGTTTATTTTTATTTTGAATCTGCTATTTCTGGTGATATACGTCATCCGCTTTGCCCGATTTGTGAAAGATCAATACTTAGAGGCAGAACTTGAGTTGGCTGCTCTCAGGGAGGTAGTTGTAAGTTATGAAACACTGCAAATGAAATTGGAGGATGAGCGGAGTGAGGACCTTTCCGATGCGATCAAGCTTGCTCCTTGTCTTGGGGTGAAATACGGTTATGAAGATAACTATGTCGCACTTGACGGCATTGCCTTTATCAAAAGCTCGGCGAATGATAAAAAGCTCCTGACCTTGACGAGTAGTAAGGAATATACACACAACTACAGCCTCGAGACATTGATGAAGGTCCTCGACCATAATCAATATTACCTGATGTACAGGCGTTATATCGTTAATCGGAGTATCATTAAAGAATATCGTGCTTTAGAAAATGGTATATTAACGATTGAACTAAAGCCGTCTTTTGAGAAGGAAGATGATATATTGGTAAGCCGTTACCATGCTGCTGATTTTAAACGTTGGTTTGATAAGAAATAGGCTCGATTTCTATCGCTATGAACATATTGATTAAAATCGGGATTTCCCATGCGAAAAAGCAATTACTATTTAGCAATTCTATAATTCACGCCAATACCAATTCCTAAAACCCGCACACGATCATAATTTCTCCCCGATTGGAAAGGGATGAGGGAGTACATTTTGTAGTGTGGAAAAAGCGTGACGGCAAACTGTTGGGATAATGGCACCTTTGCGCCTAGTCCAATATGGAAACCTATGCCATGCTGTTTGTCTACATAACTATTTGCGTTCTGCTGGAAGTGTAACATCGGTCCCGCATTTGCGTAGAGATATTTCAAAAATTTTACCCTGGCATCTAAAGGGAATTCCCAAATAGAGAGTTCCGAGGAATATTGCATCCGCTCCACCGATGGATCGACTATTGCCGATGTTGTCGTGATGTTCTGATGGGAATAGCCCACACCCGCACCAAAAGACCATGTTTCATTATAGTGATAGCCTACGCGGAGCAATCCAGCGATATAATTCTTACTGTCGTCGCTACCGGCTCCCATAAGGCTTTTCCGAGGTCCAATAGTACGCTCAGCTAGGGGAGTAATAGAAAGTTCGATGTCATAACTGCCACTATTGTTTTGCTGCGCATAGAGGCCGGTTGCTGATAAAGTTAAAACGGAAAGAAATATCCTGGAAAGTAATTTGTTAAGCATATTGAATGTATGATGATAGATTTTATAATTGTTTTCTCTTTTTAATTGGCGCTAATTCTCACTAGAAATCTAACTGATAACGTGTAAAGCTTCCTTTTTCTGAATTAACAGTGGCGGCCTTGTCGAATTGTAAGGGGTTCGGTCCATTATAGCCTTGCCATTTTAATACAGATTCCATATCGGCAGGAATCGTTATCCTAACGATGGTATCCAAATCACGAGGGACAGGAGCGATAGAAAAACCAGTATTGGATTTCTCTGGACCATAGCTAACCGAGAGCATTTTCAACTCGAGTTTTTTGACATTTTTGAGATGCAACTCCATTTCACCCCTTTTGAAAAGAATTATTCGTTCATCGGTTGGCGTATCATACTTGAGCTCGTCCAAGTCATAAGAAGCTACGCTTTGATAGGAATCTGGATGGTATGCATTAAGATAATAACCATTCTTTTTGACACTAACTATAAAAAAGCCTTCTCGGGATAGGTAGTTGCTGGCATCAAATCGAAAACTATATTTGCCTTTGGTATCTGTCTTTGTTTTCCCCAAACTTATAGATGGTTTAAGGAACGAACTGTAATATTGGAAAGAAATTCCTACTTCTACATCAGATAATAATTTGTTCGCAGGAGTATCCACAACAACTCCCGATAGTACAATACAATTCTGCGCACAGGTTGTGCCATCGCGCTCATCTTTTTCGCACCCAAATAGAAAGAATGGTAGGATAAAGAGCAACCATTGCCCTTTATTTACTTTTTGAAATATGTTCAGCATAATAATATAGAATAGGTCAGTAAGACGTATTAAAGGAAAATCAATAAACTGCGCATTTCGTTAAAACAGGTCTTTTCATAATCTATTTTGATACTATACTATTGCCAACGGAAATAATATGCGTAATGCTACAAATTTAATAAATATAAGTTAATAGCTAACCCCGGATACTAAAAGCTGCATTTTGATCACAAATGATTGGGCATTTGCGAGAATAATGGCTCCCGATTGACCAATACATGATAGGCTATTGGAAAATTTATTGGAGTAGTGTAAAAGTTTTCCGCTTGTGTCACCTAAAAATCGAAAAATGAAATGATTGCTGGCCAGCTAAGGAATATTCTTTGAATTTTAATAAATTAGTAGGATGAGATATTTAATAGTCCTATTGTTAAGTTGGTTTACTTGCTATTCGGCCGCTGCACAAAACCAAGCGAAGGGAAATAGTGCCGTTAAAGATGAGAAGACTTATGTATTGGTGGCCAATAAGATCAATACCGATTTTAATTATAAGTTACTGGATGATTTTGAGCAGTCTTTTGCAGCATTAATCAAGGAAAACAACAGCCGTGAATTAATATTCAATCCCATAAATGGCAAATACCATTATTATAAATTTGTCGCCACCTATAAAGCAAGGGGTATTTTGCCCGATAGTGATCCTGCAAAGCCGGAGCAAACCTTTCACAATATCTTGATCATCAAAACCGACGACCAGCAAAAGATTGTAGATGGCTATCATTTTGTGCTCGAATGGGGCGAAAAGCCATTATCTTATCCCTTATTTAGGATTAAGTCTACAGGGGTGCCTCTGCAGGAAGGCTTGTCATTAAAGCAGCTGAACCTCAAAAGAGTGACCGATAATACGGATTTTGATAGCGATGGTAAAATCAAACTGTCGAGCTGGTAACGTTTAAAAAAGTTAAGAATATCTTTAGAACGATCGTATGGAATTGGATAGCCTTTATATTAGTATTCGAGTAGAAAAATCGAGATTGAATGAGTTTTTTGCTTCTAAACCGATTTCCCCGAACCGAGACGATAATTGGTCGCAATGGTGGGAGAGCCGGCAGATGTACAGCAAAACAACTTTGGAAATTATTCCAAGTTATTCGCAGGCGCGCATTCGTGAAGTCTTCGATAATCTGCTCAAGGATCGATTTTATGGTGCGAAGGAGTATTATGATGAGGAAAAGCAACACTGGAAATTCGCCGTACTGAACTTCAGTGAAAACTATCTTGAAATATTGCCAATGCTGGCTCTTTTAAAACAACTGGAGGGTTATGTTTTGGAGGGGTATGCCCTGATTTTTGACTGGATGTGGGGTGGTGATACGGTTATGGCCTATGTTGACTTTACGGCGGGAAGTGCCTTACTCGAAACGGTTGCGGAATCTTATGCGGTCGAACTCAAACGATTTGAAGAAGCTAATCAAGGCTTACAATCGCTAGCTGAAGAGCTGGGGGCTGGGTAACAGCTAGAAGTGGCTGCCTTCATGTGCAAATTATAACCTAATATCACCTTATTTTAACCTCTTTTAGTTAAGCATTGTAATACTAAATTGGCTATAGTATATTTAGTGTCATATTGACATTTATTTAAATCTAAATTGTTATGAAGCCAGTTCAGTTCAAAGTTCCTGCTCCTCAGGATAAATCGATCTATATTCAAGAAGATGTGCTGGATAAGTTTTATCCGCATATGCATCGTCATGAGGAATATCAATTAATATGGATTAAAGAAGGCATTGGCCAGCTCCTCCTTGACGATAATGTGCATGAATTTCAACCCGGTGACATTTTTCTATTGGGGACAAACCAGGCCCATGTGTTTAAAAGTTTCATTGCAGGTGAAAGTGTGCGGTCTGTCTCCTTATTTTTTAGCGCGAAAGGAGCACTGTCTACCATGGCTACCATGCCCGAACTTCGAAACCTGCTTGATTTTGTGCATAAATGCCAGCGGGGGTTTAAGGTCCCACCGAAACTTCAGGGGCAGGTGTGCTATTATATTGAAATACTGCAAAAGTCCGACTTTCTGGACCAGCTTGTCAATTTTTTTTATTTGTTAAAATCACTCAGCAAAGTATTTACTGAACTGGAGCCCCTTTCGGGTGTACAATTGCCTAAAAGGGAAATCTCCAAACCTTTCCGTATTGAAAAGCTATGTAAATTTTTGGAGGAGCATTTTAAAGAGAATATCAGTTTGGATGAAATCGCTGAAAAAGCAAATCTGACGCCACAGGCCTTCTGCCGCTATTTTAAAAACTGTACGGGAAAGACATTTGTCGCTTATTTGAATGAACTGCGTATTCGCGAAGCCTGTAAATTACTGGGTTTAGGAAGGCACGATTCGATCTCTTTAATAGCCTACGATGCTGGCTTTAATAGCATCACTAATTTTAACCGTGTTTTCCGAAATATCTTAGGGGTATCTCCCAAGATATACGTTCGCAACTACCGGAATTACCTATACGATTAACGGACTTTTTAATCGCTTTAGGCCTTTTGATCCCATCTGGCCAAAGGTCACTCAATTTCCGGCGCGATTTCGGCTCTGATTCAATTCCGTCTAATCATAACAGGAAAAATACTTCTGCTATGGTTAGACGGAATTGCTGTTTTATGCACTATGCTGCAATCCTACACCTCGCCAATAGGCCTCTTTTTCTTTTGTTAAAATGTTAGAACGAGTGGGTAAGATCTGACCGAAAACCGCTGTTTCGAAGTACTAATTTTGTTACAGAAAGAACAACTAATCAATTTTTTAACATACTGTAGCCGCCTTTTTTAGAAAGGAATCGCGTTTATCCCAGGGGTAGATGTGTGGTCGACGGTATGTTAAAATGAACACCTGCTTAACGAAATTATGACTATGTATGAAAACCTTCCAAAAAAATGCTTAACGGGTATTTTTATGTTGCTGCTGTTGGTCTGTCAACAGCTGTATGCGCAACAACAGAGAACGGTCACGGGGATCGTTAAAGACGAAAAAGGCACACCGCTGTCTGATCTGAGTATTTTAGAGAAAGGCATCCGCAATGCCACCAAAACGGATGCGGATGGAAAATTCAGCCTACCGCTTAAATCGGCAAATCCAACCCTGATTTTTAGTTACGTCGGTTATGTACGGCAGGAGAAACAGCTGCGTGCCGGCGAAAATACACTTCAGATAACGATGAAGGAAGATGGAACGGGGCTGGATGAGGTGGTCGTAATGGGCTATCAGGATGTGCAGCGCCGGAAGACGACAGGAGCTATTGCTACCGTAAAAGGGAAGGATTTTGAAAATACGCCCTATGCAACCTTCGATGCCATGCTGCAGGGACGCGTGGCCGGTCTGACCGTGTTGAGCACATCGGGTGAACCCGGTACCAATAACATTGTCAACATCCGCGGGACGAGCAACCTGGGGCTAGCAGACAACCAACTGCAGGCGCCCTTGTACGTGATCGATAATATTATTTACGACGTGAGTGATATCCGGTCGGCTTACGGTAATGCAAGTCCGTTGCAGGCCATTAATCCCAACGACATCGAATCGGTTGATATCCTGAAAGACGCTTCGGCATCGGCCATTTATGGCGCCCGTGCTGCCAATGGGGTTATTATCATCAAAACCAAACGTCCGTCGCAGGGGAAACCCGAAATACGGATCTCGGCTTACAATGGAGTTTCCAGCCGTCCGGCCATGAAGCCCATCACCGTGGGAGCCGCAGAGCGCAGGCTGAAAATGAACTTGCTCTATCAGGGTGGATCGTATGACTGGTTCAACAATGGGTCCATTAGCCCCATGCTGACAGATAGTTTAAATCCGGCCTTTAACAACAATACCGATTGGCAGGGGCTTTTTCTGCAGTCGGCCAACATCAACAATGTCAATGTGAGTATCGGTGCCACCATGGAGAAATTTTTATACCGTTTCTCGGCACAGCGTTATTATGAGCAGGGCGTAATGATGGGCTTTGAAAATGAAAACCTCACACCACGCCTGATGTTACAGGCCAACCCAACGGACAATTTCCAATTTGAGACCAACTTGTTCGCAGGTTTTACTAAAGCAAAACATGGTTCGGGTGACGATACCAAATATCCTTTTAGTACCTGGGGATTTCCTTCTTCTTTCTATCAGATTACAGATGTAAATGAGCAGATCTATACCGGGCGCTACGATGGCATGATGGACCGCGATAACTCCTTCAGCTTAAATGGAAATTTCGCCGGAACACTCAAAAAGTTTCTGATCAACGGCCTGACCCTGCGCTCGCAGTTCTCGTTTAATGTCAATAACAATACCCGCGATCTCTTTCGTCCCGTATTGCTTACAGGCTACAGAAACTTTGCACAGAACTGGACGAACCAAAATAAGCGCTGGGAATGGGAAACCTATTTTAACTACATCAAGAGCATTCAGAACACCCATAATTTTAGTGCCGTTTTGGGAACCGGTATCGAACGCAATACCTCCAATAATAGTTTAATGTCCGGCTATAACGATAATGGAACTTATGTGAAAACCGTAACCGGTATCCCTTCCGGGCCTGATCTCTATGCGACGACTTCCATCAGTGAGCGCTCGCGCGTATCGGTATTCGGACGTTTTGGATACGATTATAAAGACAAATACCTGCTTTCCGCAAGCTACCGGATGGATGCCTCGTCGCGTTACAGCAGGGATAACCGCTGGGGTATTTTCCCGTCCATTTCTGCCGGCTGGGTACTTTCGGAAGAGCCTTTTTTCCAGGGAGCCAAAAACGCCATATCCTTTTTCAAAATAAGGGGTAGCTATGGTATTACGGGGCGCGACCCGGGTTCGTACTACGCACGCTATACAGGACTGACTTTTGATGCATCTTATGCAGGATCGGTGCTGGAAAATGGCATCGCTGGTTCGGTACTTTCGTATAATGGTAAACCGACAGTATCTCCTGATTATTCGGCGGCGGCAACATCACCGACGATCCGATGGGAGCGTTCACCGCAGTTTAATGCCGGATTCGATATGAACCTGCTGCACGACCGAGTTACGGTAACTGCCGATTTTTATGTGCGCGACTCCAAAGAGTTGGTTTACGATCTGACGATGCCCGCTACTTCGGGATATAGCACCGTCTCCAATAATTTTATCAGTGTGAGAAACAGTGGTGTGGAAATGACGATTATCTCCCGAAATATGGCTCCTTCGTCGGCATTCCAGTGGACGACCAATTTCAATATGGCTTACAATAAAAATTATGTCACCAGCCTGCCGGATGGTGGAAAGGAAATACAAGTGGGACCACCCTGGATGCAACGCGCCCTGAATGTAGGCCAGCCTATTTTTCCATTCAAAGTATGGGATGTGGATGGCGTATATGCGACCAATGCTGACGTGCCTGTCGATCCATTGACCGGAAGAAGAATAGCGCACTTTAATCGGTCGGTCCTTTATCAGGCTGGCGATCCGCGCCGACGGGATGTCAATGGGGATTATGTGATCGATTACAACGACAAAATTGATATGGGAAATCCAAATCCTGACCTCGTAGGCGGATTTATCAATCAGTTCTCCTACAAGAATTTTAGCTTATCCACGCTCGTAAGTTTTGTCTTTGGACGCTCCTTGTGGAACGGTTACCTGTCGGATAAATTACAGGACGCCGGTTCATCTGCCCTTTATTCGACCTGGGGAACCAATTCGGCGATTGCAGGCGATTTTAAGCCCAGCGACTTCTGGATGAAAGACGGCGATCAGACCAAATACCCTACTTTGTTTCGCAATACGGTAGACAATTGGCACATCGCCAACAGTACTTTCGTGGAAAATGCCAGTTTTGTGCGCCTGAAAAATATTCAGCTGAGCTACACATTCCCGCAGGCCATGATTAAGAAACTTAAGTTGAAAATGCTCCGCATTTATGGGGTGGTGGATAATGTGGCTGTCAAGTCCTGGTCTTCCGTGCCGGACCCTGAAGCAGTGGAAGCCAATGGTTATTCAACGGGTAACGGATATCCGATCCCGAAGAAATGGACAATAGGCTTGGATGTTACCTTTTAATCATGTCAGTTCCATCGGATAACGGTGGCTTAAAATTATTTAGAGATGAAAAGAAAAATATTGTTTTTAATGCTGAGTGCTTTCATGTATCTCGCTTCAGGCTGCTCCAAGTTTCTGGACATTGAGCCTGTCAGTTCGGCAACCGACGAGAACTTCTGGAAAACGCAGGAAGATGCCAATAGCGCAACCAACGCCATGTATGCGCTGCTGCGCAAAGCCCTAAATCAAGCCAACGGTATGGCCTACTATGCCTATGGCGATTTGCTAACGGACGAAATTACTTCTTCGACCAACGCAGACTTTAGTCCGATTGTCAATATGCAGCTCAACACGGCTGTAGCAGCTTCGGAAACTTGGCGGCCCGCGTATCAGCTGCGGCGCTATGATGTCTTCTATCAGGCCATAGACCAGGCCAACCGCGTTATCCAGAGGCTCCCTAAGATGGACGAAAATGTCTTTGACAATGTATCGACCAGGGATTACTATATCGGCGAAGCTTACTTTGTGCGTGCATTTGCCTATTTCTATATGGCGAGGGTATGGGGAACAGTGCCGATTATAACAGAATCTGTGGTGCCCATTGATGCTGTAAATCTGGCTGCAAGTAAAGAGAGTGATGTGCTGGATCAGAGCCAGGCCGATTTAACTAAAGCGTTGACTTTACTGAAATGGAGCAATATCGACCAAGATGATTTTGCCCTGCGTGCAAATACCGGAGCAGCGCTTGCCCTGCAGGCGCACCTGAGTGCTTGGCGGGGCGAATATGCCGACTGCATCGAGGCGGCCAAATCGGTATTGGAAAGCGGCGAATATTCTTTTGTGGGAAGGGACAGTCTGAATTACCGCAGTATTTATCAGGGAAAATCCAATGAAGGTATTTTTGAGATCTCCCAAAATGGGGAAAACGAAGGTACAAACTCGGGAATTGGATACTTTTCGCTAGCCGGACCTTATTTTCGGACTTTAACAGATCCAATTTTAAGAATCAGTCAGGATTACATTAAAACGCTCTTTAAAGACAGTAACGATAAACGATTTAAAAGTGTGTTTGATATGGTTTATAACGGTAACTATGCGCTGTGTACGAAATATGCAAATGTTAAGTTTTCGAGTAATGCGTCAAATGCCAATGCGATTTTTAAAAATAACATCATCATCTTTCGCTATTCTGATATTAAGCTGCTGATGGCAGAGGGATTGGCCGCAACGGGTAAAAATAGCTCCGCAGAAACCATTTTAAATGAAATCCGCACGCAAGCTGGACTGCCTGCCTACACAAACGAGGAACCGCTCATTGAGGCCATCTTTAGTGAAAGAGCGCGCGAGCTTTTTCTGGAAGGCCATCGCTATTACGATCTCGTGCGGTTGTATAAACACTTTAACGTCTATAAATTTCCGGAAGGCAAAATGAACCAGTCGCAATTTAATGCGAAGAAATACTTTTGGCCATTTGATCCATCGTTGTTGTCTGCCAATCCTATGCTGAATCAGACACCATACTGGGGAACTGTCAATATGTAAACCACTAAACCTGAAAAAAATGAAAACCTTATATCGATTTGCATTGCTGCTGGCTTTTGGACTGGCAGTAGTGGGTTGCAAGAAAGCGGCTTATCTGACGGATGATGGCATCCATACGGCCGAAGTCAATCTGTCTACTTACGACTACCTGGCGGCTCATCCCAATGGGATGTTTGACACCTTGCTGCTGGTAATTGACCATTTTAAACTCAAAGACGAAATCAACAAGGCGAAAACCTTTTGGGCGCCTTCGGACTATTCGGTCAACCGTTATTATAAGCAGAAGGCAGACTCTGTAAAGTATGTGGATGAAAATGCACAGTATTCTTTTGACCAGTTTCTCAACGAAATCCCTGTAGATTCGGTGAGGGCATACATCTACAACGATGCCCCTTACAATTTGGAAACGGCCAGCACAGCGTATACGACGATTAGCAATGCGGCCAATGTGGGTGGATTTTTCTATCATAAGCAAAAGCAGCCCAAAGCAGCCTGGTCTTCACAGCCCGTTTATTATCTATATTACGTGAAAGTGCGTGGCGAGGCCGATCAAATCAGTCCCGACGGTATTGTTACGGTCAAAGAAGATGATCAGGCCGATATGCGGGTATATTGTCAGACTACTGGTATTAAAACAGCTTCAGGAACTATGCTGAATGTACTGGCCAATACACATACGTTTATCGGCGATTTTGTGCCGCGCATCCTGACGGGGCCTAAAATTGTGGAAACTGGTGCTACGCTTACCTTTACCTACGACCTGAGCATTAAATACGATGCAGCCGGTTATACTGGCACCACAGTAGACGTTTTGCTTCCGCGTTTAGCACGCTTTTATGGCGTAGAGAGTGGGGCAATATCCGCATTGGTAGGCAAGGACATCACCTATTATGCCGTGCAGCCCGATGGCAGCTTAAATGCAAACAGTACCGCGAACGCACCAGGACACTGGTTCGATGCCAAAGGGCAAACCTGTTCGTGGGGTGCCGATGCACGCATTGTATCTGAGCTGGCAACCTCAACGATGACCTTTAATATACTGCAATATCCAGGGCAAACAACGGTGGGTAGTACCTATACGGTACGACAATCACTCGTGTACAAGTCGAAAACAAAGGGTGATTTGAATGCTGTTTTTGTATTCAACATTAAGATTAAATAAATTATGAACCTATCAGGGTTGATTCCTTTGCTTTGCTGAATCAACCGGATGGTTTCGTCACACATGAAAAAATAAAACAGATGAAAAAACGAAGTTTTATAATCGGCTTAGCAGGTTTATCCCTCGGGCTATTGGATTCCTGCAAGAGTGATCAAATAGGTTATTTAAGTGAAAATATACGCTATAATGTGGAGAATCTGCAAGTCAATCAGGGGGCAGTGGTGTACACGGATGCCATTGTTGCCAATGGAAGCACAACCCCGCTGACCGTGAATCTGCTTGCGGTAAGAAACAAGGAAACTGGCGAGCTCTCAACAGAATTTTCAAAAGAGCATGAGATATCCACCTACCTGGCGGAGATCACCTGGCGGGATACCACCCTGGAACTGTTGAATGCCAAGATCGGCAAAGCTAAATATCCACCGATGATGCTCAATGCGACCGGTGGTCGCGTGGGTTTTACACAGGCGACGCAATTTGTGACCCCGGGACAATACACGATCGATGTGGAGGTGAGCAATGTCGCCGGACAGAAAAAATTTAAGAATATACTGAACTTTAATGTCATCGGTGCTAAGAAGGAAGATATTTTATTTAAGTCGTGCACGAGTTCGGACTACGGGGCCGAATCCAATTTTCTACCGTATACAGACTATGAGATCGTCGTAGAGCATCAGGCGGAAGGAGAAAACAAAATTGTATATCAATGGGAAGATAAAAACGGCAAGCCCTTCAATCCTAAAAAAGGCGAGGTCATCAAACGTGGGGACCGGCCGACATTCAAAAATTGGTCGCCTTACTATCCGGAGGAAGTTACCGATACGGGCTTGGTGTATCGCTATCCAGATGTTTCGGGTCTGGTGTATCCCATCATGAACGGTACTTATGTAGGTACAGAATTTTGGTCGGGTGATCCCATTTCTTATTACCGTATTGTTGGTACGGCGACTACGCTGGGACGTAATCTTAACCCCGTATCGACCATTAAATTCTACCGAAGTGGTACCTATACCGTTCGCTTCCGTTTTTTGACCATTACACATAGTTGATCTCTACCTATTAAACGCTCAAATGATGAAAAGTATCGTATTGCATAAAGTCCTGCTGACGCTGGTTTCAGCACTTGTTTTCCTTTCGCAGGGATGCAGCAAAAAAGAAGTAGCGCTTCCTGTCGAGGAAGAGGTCACCACGCCGCCCGTTACTGTGGGAACAGATTCTTTGAAGATTTATAAGCCCAAAGAATTTGAAGGCATGGATTATAACGATAAAGGGAGCAAATGGTCCTATTCGCGCAGCCGTCAGTCGGAGCATTTTATCGTGTTCTGGGGTGCAAGTTATGGGAAGAACGATCCCAATGCGAACACCGTACCTGAAGAATATCGCGTCGATATTGATGATCTTTTGGCCAAGGCCGAACAGTTCTACGCATTGAACGTCGGCACGCTGAAGTTTGCAGAACGCAAAGTGAACCGATCCAATCTGGATAAATACAAAATGATGATTTTTGTGCATTATACGACAGAATGGATGGCGTATGGCGGCGGTTACGACGATACAATAGGGGCACTGTGGATTAATCCGGCGACTTGTAAGCCGGTAGGTGCCGTGATTGCACACGAGATCGGGCACAGTTTTCAATATCAGTTATTTGCAGATTTGAAAGGCGGACATGGATTTCGTTACGGCTACGGCGGAACCAGCGGCAACGGGTTCTGGGAGCAGACCGCGCAATGGCAGGCTTACCAAACCTATCCGGCACAGGCATTTTCGGGAGCCGATTTTCCCGTCTATACCGAAAATTATCATCGTCATATTCATCACGAGAAATATCGTTATGCCAGCTATTTCATCCATTGGTATTGGACCAGCAAACATGGGATCGATATGATTGGCCGCATCTGGCGCGAAGCTTTAAAACCCGAAGATCCGGTGCAGGCTTATATGCGTATAACGGGTATCGATGTGAAGCAGTTCAACAATGAGATCTATGATGCGGCGGCCCACTTTGTGACCTGGGACCTGAACAGCATCCGGGAGTATGGGAAGAATTATATCGGTAAGCTGACGACCAAATTTACGCGTCAATCCAACGGTAGTCTTCGCGTTGCCTATGATCGTTGTCCGGGCACTACGGGGTACAATGTGATTCCGCTGGAAGTTCCGGCTGCGGGAACCCAGGTTTCGGTAGCTTTTAAGGGACTGCCGAATGCTGCTGGATTCAACCCGGTGGATGCCAGCCGTGCCGGATGGCGCTATGGTTATGTGGCATTATTGAAAGATGGCACGCGGGTATATGGTGACAGGACGGAGGGCACGGAGAATACGGTCGCGTTTACTGTTCCGGCCAATTGTAGCAACCTCTGGTTTGTCGTCACAGGTGCCCCATCTGTTTACCAGCCACATGCCTGGGATGATGACGACAGCAACGATAAGCAATGGCCTTACGAAATCAAAATACAGGGTACAACGGCTACGGGATACAATGAGGTGAGCAGTCAGCCGAAAGATATCGCATTGAATTATGACTTGAGCTTCCCGGCAGATGCTACAGGGTATTCGGGTACGCAAGTAAGCGTCAATGCAGCGCAGCTAGGGGAGGCCTTGGCCATACCTTCGGCAGACCTGGCGGGTTTGATGAGCAGTGGAAAAATTAAGTTCTATGCCGTGGAGCCGAATGGAAGTTTAAATCCCAACAATACGGCCACGGGTTACGGGCATTGGTTTACGCCTGCCGGGGCCGTCACCAACTGGGGCGCTAGTGCGGGCTTGTTTTCGGAATTTAACGCAAGTACGATAACGTTCTCGATCGGACAATATCCGGGAGCTCTGGCAGCTGGAAAGAAATATACCATTAAGCAGGCACTGGTGTATACGTACGAAGGAGCGAAAACCGTGCAGGCGACGTTTACATTTAATGTGAATGTGAAATAAGAGTTAGTTGGAACCGCTAGATTAGGTGATGGTTCATATGTTTATGTTTATTTAAGTGAAGGCCACGTCGGGAGATGTGGCTTTTTTAACTGTTGACTTTTTCATTTTCCTAAGTCCAAATACGGTCATCATTGCATTTTCCATGCTGTTTATTCCGAAAAGGGTAATAAGTTTGCGGAGGAGATAAGGAAGGAGTTCTAACGACCTTAATGCGACAACTCAGTAGAAAAAGGCTCCTTGAATCTGATGATCGGAAGTGTAGAGAATTTTGTAAATTAACCGCTATGAAGTATAATCATTTGTTTCCAACCGAGGGTGGACAAAATTTAATTATCCAAGTCATTTGATTTATATTATCTTTATTATATCTCGTCATCGGAAAATAGCGGCGAAGCGTTAATTTTTTTTAATTGGATTTTTGCAGATGATAATAAAGTAGTTTATTGCAGTTACACTATTGACACTGTTATCCAGATTGATCCGGAGATTGTTGAAGAACAACAAGAAATTAATCAGATAATAGCAAACTTAGCAATAGGAAAATAGTTGGGATTGATCCGGAATGATCTGAATAAATATGTTAAAATTTATATTGATAGCGTTCATCGTTTTAAGCTCTTGTTCTAGAAATAAGAATACAAAGCGCATTGATTCAAGGATAATTTATGAAATGGCTTATGATGACAGAACAACGCCCTCAAGATTTGATTTTGACTTTTTTGTTCGATGCAATAATGGCAAAGTCGCTATGATTAATGAACCTGCATTGTGGGGAATTCATCGTGAAAATCCGAAAAACTTGTCTTATGAAAAGTTTTTGGATTTAGCTTTGAACCAAAAAATAGAGGTAGATGATACGCGTATTTTAAGTAGCGCTGATTGTTTTTTATTGGATTCCAAAGTAGCTAATTATTATAAAAGTCATAATTTAGAAGATTTTCTACTCGAATACTTCACCAAGGAAAATAATGGTTGGAGACTTAAAGATGGATATGCTAAATCACAGCTCATGTCTATAAGTTACTATTGCTTTATCAATAATAAATTTTTGCAGTTTGATGATTATATAGGGATTTATAGCCTTGTTGAGCCAAATGAACTGTTTTCAAGATAAAAGATAATAATATCTAAGTGCTCCACGGCTTTGAACAATAAGGTGCTGGAGAATTTAATCAGAAATTACGGTCACTAGGATGCTGCAACCCAGCTTGAAGAGCTATCATCCTTGTTTCCAGGTTGCAGTCATAGTGAAGTTCTTTTTCTATCGTGTCGGAGAGAACGTTGTTATGCAGCAGGACTTCTATGATATCTTTTCTGTGAAGCGCACAATTCATTTTGCTATACAGGATTTCAAGGGGATTTTTACAGGATTTGGTGTTGTTTTTTTTGAAAATAGCTGTGTATATCCCTGCCAATCGCTCAATTTCGTGTTCATTTTTTGCCTTTTCGGCGATTTCGGTCAGTAGCTTCGAGTCGCCACTTCTGTAATTAGAAATCAGCAATTCTAAATAGTCAATCGGATTTTTGGCTGTTTGTATTTTCTCCAGAGCAAAGTCTCTAATGGCTTTGCTTTTTAGATGTTTTAGTGCATTAAGGGCATTTTCAGCTATGCTGTTTTTGCCTGTTCCCTTTTGTTTAGCAAAGTCTAAAATGAATTGGCTATCATAAGGAAATTTGTGAAAGTCAAAAATATCCAAAAGGCGTTCAATATTTCCCTGGTCCGTTTCTTTCAAAAGATGCTTTGCAATGGTGTTTATCTCTTCTTCTGTTAGCTTTCTCATTCTTGCAAAAGAAATACAGGGTTTACTATTTAACACTTCATCAAGAATGTCTTTGTATTTTTGGGGTTTTGTCCGCTGTGTTTTCTGGTTTATTTCTGTTCGCTGTATGTTGTCAAGGTAAAAGCGAATGAACTTATTGGTTTGGGCTTTCTTTTTAAGTTCTTCAGCAACCTGTATGCTTTGGTTTTTTGCTTGAAAATGCTGAATTATGCCATCGTCTTGCCAATCGTCAGGGTGTTGTTCAATGTGTTTTCCAAATTTCTCGGCTACGTAAAATAAGCCGTTTAGTCCATCAAGTTCTAGTATTTCATGAGCGCCGACCCAATCAGCGCCGACGATCGGATTGTTTAAAAACCGGTCATAAATAGCTTGTTTTGCCTCGGTGTCATTTTGCTGCGCGTAAAGTTTTGCCAGGGCAAACAAATGTGTCAGATTCCAGGTGTCATCCTGTTCTTTTGCCAAGCCCTGCAAAACGGCTTTACGGATTTTGTCTTTTTGTTTTGAAATAGAAATAATCTCAAAAATATAAGTTGCCCGGTCACCTTCAGACTGTCCGTCATAGGCGAAAATGTTTAATGCGCCTTGTATAATTTGATTTGAAAAGTCAATTTCAGGATGCTCTTTTACAATCAGATATGCTTCACCTGTTCCGCGTTTCAGTACATGTAGAAATTGTCGTTTTAGGATTCTTAAATCGGGCATAATCGAAAGAGTGTCGTTTCAACAGGCTTAAGGATTATGGATAAGCGGATCACCGATTATTCTCTTCAGCGATGATTTCGTCGATCTCATTACATATCCGCTGTATCGGTTTTGTAAAATAGTGCTGTGCGAGCTGCACCTTTTTTTCTTTACCATCTTCATTTCGATAACGGGCGTGAAGCGATACGCTCACGGTGATGAGGCCGTACTGCTTGAGTTTATGGATTGTAAATCCCTGTAGGCTTTCCAGCGGAACAGTCACCTCTTTGCCTAAAAGTCCCTTGCGGACGCGCATTTCCCTTCTGTCCATGTCAATGATAAAATAGGCTCTAAGCAGGGAAATCATCAAGATTACGACAACTCCCAGCATCCACCATTTGAAAGGGGATTCCGGCATTTTGATGAACCCAACTAGGGTCATAATAGAAAATATAGCAACCAAAGGAACATAGGTTCCTAATTGGGGTTTCATTTTGTACTCGTTTCCGTTTCTGTCGAAGTTTTTCATGTGCTTATCGCTAATTTTGCCATATCAATCGTCCAATCTGCTGAAGCGGTTAGGATCGCCAACTGGTATATTATATTATCAACTATGGAGAATATAATTATTTGTTGGTGAATTGAGCTAGATCTTCAGTAATGGTTACAATTTTTATTTCCAAGTAAATAAAGTTATATATTTGCTTCAGTAAAAAAAAGGCCAAAAAAAACACTTCATTCTTTAATTCTGGATCATTTAATGTGAGTATGATTTCTGAGAGAGGAACAAGTATGAAAGTAATTTATAGTAGACTAGCTTAACAAAATATGAAAAGAGGTGTGCGAATTGTATCGTTTGGGTTTTTATTATTAATCATTGAATATATCATTTGTGTCCTTTTATTTTATATTGAGCCTTATTTTAGGCATGATAGTCAACTAAACCTTGAGTATGCAATAAGAGGAGCTAATGAGGTGAATTCTGTTTGTTGAGTATTTTCTCCGATTTTTCATTGTAATTGAAAAGTTTTAAAAAACACGTGACTACATGACTACAAAATAAAAGGACAAAGCGCTTTGTATTAAGTCACATATGTAGATATATTTTAATCACAAAAAACAATTTCTTAACTACGTTGTTTTAATGCTACTAAGGTCTATAATATATGAAATTAGATATGTACAAAAACAAGATCAACTACATTATATATGTGTTTTCTTATTGTTAATGTATAGAATTTAAAAGCATCCTAAGCTGAAATGAGAAATCTATTCGTGTCATTTCAAATCAATCAGCAAGAATGAATTTATAAATTAAAAACACTCATATTATGTCACTATTTGATAATTTAAAACTTACAGCAGAGCTTATTAAAGCAAATTTATCCGAAGGAATTGAAGATGGTTACGATCATTCTACCACTTCGGCAGGTAGAAAAGGATTGCGTTCGGGTCGTGTTTCAGAGCTTACCGCTATGGCAGATTTGAAACCAGGAGGTGCAGACAACCTGCGTAAAATCATGGAAATTGCCAACGGAAACCTGAAAGGAGCAACCAAAGTAGGTACGCTTCACGATTTGAGAATTGTATTGTTCGATGATGATAAAAAAATTCTTTTCTGTACCGCTTATGACGGCGATTGGGATGCTTATATCAACGACTTCGCTACAAAAATTCCACAGTTGATGGACATTATTTTTGGGAATATCGAAGGCTGGCCGGGTATCAAAGATCCTACGATTAAAGATTTTATTTTAAGCAAACAAATCACGGCTACAGGTTGGTATGTGGGGGTTCCGCACTTAACGGTGAATGATATTCGCAGAAACGACAAAATCATCACTGGTCTAAATAAAGCTATTGACGACGCGAACAAAATTGAAAAATAACCCTACTAAATAGATTCATTATGGCAATAGATTTCTTAAAAAGAATTTTCAATAGGGATAAAGTCAATATAGCATTAGAAGAAATTCAGGCTTTGGTACTCCGAAGCAGACCAATTCCTTATTACGGTACAGTGGCTCTTTTGGAGATTAAAGATGCGACTAACGCAAAACAGACGTTGAAAAACCTAATTCCTTTGGTGAATTCAGCAGAAAATTGGGATCAAAATGACGGCTCTTCGGTTTCTATTACCTTCACCTATAAAGGATTGGAGAAAATTGGCCTTCCCAAAGATTCTTTGGATTCTTTTCCTGAATCTTTCAAGGAAGGAATGGCTAAAAGGGCTGATTTTTTAAATGATATCGGGGTTAATGATCCTAAAAATTGGGAGAGGGATTTCAAAAATGCCAACATCCATATTGCGGCAGCTATTATTGCCAATAACAAAACCGATTGGAAGGCAAAATTTGAAGAGTTTAAATCCAAATTACACGATAGTTCTGGCGTTCAGGTTTTAATTAGTCACGATTTTGGGGCGACCGAAGAAGTGAAAAATGTCTTTGGATTCCGCGATGGCATCAGCAATCCCGAAATTGAAGGCAGCGGTATTGATGTTCCTCCAGGTTTTGATAGACCCTTGAAAGCTGGCGAATTTGTGTTGGGCTACCCTGGCGAAGGCGACATTACGAAACCGTATCCGCAACCCGATGTTTTGGGCAAGAACAGCTCGTTTATGATTTTTAGAAAATACCAAAGTCAAGTTGCCGATTTCAATAAATACATTCAAGAAAATACCAATTCTGCCGAAGAGGGCGAACTTTTGGCTGCGAAAATGGTGGGACGTTGGCGAAGTGGTGCTCCGCTGGTTTTGTCGGCGGATAAAGACGATAAAGAGCTTGGTGAGGATATGAACAAGAACAATCATTTCTCTTTCAAAGGGGATGAAGATGGTAAAAAATGTCCTTTCAGTTCGCATATCCGAAGAATGAATCCTAGAGATTCCAAATCATTTGTGTTGGAAGATGAGCGTCTGCACCGCATTATTCGACGTAGTGTGACTTTTGGGGACATTGTTCCACCAGAAGTTACCAAGGATGATGGCAAAGAGCGGGGTCAATATTTCATGGGTATCAGTGCTGATGCGATGGGAACGCTTGAATTTTTGCAAAAACAATGGGCAAATGATGGGAATTCTCAGAATTTGGGAACCGAAAAAGACCCAATGATTGGCGTTCAGGATAAAGAGGGATTGTTTACGATGCCTGCCGATCCATTGGTGAAAAGATACCGTGGTTTGCAAACGTTCAACTTAGTAAAAGGTGGTGAATATTGTTTTATTCCGAGTATTTCCGCTCTAAAATGGATCAGTGAATTGTAACAGCTAAAAATGTAAGCATGAGCGAAAATGTAAAATACAGCTATGATTTAGAAGAAATTCCTGCGAATTTTGACAAATATATAGCTAAGATTAATAAAGATATTCAAGATTATATCAGAAATACGCCTGAGATTAGTAAAATAGCACACCATACGCGTGATGCGCATGCCAATGGCTATGCCGCACTAAAAGCAGAGGTTGAAATTTTAACCAATCTACCCGAAGAACTGGCTCAAGGCATTTATAAGCAAGCTGGAAAATACGAAGCTGTCGTGCGGTTTTCGAACGGATCATCTCGTGTGTTGCCCGATAAATTAAGCGGAAATGCACAGGGTTTTGCGTTGAAAATTTTTGGTATTAAAGGTAAAAAATTAGCTCCGGGTGAGGAAGATTCACCTAATGTTGATTATAATTTGATTAATAATCCAGTGTTTTTCTGCAACACGGCAGCACATTATGTGTTTATTTCGAAGTTATTTTTACAGCTAAACGATTTCTTTGAAAGAGGTGCTTTGGGTAAGTTGGAATTTGCCACTTTATGGGTGACTGAAAACAAAAAAGCTTTCCCAAATTTTGAAGCATTAAAGGAATTGGGCGCTTTAAAAACATTTGAAAAAATCCCTTCTATAAACAGTTTTTTGTATGAATTTTACAGTATGGGTGCTGTTCGTCATGGCGATTATATGGCGAAAATTCGAATTGCACCTACTGTCGAAACTCAAAATCTTATTACCGAAAAAGATATTGATATAGATAGTGCCGATTGGCCTTACCGCAAGGGGATTATCAAAGAAATTGCGAAAAACGATTTGACTTTTGAATTGCAAATTCAGTTGTGCAAAGACCTAAAAAAGATGCCGATTAATGATCTGACCGAAGAATGGTCGCAGGAATTATCGCCTTTTCAAACGGTTGCAAAAATTAGAATTCCGAAACAACAGGTTCCTGTAGATGGCAATTTTGATGTGATGGAAAATTTATCTTTTACACCATTCCGCACGTTGGAAGAAAATGCGCCTATAGGCAATTTGCAAAGAGCAAGGCAATCGGCATACGTCACTTCTTCCACGGCAAGGCACGATCTTAATCATAAAAAAAGAAGAGAGCCAACGAATTTGCAAGAAGCCTTTGACCCTAATTTTTATAAACTTTAATTGTCGTACAAATGAATTCAATAAAAAAATCACCGTAGCGGGTAGTGGTGTTTTGGGTTATCAAATCGCTTTTCAGACTGCTTTTCACGGTTTTGATGTTACCGTTTATGACATCAATGCGGAGATTGTAAATAGAGCAAAATCAAAATTTGATGATTTAGCAAAAAATTATCGTATCGATATTCAAGCTACCGATGCGCAAATAGCAGCGGCAAAGGAGCATTTGAGCTATACGAGTAATCTGGAGGAAGCGCTTAAAGATGCCGATTTGCTTATTGAAGCTATTCCAGAAGAAATCCAAATAAAAAAGGATTTTTACAAACAGGCAGCGCAATTGGCTGCTGACAAAACGATTTTTGCAAGTAATTCTTCTACCTTATTGCCGAGTCAATTTGCAGATAGTACGGGTAGGCCACAACAGTTTTTGAATCTACATTTTGCCAATCAAATATGGTTGCGCAATACAGCTGAAATCATGGCACATCCTAAAACGGATGAAAATATCAAGAAAGAAATTATTCAGTTTTCTAAAGATATCGGTATGGTGCCTATTGTCGTGAATAAGGAAGTTCACCACGGGTGGCGGGCCCTGTTTTTTCTTTTTCTTCTGCGCCGAGATGCTTAACGTAAGTAAGGATAGACTGAATACGATAATATATTTTTTCATGTGTGTACTTTGTCTTTTGTCGTTAAAGCAAAGATGTACATTTTAAGACTAGTCTTTTCTGTGGATTTATATCCGATCGCTTTGGCTTACGATTCGTTGCAGCTGAAGCAATAGTTTTTTACAATACCGTCCGACGGATAGCATCATGGTAAGAATAGTGTGTTGATTGTAAAAGCTCACTGATCAATCAATGATCAAGGAGCTTTTTGTTAAAGGGAGTAAGACGATTTGTGAAATAGGCGTTGGTCTAATTCGATTCGATCTTATACACGTAATTCGGGATTTTTGGGTTCTTGACAGTGGGTAAAGACAGCTGTAGCGTATCTCTTCCTTGTGTCCATTTCACCTTTGAGGAACTCCCGAGAAGCGCTAAACTTTTGATGTTGAGACTACTTTTTGCGAGCTCCGGCTCCTGATCTCAAACTGCCTGTTTGTAAGTTTTTCAACCCGTTTAATCGAGTATTAAGAAATTGACATAACAGTAGCTCTAGGAGCATGGGTATAAATATAGGGAAACATGCTCAGGTTTTGGATTTGAGAAAGGCAGCTGTTCTTATATTTCTTCGAAAACGTTTGAGTGCCGGCAGTTGTTCCGTTAGTGATACCGATCTGCACTACAGGAAAGAGTCAGGATGCAGTGACGTACCATTTGTCTATCTGAAAAAGCGGCCTTGCTCTGAGGAGATCGGCCGCTTTTTGTTATTCCTTCGATCCCCATTCCTTTCCGCACCCAAAAATCATCGGTAGGATAGCACATCAAATCAACACGCTTGGGCATAACGACAGCCTCGTTGAGTAAACTTGTAATATGTTGCTGTTCTTTCTGATCATAGGCTATGACATTGATGCGTTGCAATAGGTCAAACAATTTTACGTCGAATGATGTACTTTGAATAAAAAGCTATGGATAAATCACATATGCAGAAGATTGCACGGGTTGGATTAGGTGCTTTTTTGGTTGTTGCCGGTATTGGACATCTGACCTTTGCCCGTAAGGAATTTCAGGCTCAGGTGCCAGACTGGGTTCCGATCTCCAAAGATGATACGGTTGTATATTCGGGTTTTGCGGAAATTGCTCTTGGTGCTACATTGATTTTAGCACCTGCCAAACAGCGATCGAACGTTGGAAAAATTGCAGCAGCATTTTTTGCAGCCGTGTTTCCCGGAAATATTGCCCAATATACAGACCATCGGGATGGCTTTGGATTGGATACGGATGGAAAGCGGCTCGCCCGTTTATTTTTTCAACCCCTATTGGTGGCCTGGGCATTGCAAAGTACAAGCAAGAGCTGATTGGGTGAAAACTGGTCGATCAGAAGCTGATACAAATTGGAAAAAAAACAAACCATCTGCCTGCGGCTGTTGTCCTATAGGTATCCATGTAAGGAGTAACTTAGTTAAAAAGGTCGGGTGTTCCATTTTCATCCGACCTTTTTTATTTTTTTGCGCTATTATTTTTGCTAATTTCCAACCTTTTCTGTTTTTTTATTGCCCATTTAAATAATTATATTCGCATCAACATACAAAATAACTAACCTATAAAAGTATAGACATGATGGAAGAAAAGAAATTAAATGAACTCAGTAATGAAGAGTTGTTGGTTCTTAAGAAGAAAGCCAAACCCACGAAAATCATCAATGCATCGATCATTGGCTTTTGTTTAGGGATAGCCGCCTACAGTGTATTCGTCGCAGGCATAACCTGGCCGACAATTTTTCCCCTGATTCTGGCGGTCCTAGCCTATAAATATTTTGGTAAAAATGAAAAGGCTGTCGATGCGGAGTTGAAAGCCCGGAATCTCAAATAGAAAAAAGCAAACCATTGCAGTTGCGCTGTTGTTTCTTTTTAAAAGAATAGCAGAACATGAGAAGGGAACAAATAGACGCATGGATAGCCCAAGGCTACAATGTGCTGGAGCAGAAGAAACCTAAAGTCGTGCAGGGCGATATCTGGGAATACCTCAACCGCTGTGACGGACAAGGTACGGAGGTGTATGCCTTATCCGAGCTGCAAAAATGGTCGGATCAGGAACTTGCGCAGATGGAACTGAAAAAATATGCGGACCAGTATGGACAGATGGGCGAGAAGCTGTTTCTACGGAATGAAGCAATTCGAAATAAAGACGTTGAAAAGTATGAGGCATTTTTACTACTATTTTTTCCGGACAGCGTTGAAAAAGAGCTGGAGGAAGCTCGCTTTTTGGCCGATCGTGTAAAACGTGTCAGTAAGGAAGAAATGGAACAATGGGTCGTATCGAATCATGTCAATGTACTGATGTCGGATCTTCATTGCCTGGACTATGGTTCCATTATGAGCGGTATGGTGCTTCCCTCCGAAGAGGTAGTCAGTTATACCGACGATGGGCTCAGCGACACCATTGATTGTCACGTCACCCCCATGGAGTTCTTTTCCCATACCGACCACGACTACTACTGGATCGACCCTGTTATAAAAAATCGTAATTGAATCCCTTAAATAGGCCTTTTGGACTTTCTTTTCATACGGATTAAGGTAAAGCAACTCGAGCACCATCGAGATGCTTTATTTTTTTTCGTTTAAGCTACAATTTCTATTGGATTTCCCTCTGGATCAAGTATGACACTTTCATAATACCCATCGCCCGTCGTACGGGGTTCGCTTTCGATAATATATCCATCCGACCGTAATTGCTCGGTCAACTTATCGACAGCATCTTTTCCACCGACGCTTAGGGCTAGATGGGTATAACCTTTGCTCAGGCTTCTGTCAGCTGCTGCTGCAGTGATATCAATACGGTTCATAATCTCTAAACGTGCGTCTGACTCGCGGAATTTAAGAAAGTAGGATGAAAACCCTTTCTTCGGGTTATGGTATTTTTCTCCGCTAACAGTACCAAAGTATTTGGCGTAAAAAGCACGTATTTTCTCGAGGTCATCGACCCACAGGGCGAGGTGTTCTATTCGCATGGCAAATCTTTTTATTTAATTACATTGCAATATTATGCAAATTTGCGTAATATTGCAATGTAAAATTTATCAGAATGTTGAACAAACCGATCATTAACGAATCGATAATTAAGGCAAAAACAGCGACACAGGTTATGTTTTTGGTATGTGGCCTCGCGCTATCAAGCTGGGCACCGATGGTACCTTTCGCCAAGGACCGTCTTGGTCTTAACGATGGAGAACTGGGGCTTTTACTGCTGTGTTTGGGTGGTGGTGCACTATTAACGATGCCTCTCTCTGGTTTTTTTATCGGGAAACTTGGGAGTAGACAAGTGATTTTGATCTCAGGTATAATTGCTGCCGTTGTGCTCCCTGTTCTGTTGATGGTAACAAATAGCTATTTGATGGCCTGTGTTCTTTTTATATTTGGCTGCAGTATAGGTAGTATAGATGTGGCTATGAACGCACATGGTGTGCAGGTTCAGAATGCCATGGGTAAACCGATCATGTCATCTTTACATGGGCTGTTCAGCGTAGGTGGCCTATTTGGATCGATCGGCTTGGGTTTTCTGATAAAGATGGGGCTAATTCCGATTTATGCGGCAGTTACTATCGCTATCTTTTTAATACTGCTATTGATCTTACAATATCGAAAGCTGCTGGGTTACCATAAGGAAAAGGAAATCATTGTCGAGTTTTCCCACATTGATGAGACTCGGGTTTCCAAAAAAAGATTTCAATGGCTCAGGTGGAGTGTGCTGGTACTTGGACTGATGTGTTTCATCGCCTTTCTGTCGGAGGGAGCGATGTTGGATTGGAGCGCCATATTCTTGCGGGATCACAAAGGCGTATCTCCGGAATTTACGGGAATTGGATATGCGGCCTTCTCCGTAGCGATGGCGGTGATGAGATTGCAGGGAGATCGATTAGTAAGCAAGCTGAATAGTAAAGTGGTGGTGATCGGTGGGAGCCTATTGGCGTCATTAGGTATTTTGATCCTGGTATTTAGTCCCTGGCTTTTTGTTACACTTGTTGGATTTGTCCTGTTGGGACTGGGAGCCGCCAATATTGTCCCTGTATTTTTTAGCGAGGGTGGCCGGATTGAAGGACTTTCACCGACAGTAGCCATTCCGGTTATTTCAACCATGGGCTATGCAGGTCAGCTGGCAGGACCGGCGCTTTTGGGTGCTATTGCACAGCATTTTTCTTTGATCATTGCTTTCGAAACAATAGCTTTACTTTTTCTAGTGGTAGCCCTTATCTATAAAATCAGGAAGTAATAGCATGTTAAAAGAAGAGCGTTTTGAGGTAATACTCCGCGAATTGGCGAGTCGGAGGAAGGTGAAATTTGAAGAACTGGCGGTATTGTTGGCGGTATCGGAAGATACCATCCGTCGCGACATAGATCTTCTCTATCGGAACGGCTTGCTTTCCAAGACCAGGGGTGGGGCTATGCTTCGCGAAAAAGATCCGTTGACTTTCCAGGATAGGCAATCGTTTCTGACCAAAGAAAAAGATATTATTGCATTAAAAGTACAGCCGTTTCTGAAAGATGGCATGACCCTTTTTGTGGATGGTGGCACTACGACATGGGCCGTAGTGAATGCGATGCCATTGGATATCCGGATCCGGATGGTTACAAATAATTTTTCCATCGTGCCGCTGCTCGAGAAGTTCAAAAATGTAGAACTTATTTTTTTGGGTGGTAATTTTGAACCCGATCTGGCTGTAACTTCAGGCATCACAACCTGTATGGAAGTTGCTAAATATAACGCCGATATCTTTATTATGGGAACTTGTGCTGTAGATCCTGAGCTCGGTGTATCGGCAACGTCAGCTGCAGATGGCGAAACAAAAAAGATGATGGTGCAATGTGCAAAGAAAACAATAGCCTTAGCCAGCCAGAATAAGCTTTATCAAGGGGAACTGTTTAGGGTATGTCCAATAGATTCGCTCACGGCATTGATCACCGACCTGGACTCCAATGATTCCGAACTGAATCCCTTTAGAAATATGGATCTGCAGATTGTATAGACGGCCTGACTATTTTGGCCTTGTATTGTGGTCGAATTCAGCGAATAATCATCCCTGCGGCAAGCTCTTCTGTTTACGTGCTGCTGCGAAGTGGTATTGTTGTGTCCGGCAGAATGACGGGCAGATAGCGTTAGATGATGTGCCTTTTTTCGGTAGCCAGTGTCAATGTATGTTGTAGATTCACGACGTCGCCTATGATAATGATGGCTGGATGTCCCATGTTATACTCTTTGCTTATTTTTACGAGATCTTTGACTTTGCAATGCACTTGTCTTTGTTGAGGTAAGCTTGCGTGCTGTATAATCGCGGCTGTTGTTTCTCCTTTACCGTGTAACACATAAGTACGTGCAATTTCGTCGAGCTTACGCATGCCCATATAGATAACTACTGTAGATCTGCTCTGAACCGCTAGTTGCAGATCGGATGAAAGGGTTCCATCTTTCTTCATGCCTGTCAATACCCATACGCCTTCACTTACACCGCGATGTGTTAATGGAATATTATGAAGGCCTGCGCCTTGCATGCTGCTGATACCCGGAATATAGGTGATGTCAATGGATCTGTTTTGCACGGTAAGCCATTCTTCAAAACCCCGGCCAAAAAGATAGGGATCACCACCTTTAAGTCGTAGCACCCTGTCGAATTTGCTGCAGTAATGTAGGATAAGTTCATTTATTTCTTCCTGAGGAACGTATTTTCCATAAGGATGCTTGCCAACATAGTGTTTTAAGCAGTTTTTGTCTGCTATTTGAAGGATTTCTTGATTAATTAGGTTGTCATATAGGATCACTTCAGCATTTTCTATCGCTTTATAAGCTTTTATGGTAAGTAATTCGGGGTCTCCCGGTCCAGAACCTACAATAAATAAGGTTTTTTTCTTTATTTCTTTCATTATATCCTTTTTTTTTGTTTTTATTTTATATAAAAGTATTAAAAAAATATGACTAAAATCATGTTTTGTGTTAATTTTTATGTTTTATTTTTGAAAAAATATTATAAAAATCATATTTATTTTGATTTTTTGATTTTTTATTCCATAAATTAGTGTTATTGAAAGTGTAAATTGATTTTTTTCAATAAAAATTATGATTATGGATAGAAAAAATGTTGTTATTATCGGAAATGGTATGGTTGGTAATAAGATTTGTGAAAAATTAAAGCAAAAATCTAATAACCTAGGTATAACTGTATTCGCAGAGGAGTCAATTCGAGCTTATGATCGTGTTCATTTGACAGATTACTTCAAAGTTTCGTCCATTAATGAACTTTTTTTGCTAAAAAATGAGTGGTATATAGAGAATAATGTAAAAATCCATTTAGATGATCCTGTTATTGCTATAAATCTCTTGAAAAAGGAAGTGAAGTCTCTAAAAGGGATTACATTAAATTATGACTATTTGGTTTTTGCGACAGGTTCTGCCCCTTTTGTTCCTCCTATTCCTGGGATTGAGAAAGAAGGGGTGTTTCTCTACCGTACAATCGAAGACTTGGAGTTGATTAAGGCTTATGCGGCAAAGGTCAAAACTGGTACGGTCATGGGGGGCGGACTTTTGGGTCTTGAAGCGGCTAAAGCTCTCCTAGATCTTGGCCTAAAAGAAACTGCTGTGATTGAATTTGCTCCCCGCCTGATGCCACGCCAGATCGACGATAGTGCCAGTGTGCTTTTGCAGCATAAGCTCGCGGAATTGGGCTTGCGTTGCTTATTGCAAAAATCCACAAGTCAACTGCTAGGTGATGATCGCCTCACAGGAGTCGCCTTTAACGACGGCACCTCCATGGCGACAGATCTGCTGGTGATATCGGCTGGTATACGTCCCCGTGACGAACTCGCCAAGAAGTCGGGCCTAGCTGTCGGTGAACGGGGTGGAATTTTGGTGAATGCACAGATGCAGACCTCAGACCCTTCAGTTTATGCCATCGGTGAATGCGCCTTGGTGAATGATATGATTTATGGTCTGGTGGCGCCTGGGTATGAGATGGCTGAAATTGCGGCAGCTCAAATCATAGGAGAAGAAAAATCTTTTATAGGGTTTGATATGAGCACTAAACTGAAACTGATGGGAGTTGATGTGGCAAGTTTTGGAGATCCTTTTATCAGTGAACCTTATGCTCGAACGATCTTATTGGAGGATCGTAATAAGGGTATTTATAAACGACTAAACGTCAGTACAGATGGAACGCGGCTATTGGGCGGAATACTTGTCGGGGAAGCGACAAGTTACAACATGTTGCTTCAGATGGTTAACAATAACCTCCCATTAGCAGAACATCCAGAACTTCTCCTTTTCGACCAGCAGCGTGAAAGTAGGTCGGCTTCTTCTGGTCTAGAGGCTCTTCCTGATGCGGCGCTAATCTGCAGTTGTGAAGGAGTTTCTAAAGCACAGATTTGTGATGCTGTAGCAACTAAAAATTGTGAAAATGCGGACGCCGTAAAGAAATGTACCAAAGCCGGATCAGGATGCGGCGGCTGTGTGCCGATGATTAAGGACCTTGTTAATTACACCATGAAACAGCAAGGGAAATATATCCGGAGTACCATCTGCGAACATTTCGATTTGAGCCGTCAGGAGCTTTATGATCTGATCAAGATCCACGAGCTCAAAAGTTATGATCATGTATTGGATGTGCTGGGCCATGGCCATGGATGCGAAGTCTGTAAACCTTTGGTGTCTTCCTTGCTTGCCAGTCTTTGGAACGAGATGATTCTTGGCAAGGGTAATGATGTGGCTCAGGATAGCAACGACCGTTATCTGGCTAATATACAAAAGGGTGGGACATATTCGGTGGTCCCGCGTATTCCAGGCGGTGAAATTACCCCGGATAAACTGATCGTTATTGGGGAGGTGGCCAAGAAATACAGGTTATATACAAAAATTACGGGTGGACAGCGCATTGACTTATTTGGTGCACATCTCAATGATCTGCCATTGATTTGGGAAGAACTTATTGCTGCGGGTTTTGAAAGTGGACATGCTTATGGTAAGGCATTACGGACTGTTAAAAGCTGTGTAGGCAGTACCTGGTGTCGGTTTGGGTTGCACGATAGTGTTTCTTTTGCGATACGGATAGAGGAACGCTATCGTGGACTACGTGCTCCGCATAAGATCAAGTCGGCCGTTAGTGGTTGTATTCGCGAGTGTGCTGAAGCGCAGAGTAAGGATTTTGGAATTATTGCAACCGAAAAAGGTTGGAACCTTTATGTTTGCGGCAACGGTGGAAGTAAGCCGCAGCATGCCTTATTATTAGCCTCGGATATCGATAGTGAAACCTGTATCCGTTATATCGATCGTTTTTTGATGTTTTATATCCGCACCGCGGATCCGTTAACGCGGACTGCTACCTGGCTCAATAAAATGGAGGGCGGAATAGATTATCTAAGAAATGTTGTGGTACAGGATAGTCTGGGGATGGGTGATTCCTGGGAACAGGATATGCAGCTGCTTGTTGATAGTTATCGCTGTGAATGGAAAGTCGCTGTGGAGGATCCGGAAATTCGTAAACGCTTTGTTCATTTTGTAAATGCACCAGAGGAGAAGGATGAAACTGTTCGCTTCGAAAGCTTTCGCGGACAGAAGAAAGCTGCAGATTGGAACATCAATACTTATTAAATATAGAATCACTAAACCTTTTAATTGAAATCATATGAATATGCAAATTGACATGCAGTGGCTGAAGGCTTGCCGGATTGAAGATGCCATTGAAAACGGCGGAGTCTGTCTTAAATTGAATAACGAACAGGTGGCCTTGTTTTATTTTGCCCGCCGCAATGAGTGGTATGCCACGCAGAATGAATGTCCGCACAAACGGCAGATGATTTTAAGCCGCGGGATGTTGGGCTCTTTGGGTGAGACGCCGAAAGTCGCTTGTCCTTTCCATAAAAAAACCTTTGCCCTAGACACAGGTGAATGTCTTTCGGGTGATGAATGTGCGATTAAAACTTACCCGGTGAAGGTTGAAAACGGAAGTGTTTTTATTGGAATGACTGCTTAGCTAAGCTAATAAATAACTGAATCTAAAACCTTTTAAAACAAAAATACCATGGATTATATTAGCCCAAAAGAGGTTGCTGGTGCAATGATGAATACCGCAATCTACAAATCTACGCTTCCAATCAAAGATCTATTGATACGGGGAGCATTGTCAGGAGCCTTATTGGCAATTTCTGTCACACTCGCACTATTGGCGACTTCCCAGACGGGACTGAGCTTAGTCGGTGCATTTGTTTTTCCGGTGGGTTTTGTCATTATCGTTATCCTTGGTCTGGAGCTGGTGACGGGAAGCTTTTCGCTGGTGCCTTTAGCCTGGTTTGAAGGTAAGATCAATTTTAAGGCGATGGCCAATAATCTTTTCTGGGTTTTTCTGGGCAACTTGTTGGGCAGTGTGCTCTTTGCGATTTTGTTCTGGGCGGCTAGCACAGAGACCGGGCAGTCGAGCCAGCTCGGAAATATCGAACATAGTCTGATTCTGATCAGTGAAAAGAAAACCCTTGGATACAGCAGTCATGGTGCGGCGGGTTTGTTTTCGGCTTTTGTCAAAGCTATTCTGTGTAATTGGATGGTCTGTATGGGCGTGGTGATGTCTATGACTTCAAAGTCTACCCTTGGTAAAATTCTAGCTGCGGGTATTCCGATCTTTATATTCTTTGCATTAGGTTATGAGCACGCTGTTGTTAACATGTTTGTGATCCCTGCCGGGATGATGTTTGGTGCAAAAGTGACGATCTCCGACTGGTGGCTTTGTAATCAGCTGATCGTAACCGCTGGAAACATTGTTGGCGGTCTGCTATTTACGGGGATGGCTATCTATTATACTTATCATCAAAAAGAAAAGGTATCAACTTCACAAAATTGAATTTTTATGGATCAAATGAAAAAACTATTGACGCTAATCTTGTTGCTGATTGCTGGCGATAGAATTTATAGTCAGGAAAAAATAATAAAAGGCAGTTTGTTTGAAGGCATTGCGGTAGCGGGCTACGTCGATCGGGGTGTTTACTTCAATTGTACCGGGCCAGCTGTGAAATACATATTCGCACCCAAAAGCTGCCTGTTGCTTGGTCTATTACCTAGCTTAAAACTGAAAGAAGATAAGGTTGAATCGGGGAAGCCAAAGAACTCCTGGATCACGCCCTCTCTGGGATTTGGTTTAACGGCTGTATTCCGACATATTGCCATTCAGCTGCCAGCATTCTATACCGCAAAAACGAGTGCTGCTGATGGTAAATGGAGATTGGGAGTCGGTATGGGCTTTAAATTTTAAGGTGATGTATTTTTAAGGGAATATATGATTTGGGGAGTCGTTGGCTTTTCTAGCTAGTTTAACTCCCCATTGTTTTCTTCTGATAGATCCTGTAAAAGCTGGAGGTTTTTAATAAAAATATCTTTTTTGTCCATTATGATGGCTCCTAATTCGATAAGTTCGCTCAGCGTACGATATACGGTCTCGTACGTAGCGCCTACGTAGGAAGCCAAGTCTTTTTTGCTTAGGGATAATCCAATATATCCATCCTTATGTCCCTCGCTGAAAACACGGTGAAGTAACAATAGGCTCCAGGCAAGGCGATTTTTAACAGCGAGCTGTGTCAGGCGGGTCATCTTTTGTTCAGAAAGATGTAGTTCGTCGGCAAAAAACAACATCAACCGGTAACTCAGCTCTGGATTTATGCGTAGCGTGGACAGGAAGAACGGCATTTCGACGAAGCAGAGTTGTGACACTTCCAGGGTTGTTGCAGAAATAGGGTAGACAGTTTGTTCGGTACTGATTCCGCGATGGCCAACGATATCTCCTTTTTTTGCAAATCGTACAATGGTTTCTTTATCCCCCAGATTACGGTGAACTTTGACAAGTCCCGACTGGATGAAATAAATTCCCCGAACGGATTCTCCTTCGGAGATAAACTGTTCACCTTTTTTTAATTTGATATTCTTCCGATGAAGGTCGATCTGTCCGAGCCAATCTTGTAAGACATAACGGCACATAAGGCAGGAGTGATCGCAAGGATTTGTTTTCTTCGATTTCATCAAAGTCTGATTCGTATAATGGACGGTGTGTTATCTGTCCAAAGTTATTATCTATTCGTTTAAATTCCTATTTTACCTTTTATAAAAACAGTATATCTTTTGATTTTAACTTATTAATGTGTGGAACTGGATGAAATTTTGCATCTCCATAATGTCGGCATCTTGTTGATGCGGTTATTTGAAACCAGCATGTATTGTTTTCTTCGATTTAGTGTAAAGACCAATAGTATTATGAATCAAAGAACTTATTTAATTTTTGTTACTCTTTATTGCATGTTGCCTCTGTTTTTATCCTGTGGTTCCAAAGAGAAACAGCGGGAAAAGGAATTACGGATTTTGTTCAGTCGAGAATTCGTTGATGAACAGTATAGTCAAGAAAGATACTTGAGTGATTCTTATAAACATCATGCGGTTGATTTTTTTGCGGCCAAGAATGATACCTTTCCATTAGCGAAATGGGACATTCTTCTCGATGAATTAGATAAGTTAAAGCGGTACAAACCTGAAAAGAATGATATAGGGCATAAACATAACTATTGCTCGAATCTAGAGATTGAGTTTTTTGATCATGAAAAATCCTTATGTCAATTATGTTTGAATCCAGATAATAAAACTTTAAGACTGAATTATTTGGTGTATGAGGCTTCTCCTGAACTGATTTCTTTTTTTTGTAATTACATTTCGGCAGATTCGGCAGCTCTGGCTTCTAGTGGAAAAGGTTACTATGTGAAAAAAGTAATGTTTAACGACAGGAGTGTAATTCAAAAATTCATCGAGAGAAAAAAATGAGGGCGATGAGTTTCTGTTAGCCCACCTTAAAACGTTTGGGATATTCGCCGGTGTTATCTAGGCTAAAAAAATACTCATTCCACCAGTTTTCGATTTCCAAGTCCATACCAATCATATTGGTCAGTTCCTACGCTGTATCCAGCTCTTCTTCCATCGGGATAAAAGTCGAATTGTTAACAAAGGCTTCACAACTTGTATTGCATTGCCCATTTTTCCAGCGATAGAGCGCTTTAAGATTCTGAGGTATCTCCATATCATATTGCTGTTCAAGGGCCCTAAACTCTTCTGCCGATAACGAGGACTGTAGATCGATATACAGCTCAGGTCTTAGATTTTGGATATAACTGTCTAATGTGGCTAGTGTCTGTTGCATAATGGTGGATTTTTGATGCATTCATAAAGTTAGTCATAATTGCCTGAGTATGCGAATTATCATGTGCGCTATGGATCGTATGAAAAGTTAAAAATGTTAATAATTATTTAATGGGAATTAGTGTAAATTTATGTCAGCATAACGCTGTAGCTATGTTCATCATTGGATAAAACGATAGCAGATGTTCAAGTGTTATTTATGCAGGTATCCTTTTTATAATTTACTGAATACGCATGAAAAAGATCGAACTAGTCCCACTTGTTGGGATTCAAATTGAAGGTATTGGTCAAGTTAATCTTGGTGCGGGCCGTGCTGAAGTTCAAGGTGTGCTTGGTGCTCCTTCAGATGCGCTGGACGACCAATATTATTATGATGAACTCGAATTGAGACTTGATTTTAATGATCAGGGAACATTGGAATTTATAGAAAGCATCAATGGACCCTATCCAGAAAAAACTGAAATCAATATCTATGGTGTTAATCCATTTCAGGTCGAAGCAGCTGAACTGGTCAATCTCTTAACGGATAAAAATCAGGGTGAGGTTGATGATGCCGAAGCGGGATATTGCTATACATTTTTAAATAGCTCTGTGGGCGTCTGGAGACAGATGACTGAAGAGGATGTTCAGGAGGAGATTGAGGAAATCAAAGCCGATGGCGAATACGAAGACAATGCGGATATGCTGCTGGAGGACCTTAAAAAGTCAAAGTTCTTTTGGACGATTGGCATTGGGGTAGCGGGATATTACGCGGAGTAAAGATAAATAACCTACTGAAATTGTTGCCTAAATTCCACGGGACTTTGTTGGGTATTCTTTTTGAACACTTTACTGAACGACTGTGGATGTTCGAAACCCAGTTCATAGGCGATTTCACTGATGGAAAGGGAACTCGTGCTTAGCCTTAATTTGGCATACTCGATCATTTTATGCTGAATATGCTGTTGGGTGTTTTGTTGGGTGTAGATACGCAGCAAACTGCCCAGGTAGTTTGGTGATAAATTGAGCTGCTGCGCCAGGAAGCTGACGGTTGGTACGCCATGCTCCACAAGTATGTGTTGCTGAAACTGTGCTGACAGTAACTGCTCAAACTTGGTGACCAGCTCTTGGGTCGATCGTTTGCGGGTGATAAATTGACGTTCGTAAAATCGTTCGGCGTAAATCAGCAAGCGCTCGATCTGTTTGATAATGAGTTCGCGGCTAAATTTATCGATATTGGACTGATACTCTTTTTCTATATTCTGCAGAATATCGACAATGATGGCTTCTTCTTTGTCCGAAAGAAAAAGCGCTTCATTGACCTGATATTGGAAAAAATCGTAGGAGTGAATATGTTTTGCCAGTTCGCTGTTCCAGAGAAAATCGGGATGGATCAACAAAATCCAGCCGCTGGGTTGTGCCTGCACTTGCTGATTGATCTCCACTTGTAGAAATTGTAGGGGCGAGATAAAAGTGAGTATGCCCGAGTCGAAGTCATAGTGCTGCTGTCCATAATTGAACCGGGCATTTACATTTCGCTTTAAACCGATCGAATAAAAATGTTGTATCCAATTCAATTTGCTGTCATTTATGGGGTAATGTACTTGACTATAATCAACCAAGCTCATCAATGGATGTTCGGGCTTAGGTAGTCCGCAAAAGCTGTGGAATTCCGAAAGCGAATGAAAGCGAAATGTATTCTCCATGTTGTAAATTTAATGAATTTCTAATTTGATTATTGTGAAATATCCTAGGAAGCTCCTTATACTGAACTAAGCTGTTATACGGATTGCTCGAAAGCTGTTGACACGGTATAACTTTTCCATTTTTCGATCTCCGTCATAAGCATATTGATCTTATTTTTTGCCAGCTCATACGCATCCTCGCCCATTAAAAAATGAACTGGGGGCTGTGCGAGCGTACTTAACTCAATTAATAAGGTTGCTGCTTTGTGGGGATCGTTTGCCTGATTGCCATGGATCTGATGCAGATGGGTAGCTTCGTTTTCTCGGGCAGTGACGTACGCAGCGATTGGATTGGCTGCGGTGTGTAAGGATCCCTCGGATAAAAAATCAGTTCTGAAGTAACCGGGATACACCAAGGTCGTGTGTACACCAAAAGGTTCCATTTCGACAGCGAGGGCTTCGGTAAAGCCTGCGACAGCAAATTTGGTGGAGCAATAAACACCAAAGGCTGGATAATTTCCTGCGAGTCCGCCGATAGATGCTATATTGAAAATATGTCCCGCTTGTTGGCGTCGCATATGGGGGGCAATATGCCTGATGGCATTAAGTGATCCAAAGACATTCACTTCGAAGTTGCGGCGTGCTTCCCGATCACTGAGCTCCTCTAGGGTGCCGGTCTGACCATATCCGGCATTGTTGACCAATACATCAATCTTTCCGAAATAATCAATGGCCGAGAGTACTGCCCGGGCAACGTCTTTGTCATCGGTAATGTCCACTTCAAGCGGTAGAAAATTTTCCTGATCGCCGATTTCATCTTCTAGGGCCTGTTTTGTTCGTGATGTGGCAACCACAAGATAACCTTGGGCGAGCAATTCTTTAACGAGACTGAGACCTAGCCCTTTGGAAGCGCCAGTGACAAACCATACTTTTTGTGATTTCATGTATTTCTTTTTTTAAATAAATTGATGTTACAAAGGTGGCTAATCGATCGAGTTTGGATGTAGGCAGATCAACGGATATTGTAGTCAAATCGTGGATAGCTATTTTTTCCTTAAAACAATTTTAGCTTTTAAGTGCTTTATTTAAAGATGATGCACATCTATTTTAAGGTTGTGCACCTTGAGATGGTCGATAAACTTTAAAGACGTTGATATGTTAAAAGAAAATGATGTTGCTCCTGATTTTACCTTGTACGCGACACCCGATCAAAAAATTAGATTATCAGAATTTAAGGGGCATAATGTGATATTGGCATTTTATCCGGCAGATTGGAGTCCGGTATGTAGCGATCAGATGGCCTTATATAATGAAATGCTCAAATATTTTAAAAAATATGATGCCGAAATTATGGGTATTTCCGTTGACAGCAAATGGTGCCATATGGCCTTTGCGCAATCCCGAAAGCTGCATTTTCCACTTTTAGCCGATTTTGAAGCTAAAGGCGAGGTCGCCAAGAAGTATGGTGTTTACGATGAAGAGGAAGGGGAGTGCAAGCGCGCACTTTTTGTGATTGATAAGGAGGGCGTTATCGCTTGGAGTTATCTGTCTCCGACTGCGGTCAATCCGGGTGCAGACGGTATTATCGAAGCATTGGAGAATCTTAAATCAAAATAATTATGTCATTGAAACCGAAGGTCAGCAATGCTGACCATATATTGGGAAATGGCCAGGCCGATCTGACCATTGTTGAATATGGGGATTACCAATGTCCGCATTGTGGTGCAGCTCATCCAATTATAAAAGAAATGATGGCCGAACTGGGAAGCCAGATCAGGTTTGTATTCCGCAATTTTCCGCTTTCGGAGATGCACCCCTATGCAAAACCCGCAGCATTGGCGGCGGAGGCTGCAGCACTGCAAGGGAAATTTTGGGAGATGCATGATGCCATTTTTGAACACCAAAACTTGCTGAGTGAAAGATTGCTGCTGGATATCGCCGAGCAACTGGATTTGGACATGTCGAAGTTCAAATCTGATTCGCAGGACGAGGCGTTACAGGATCGCGTGGATGGCGATTTTGAAAGTGGTATGCTTAGCGGCGTTAATGGGACACCGACATTTTTTGTTAATGGACAGAAATTTGATGGTGGAGCGGAAGATTTGGTTCAAATATTAGGTGAAAACTGAATATATGAATACTATTTAAACACAGGTGAGCACACGACGAGAAGTCTCTTGCAGGATAATAGATCGTATCGTAAAAACGAATGAACCTGTTGTATAAATAACGAAATATCGTTGTTTTTAAATTGACTTTTAATTTTTTAGTATGCTTAAATACAGTTGTATATGTTTGTTGGACTATGAATTGCAATCCAATTAACATATCATGTAAACAATAAAATTCTTAAACTACTCATCATGGCAACATTCAAAGTTCAAGACGGAACAGAAATTTATTACAAGGACTGGGGAACAGGACAACCGATCGTATTTCATCATGGTTGGCCTTTATCCAGCGACGATTGGGACGCGCAGTTGATGTACTTCCTCGAAAAAGGGTACCGTGTGATCGCACACGATCGCCGGGGTCATGGTCGCTCGACACAGACGGCGACAGGAAATGAGATGGATACCTATGCGTCGGATATTGCACAATTGGTAGAAGCATTGGATTTAAAAGATGCCATCCATATTGGTCACTCAACAGGTGGTGGCGAGGTCGTTCGCTACATAACCAATCACGGTACTTCTCGGGTTTCAAAAGCTGTATTGATCAGTGCGGTTACCCCGACCATGGCTAAGAGTGCTACAAATCCCGATGGTGTACCAATGGAGGTTTTTGACGAAATAAGATTGAATACTGCAACACGCAGACAACAGTATTTTCAAGATTTTACCCTCGCTTTTTATGGCTATAACCGCGATGGAGCGAATGTACAGCAAGGCGTGATGGACAACTGGTGGCGGCAAGGGATGATGGGCGGTATTAAGGCACACTATGATTGTATCAAAGCGTTCTCTGAAACTGATTTTACAGAAGAACTTAAAAAAGTCGAGATTCCTGTCTTAGTATTGCATGGTGAAGATGATCAGATCGTACCGATTGATATCACGGGTAGAAGAGCGGCTAAGTTAGTCCAAAATGGTACTTTAATTACCTATCCCGGTTTTCCACATGGAATGCCTACTACAGAAGCGGAGACCATTAATAAGGATATTTTGGATTTTATTAGCGGAAAATAAGCGCATACAACAAAAAGCGATAACAAAAAGATGCTGCCTTNNAAGGCAGCATCTTTTTGTTATCCTATCTTAGAGCTATTTCTATTGGTCACTTTGGCGGGAAGGAAAGTAACAGATGAGCATTGCTATGCTAGAAAGTATAATCAGCTGCTTAGCAAAACTGACAGGTGGTAGGATTTTTAAATTTATTATCGATACGTACACAGAGACCTCGAAACGAATTAATTTGTAGGTTTGACCCTAAGAAAAATGCGGAAATAGGCTGAGTACCGTTAATGCGATCCCGCTTGATGGATTTAATTGAATATGATCTGTTGCCCTTCGCGGTCAATTAGCGTATTTCTGGATTATGAAAAATGGGACTTTAGGTTTTTGAATTGAATAGATTAACTTTTAAGTGTGTCAATACTTGTTCTTATGATTTATGTTATATAAAAGTTAAATTTCTATTAAATATCTACCTGCAAAACCTGTTTAGTCGTTGATGTTTTTGATGTTAATTAAATATTTGTTAACATTACGGTTAATTATAAACCAAGTCAAAGCGTCAACTTTGATGCAAAATTCTAAACTAGACTAAAGATGCAGAAAACATTACTAATCAGTATGGCATTGGGTCTCTCATACCCAACTTGGGCTAATGTAGAGCGTGATTATGCTAAATTGACCAAAGAGACGCACGGTGTTGCAGCTCAGTCTACCGTAAAAGGGGTGGTAAAAGACAAAAACGGAACAACCTTGTCCGGAATTACCATTACCAATTTAACCAGCCAAAAAACAACCTCGACGAATGTAGCGGGTCAGTTCACGATTCAAGCCAATATAGGGCAAAGACTCAAATTGACAGGGATAGGTTACAGTGAAAAGATCATCAGCGTGACGGGAGGGCAGATCGATATCATCATGGAATCCAAAGATACCGAACTGGAGGAAGTTGTGGTGGTCGGTTATGGTACGCAGAAAAAAGTGAATCTTACCGGTGCAGTAGACCAAGTGGGATCAGAAGCTTTTGAAGGACGCGTACTGGGCAATGCCAGCCAGATGCTCCAAGGTGTCATTCCCAACTTAAATGTAACTCCGGCCGATGGTAAGCCCAATCGGGCGCCAAGTTTCAATATCCGTGGGACAACTTCCATTGGTCAGGGGGGGAGCGCACTTGTGCTTATCGATGGAGTCGAGGGTGATCTTTCGGCGATCAATCCCAATGATATTGAAAGTGTAACGACACTCAAGGATGCTGCTTCATCTGCGATTTACGGCTCCCGCGGTACCTTCGGTGTCGTTTTGGTCACAACCAAACGTGCCAAATCCGGAAAAACTTCCATCAACTATTCGGGAAGTGGCTCTTTTCAGAAACCGATCGCTTTACCCAAATTTGTGACGGATGGCTATGAATATGCTTCGCATTTCTTTACAGCCTATAATGCCTGGAACAATTATTCCTCGATTCCGAGCAAGCTCAACAAGACACAGATCTTTACAACAGATTGGCTGGAGGAATTTAAGAGAAGAAAAGAACAGGGAATTACGGAGCAGGTCACGGTAGATGATAAGGGTAATTATGTATACTACGGTAATGAGGATTATTATGGTATGCTGATCAAGGACAATACGTTTGTCCAGGATCATAACCTGTCCATCAGCGGTAATTCTGAAAAAATGGATTACTATATTTCTGGTCGTGCTTACGATTACAATGGTATGTACCGCTATAATAGCGATAAATATAAGACCTATAATACGCGTGCAAAAGCCGGGCTTCAGGTGACAGACTGGTTGCGGATCAGCAATAACATCGATTTTAATTATGCCAAATACAGAGACCCATCGACTGCTGGTGAAGGTGGAAATATCTGGCGCAATATTGCCGATGAGGGACACCCTTCTTCGCCGATCTTTAACCCTGATGGATCTATGAGCTTCTCTGCAGCCTATACAGTAGGGGATTTTATCTATGGTAAAAATGGTACGAATACGGCTAATCAGGATCTCCGCAATACAACTTCTTTCGAGACTAAGTTTTTCAACAATACGTTCCGCATTAAAGGGGATCTGACTTTTAGAAATCGCGATTTTAATTCGGTAAGAGTCCGTGTGCCTGTTCCGTATAGCACACAGGAGGGAAAAATGTTGCGGTTGGAAACAAGTATGAACGACAATATTTATCAGGTAGACCAACGCTATCGTTACTTGTTTGGAAATCTATACAGTGAATATGAACGCACAATAGGCGATCATTATTTTAAAGGTTTGCTCGGATACAATTATGAACAGCGTACGTATAATTCAACCTATATTACCAAAACAGGTCTACTCAATGATGATGTTGAAAATATCAACCTGGCAGTAGGGCAGAATACCACAGCGACAGCGGGATATAACAAGTACCGTAATGTCGGGGTATTTATGCGTGCCAATTATATTTTCAAGGACCGTTACCTTTTTGAATTCAATGGCCGCTACGATGGTTCGTCCAAATTTCCGACAAACCAACGATGGGGACTATTCCCTTCTGCATCCGTGGGCTGGCGTATTTCTGAAGAGCCATTCTTCCAGGTGGACAAAAGAGCCCTTTCCGATCTGAAGCTAAGAGCGTCCTATGGGTCATTGGGTAATGGTAATGTCGATCCGTATTCCTATTTGGATATTTACGAAATCAAGATTATGGATCGGGTATTGAACGGACAGAAGCCGGCATATACTTCGGTGCCTAAGGTGATCCCGGATAACTTAACTTGGGAAACAGCGCGCACGGCAAACTTAGGTCTTGATCTATCGTCTTTAAATGGAAAACTGACTTTTACAGGCGATATCTATCAACGCAAGACCTTAAATATGTATACCTTAGGTGTAGCTTTGCCTGACATCTTTGGTGCGGAGTCGCCGAAAGGAAACTATGCTGACATGACCACAAAAGGTTTTGAAGTGAGCTTGACTTATAAGGATAGATTCGATCTGAACGGTAGTCCTTTCAATTGGTCCGTAAGGGGTACTTTGGCTGATTATAGATCCAATATAGACCGTTACGAAAATAAAGAGGGTTTAATCAAAGATGGATCCTATTATGAAGGTCAGCGAATCGGTGAAATATGGGGCTATGTAACGCAGGGTTTATTTCAGAATCAGGCGGAAATTGATGGTGCTGCAAAACAAAAATTGATCAAATCGTCAAACAATGGTACAATATATCCAGGTGACGTACGTTTTTCGGATCTAAATGGTGATGGTGTAATCGATTATGGAAATAATACGATTTATAGCCATGGCGACAGAACTGTAATCGGTAATGCCGATCCACGATATATCTATAGTTTTAACCTTAATCTGGATTGGCAAGGTATTTATTTCTCGTCTTTCTTCCAGGGTGTGGGTAAGCAGAATTGGTACCCGAGCAATGAATCTATTTTTTGGGGGCAATACAATCGACCTTACAACAACTTACCGGAATGGCACCTCAATAATTACTGGACAGAAGATAATCCAAATGGCTATTTCCCACGTTATGCCGGTTATAACGAGTCTATTAAGACAATCTCCCAAACCAGATATCTACAAAATGTGGCCTATATTCGGATGAAAAACATACAGATCGGGTACAGCTTTCCTAAGTCTGTGACAAACCGATTAAAAATCAGTAGTCTTCGTGCAGGCCTATCGGGTGAAAACTTATGGACCTGGTCACCGCTTTACAAAAAGACGATGGATCTCGATGTTGGCAACCTGGGCAAATCGGATCCGGAAATCGGAACAGGGTCCGGTGACGGATTTAATTATCCGATCATGAAGAGCATCAGTTTTAACTTATCTATTGGCTTATAGTTTTATATCAACATGAAAAAATTGTTTTATATACCTGTTGTTGCGCTTTTGTTCAGTTCTTGCGAACTGAATGAGCTGCCAAAGGCAGGGGCTACCGAAGAAGATATCTTTGGTAGTGAAAGTGGATTAAAAAATTATAGTAACTCCTTCTATCGGAATATCACTTCGGGAAGTGACGCTTATAAGGGCGATGCAATGGCCGATTATTCGGCCGTAAACAGCCTCAATGATTTTATGGTCGGCGGTGCTTATAGTGCGGAAATCAGTTCGGGCTGGTCCTGGACGACCCTCCGCAATATCAATCAATTGATCGCTAAGTGCAACAGTCCCAAATTGACTGATGCCATAAAAAATAATTATATCGGCCTGGCCCGCTTTTTTAGAGCTTGGTTTTATTATGAAAAAGTGGTGCGATTTGGCGATGTGCCTTGGGTAGATCATCCGCTGGCAGTGGATGAAACAGACATCCTCAAGGCACCTCGCGATTCGCGCGAGGTGGTCATGAAGCATATCATGGAAGATCTGGACTTTGCCTACGCCAATATCACCAATACGGGAGGCGATGGCAGTACGGTTAATAAATGGACTGCACTTGGTCTAAAAACGAGGATTGCACTATTTGAGGGTACATTCCGTAAATATCATAAACTGAATCTTGCTACGCAGCCGGAGGTGTTTTTTCAGATGGCAGTAGATGCTGGCAAGATTTTAATGGAAAAGGGTCCTTATGGGCTTAATATCTCTGCAGACCCTAAAACATCACAGCGACAGTTGTTTATCAGTAATACGCCAGTGACAAAAGAGGTCATGTTGGCCGTAACTTTCAGTAAGGATCTTGCGCTGTTGAATGATGCCAACTGGTGGTGGACATCTGCAACCTATGGTCCACGTTTAAGTTTGGTAAGGCCTTTTATCAATAGTTTTTTGAATGTTGACGGTACTCCTTATACGGATAGACCGAACTTTCAGACTGAGGAATTCTATGAGGAGTGTCAAAATCGCGACTTGCGCTTGGCGCAGTTGATCCGGACGCCAGGATATTCCCGTAATGGACAGCCTGCTCCCCCAAATTTTGCAAGTTTTACTTATACGGGGTATCAACCGATCAAGTATACTTTAGACGATCCCTATTACGACAATGGCGGTTACAATACCAATGCAGTTCCTTTAATGCGTTATGCGGAAATATTATTAAATTATGCTGAAGCGAAACAGGAACTAGGTACTTTCAATGATGCGGATTGGTCGAAAACTATTGGAGCATTACGTTCAAGGGCTGGAATAACAAGTGGAACGAATACACTGCCGACCAAAGTGGATACCTACTTGAAAAATACATTCTTCCCCGAAGTCAATAACCCCGTGCTTTTAGAAATACGTCGTGAAAGACAGGTGGAATTAGCTCTGGAGGGTTTCCGTTTCAATGATTTGAAGCGATGGAAACTTGGACCGCTAATGGCCAATTTACCCTGGACGGGAATTTATATCCCTGCTTTAGATAAGTTGATTGATATCGACCACAATGGAACTCCAGATGTCGTGTTCTATGATGGAAGTAAATCAGCTCCTTCGATAACTGTTCCTGCAGGAGTAGCCAAGGTGGCTATAGGGGGTAAAAGTACCAATTTCCAGACAATGACTTCGGACAATCACCTGGAATGGTTTAAAGCTGTGAAGCGTACTTGGGATGACAACAACAAGCAATACCTTTACCCAATTCCGTCTGCAGCGATTGTGCTGAACGGAAATCTGACACAAAATCCAGGTTGGAGTAAATAGGAATTTAACTTATTCGTTCCAATAAAAGAGGCTCCCTGCATTTGCAAGGAGCCTCTTTTTACTACTAAGGGTGTATTGTTTAGTGTGATGAAAGTTTTTTGGCTTGTTAACGTCTTTCTTGGTAAACGCCAATCTCGTTTACGACCGCATGGCCTTTTTCAGGTTTGATGCTAAAGCGTAATTTTTGTCCCAATACTTCATCAAAGCGGAAGATCTTGATGCGGCCCTGTTGTACCGCTGTAACCTCGATAGGGTGCCTTTTTCCATCTTTCAGATAGGATAAGTTATACTGTGAAGGATTGTCTTTTCCTTCGGTAATAACAACACTATTGAAAGGTTTACTACGTTCAAAATCCACTTCATACCATACTTCACCTTTGACTGCCGGATTGGAGACCCAGGCACTACCAAAGTTATCGTCGTTGGCAAAATCCATAATGTTCATATCTTCGCTCCAGCTACTGTATGAAGGTACTTGTTTGGCCATATTGTGGTCGACTATTGGTGCCTGATAACTTGGTAATGTATTTGGGTTTATTTTTGTATAATGTACCGATTGTCTTCAGTGCATCAAGTGCATTTTGATCCATCAGACCATCACTATTTGGTGCTACATTCAGCATAAAGTTGCAATACGCGTTGTTGTACGGAATGACAAATTTCTCGACCAATTCATTGACGTTTTTAACTGGGGTGTTCGGAAATGATGTTTTCCAGAACCAATTTTGTTGTAAAGGAAGACAGGCCATTGCCGGAAGTTTGTTGTGCTCCTTAGAAATAAATTGACCCGCACCTTGTTCATAGGATTTAATATCGGTGTAAAACAACGCATCACCTGGGTATTTTGCTGAATTGAGATCCATCAACAAACATTTCGGTTGACAAGATAATAGATGTCGTCGAAAGGAACATCATCGTACGAAATACGCGACCAAGGGGCATCCCATCCGTCAATGACCAAGGCGTCGATTTCCCCGTATTGGGTCAACAATTCCGTCAGCTGATATTTGATCAATTGGATGTGTGCTTTGGTAATGGTATGTGGACGTATACCTTGATGCATATCCAGAATGGAATAATACAGCATAACACGCAAACCATTTTTACGGAAAGCATCCGTAAATTCTTTAACAACATCACGATGTAAAGGCGTATTTATTACATTATAATCTGTTGTTTTGGTATTCCAGATCGGAAAGCCACTGTGATGTTTGGTGGTTAGGCAACCATAGGTCATGTCGGCCGATTTGGCCGCCTTCGCCCATTGAACTGCATTGAGCTTTGGCGATTTGAACAGTTCAAGTGCGGCATTGGGATCCGACCAATCTTGTTCCATAAACGTCGGCATGCCATAATGGATGAACATACCGAATCCAAGATTGACAAAGTCGAGCTGACTCTGTTCGAGGACCTTCTTTGAAAAAACGGATTGTGCAAATAGCGTGTTGCCCAGTAAAAGAAAAGATAGGCAGTAAAGTAGAGCATGTGAAATTTTGGACATAATTTATGAAGTTGTTATGCTGTAAAGGTAGGCCATGTTTGTGTTATTTAAGCCTAATGGAAGAAATAGTAATCAGTCCGAATGGTTTCGTAATGAAATACAAATTTTTATGGACGAGAAGTGTCTTGATTGAACCGCAGGCTTTATTAAAATTGGTGGATTTCTGTGTGGCATTTTTTGCGATTTGATTTGAGCTGTGCGGCAAATATATTTTGAGCTTTTGGACAACTAGACTTTGCAAAAGGTATGAGATATTTGCTACCTTTAGACTGGGACTGATTTTAGCGATTGGTACCCATAGTCGCACAGCCGTTTAAAATAAATCGTATTGAGCATGGAAGAGAGAGATTTTGGGAATGCCTTTTTGTATTCCTGTTATGTCGAGAAAGCATTTGGGCATGAACAGTTTATTTCCGAACATGTGGTCTTTTTCCAGATGTCTGGCGAAACGCACCTGGATCATCAAAAAGGAAAATTGGTAGCAACAGAAGGGCAGATTGTGGTTGCCCGTAGAAACCAATTGGCCAAAGCTTTTAAATATCCTGCAGAAAATAATGTCTATAAATCTGTTTCCGTCTTGTTGCAAGCGGATCGACTGAAGCAATACGCAATGGATCATCACCTCAGTTCAGACAAAAAGTATCAGGGTGAGTCCAATGTTGTACTGGAAAGTAACCTGTTTATAAAAAGTTATTTTGAGTCATTGACCCCTTATGCAGAAGCCATCGACCGAGTAAGTCCGCAGATGGAAAACATAAAGATCTACGAGTTGATCACCTTGTTGTTGGAAAGTTATCCACAGTTAAAAGACCTGCTTTTTGACTTTTCAGAGCCGCATAAAATTGATCTCGAGCAGTTTATGGTTAAAAACTATCGGTACAATGTACCTTTAGAAAACTTTGCGAAACTAACAGGGCGGAGTTTAGCAAGCTTTAAACGTGATTTTGAGAAAATATTCCAGACATCGCCCCGAAAATGGCTGCAAGAAAGACGTCTTTCTGAGGCTTATTATCTAATTGAAAATAAGCGGCAAAAACCTGCAGATTTTTATCTTGATCTGGGTTTTGAAAACCTTTCTCATTTTTATGCCTCTTTCAAGGAGAAGTTTGGCATAACACCAGCGACTATCAATTCCGTTGCTTAAAACTATTTCCGCCACCAATAACTAGGTGTTAAAGGGGGCTGATCGAGGTCGATGACCTGGCCGATCATGGGGGTAAGCAAGGGCTGTTGTTGTCGTATTGCTTCCTTGGAAATACGTTCTAAAGGTTCATTCCAGGCATGATTGGCCAATACAAACTTGGACGAATGAACCGGAAATAGCAAGGTGGCTTTGAGATCATGTGCCGCTTGGACAACCTCCTCTGGCATCATGTGTATATGTCTCCAGCTAAGGTCATATTGACCATTTTCCAATATAGCCAGGTCAAAAGGACCCAATTGATTACCTATCTCTTTGAAGTGGTTATCGTAACCGCTGTCCCCGCCTAAATAGAGCCGCATGGAAGGTGTCTGGAGCGCATAGGATGCCCATAATGTATTGGCAGAAAATATGCTGCGGCCTGAAAAATGTCTGGCGGGTGCAACTGTTACACTGAAACCATCACCCAAGTTGATTTCGTCCCACCAATCTTTTTCGATGATCTGTTCAGGACGATATCCCCAATATTCAAGATGGGAGCCAACACCAAGACCAACAATGACTTTTCCAACCCGGGGTTGTAGTGCCTTTAACGTCTTGTAATCCATGTGATCATAATGGTCATGTGATATGAATAGATAGTCAATCGGCGGTAGGGCAGATACGGTAGAGACATCGGCTCCCTTAAACGCTTTTACACTTCCTGGGATAGGCGAAGCACTGCCGCTAAGGACTGGATCGACGAGTATGTTCTTACCATCGAGACGAAGGAAATAGGAAGAATGACCAAACCAAACAAGGCCATGCGACTGACGTAACAACTTTTCCCAGTCGATATCCACTGTTGGTATAGTGTGTCTGGGACTTGTTTCGTTCGAGCGTTTAAAAAAGTAATCGTATAGGGCGACCGTCCAGGCCTGCGTAAGCTGTGGTGTAGGGCTGCTATTCTGAAATTTACCGTCCCGATATTGCTTGGATAACTGTATGCGTTGAAGTCTTTCACCCGAGGGTCTTTTGCCGAATTGTGGATGCATCATATATAGTCCGATAAGAGCGATGAGAACTGCCAGTCCTAGGATTGTTATTTTCAAAAATATAAGCCATTTCTTCCTGCTGTTTCTTGTTGTCATCTGCTTGTTGTATGGCAACAAAGGTATGGCTGCTGAGGCAGATTTGTTTTTGTTGACAGCTCAAATTTATGTGCTGTATGGCTCATTTCGGCAGATTCATCGGATCCACAATATTAAGAAAGTCTTAAAGCCGACAAAAATTCTTCTTTTACGCTCAGGAGTTGGCTGGACTACAGTTGGTTGGATCATAAAAAGAAGGGGCTGTTCAATCTTTTTGAACGCCCCCTTCTTTTTAGCCTTTATAAGGTTTTTTAGCAGCTTCAATGAGCTCTTTCATTTCTAATTTAATATAATCTACATTTGGAGTAGATCCCGTAAGAAAATAACGTATATTTCCTTCCTTATCAATAATAAATTTTGCTGGAATTCCTTTGACTCCGAATTTCGCGGCCATAACTTCTCCTGTTTGTGGATCTTTTTGATCGTCATAGAGCACTTCAAAAGGATAGTTATTCTTGGCGATAAAGGATATCACATTTTCTTTATAGTTCTTATCGCGCTCCCAGGTATTCATGAATAAGAATTGTACATCCTTATCATCTGCATAAGAGTCCTGTGCTGCCTTCATTCCTGGGAATGAACGGATACATGGCTGACACCAAGTTGCCCAAAAATCCAATACGACAACTTTTCCCTTTAAACTGGCTAGGGATACTTTTTCACCTTTAAGATTGAGTAATTCAAAATTAGGTGCAGGTTTAAAAGTTGCCATCTCTTTAATGTGATTACGAATATTTTGCGTTAATTCTGTTTTCAAGGATGCGTTAAAACGTTCGTAGCCTTGATCAGAACCGTTTAATTCGGTGTACAATTTCTTAAGATCATTTTCGATAGCAAACTGCCCTTTAGCATATAATTTGGTCAGAATATTATAGGCCTCTAGCTTTCTTCCAGTACCCATTAGTGATTTGTAATAGACCATTGCAAGTCCATCCGCTTGTTCCGGAGCAACTTTTAAAGCATTCTCGATATAATTGAGTGCTTCCGCATATTTTTTCTGTGCAACAAGGATATTGACATAAGCTGACATGGAGCTCGTATAGCCCATGCCTGCAAAGCGGGCTTTATTGTCTTTTTCATTCTCTGGAAGCGTTAAATAATAATAGCTATCGTCCATGGCAGTTTTTAAGAGCGGTGCAGCAGTTGCCGTGTCGCCCGCACTCAATAAAATTTGTCCCACAGGGATATAGCCGTTTCCGCGCCAGAATCGTTCTTTCAATTCGCCTAAATAATGTACAGCTTTTTGTGAATTTCCGTCGTTGGCAAAACTCTGTGCCAAAGTAGCCACTACATAATCATATGTGAGGGGCTCTTCGCTGAAGTTCTTAACTGGCCACTTTTTTATAAGTTCATTATACGCTTTCTCTTTCGCCAATGGCGTACTGGCAGTGTAAAAAACATTGGTTATAAAGGCATCGCGGGTTAGTGATCCTTTTGGGTATTTTTTCTTTGCCAGTTCCTCGACCGATGTTTGAAGATCTTCTTTGCCTAAAGAGCGCAGAATATTGATCGCCGTGCGGTAATCTTCTTCAGACTTATAAGTCTTTAGCTCGCTCATTAATACATTCGCGAGCGAATCCTTTTGTACCAACGTACCTTTTTCTATAATTGGAAGATATTGTTGGTATTTGTTTTTTGCTGGTTGTTGTGCAAAAGATGCTGTTAGCGAAAATACCAACGCAGCCGTTAAGATTTTTGTTTTCATTTTTTGTCTGTATGATTTTTTAAATTCATTAATCTTCGTATCCTGGATTCTGTGTCAGTTTATTGTTGATCAAAATCTGGGCTTGTGGAATGGGATACAAGACATCCGTGGCCTGCCAGTTTGATTTGATTGGAGATAATACAGCGGTAGCACGATCGGTACGCTTGAGGTCGAGCCAACGATGGCCGAACTCACCGAAAAATTCGTGCAGACGTTCCATTTCTATTGCAGATAGTAATTGTGTTTGGTTTAAGCTTGAATTAAGTCCTGTAAGTCCAGCGCGAGAACGGACAGCATCCACATCTGTTCGGGCTTCGGCAAGTTTTCCCAGTTTAGCCCTCGCTTCCGCGCGAATAAGATACTGCTCGGCTAAGCGAAGCATAATATGGTATTCGGAACCTGTTCCCGAGGATACTTTATATTTGGTTATGGCATAATAGATTTTGTTGGAGACCGTCTTTGAACTTGTCCAATTTGTTTTTCTTAAGTCAACCGTCGGAGATGTCTCAAAGCTATTATACACAGCGTCCGGTAGGGTGTAGCTGGGTGTAGCTGTAGCCGCGGTAATATAATTGGAGCCAAATGTCGTTACTCCCGTTTGATTGCCAAGTTGAAGGATAACCTCATTACTCGAGTTTACAAAATTTTTATCTGGTGTCGGCATGCCATAATCAGATGACTGTAATACTTTGGTCGCATAAGATTCGGCATTTTGATAATCCTTTTGGTAAAGATAAACTCTTGCCAATAATGCACTTGCAGCAGTTTTGTTAGCTCTTCCTCTCGGGCTTGCTGTTGCATCATAGGCCGTCGCCATCTTACTTTCCGCATCTTTAAGATCAGCAATAATCTGATCATATACTTGCTGTGCCGAAGTTCGTGGAAGAACTGCATCTTCAAAAGCGTGTAGGTCATCACGTAATTGCAATGGCACATCACCATAAAGGTTGACGAGATAGAAATAGGTATAGGCCCTAAAAAATTTCGCTTCGCCCAGGAGCTGATCTTTTACACTTGGGGTAAGGCTGGTGGATGCGTCGAGACCTGATATAGCATTGTTTGCATTCTTGATAAGTTGGTAACAATTTGACCAGAAATTAGCGATATTCCCATTTGTGTTCAGCAGGCTATTGCTGGCGAATTCCGAGGTATTTGCATCAGCCGCATTGTATTGAAGGTCGTCTGCAGCGATTCCCGTATAAAAGGTTGAAGTCCCGGCGAGATTGATGCTTAATGCTGTGGTATACAATCCGCGTATGACACTATTTGCAGAAGCATCTGTGGAGAATGCTTCGCCAGCTACTACTTGTGTCGGCGGAGCGCCTAATTCCACAAATTTTTCGCAGGAGCTAGTCAAAAGAGTTCCACTAGTAATTGCTAATAATAGTATATTTTTATTGATGTTTAATTTCATGATCTCTAGTTTTAAAATTGACAGTTAAATCCAAATACAATCGTCCGCAATGGAGGCAATACTTGGGCAATCGTTCCCGTTCCTAAACCAGATGGACCGCCTTGCACGGTCGTTTCGGTATCCAGGACATATTTGTTCTTGGCCCATGTAAAGAGATTTTGCCCTTGCATAAATACATTACAATTAGACATTTTTAATTTCGAAGTCCAGCTTTTGGGCAGGTTGTAAGATAAATTGACAGACCTCAATTTAATATAGGAAGCATCCCCATAGACAGCATCAGAGCTGGTATATTGATTATAAGAGTTGCTTAATGCAACTCCATCAGCTGAAGATGCTGGTACTGTCGGGATAATTGCTCCCGGGATATTGGTATTACTGTTATTTAATGTCCATCTGTCCAACCAGTAATCATTTTGGTTGAGCATAGCACCAGGTCTCGTATTGAGGATTTTAGTTACTCCAAAGCGGTGGTTAAATTGAAAGAATACCCCCAGCTCGAAGCCTTTGTAAGAAAAAGTATTGTTAAATCCGCCATAGAAAGGTGTGCCTAAGTTAGCAATGTATCGGTCATCGCCCGTTATAGCCCCATCGCCATTGCGATCTTCGTATAACGCTCTTCCTGTTGTGGGGTCTACACCTTGATAGTGATACAAACGGATCATATTGAGCGGCTCACCAACTAGAAAGCTACTTGAATAAAATGTGTTTTCAATTCCAGGAAATTCGACAAGTTTGTTTTTATAAAACGTGAAATTAGCAGATGTTTTCCATGTAAAATTTTCATTTGTAATATTGGTGGTATTCAACTCCAATTCCAAGCCTGTATTTTGGATCAATGCCGGTAGGTTTTCTTTGTAACTGTTGTAGCCCGTTTGAGTACTTAAAACTAAATCAGTTATCTGGTCAGAAGAACGATTTCTGAAAAAGTTTCCAGTAAACAAAATTCGATCTTTCAAGAAACCTAGATCTAAAGCAAACTCCAGTTTTTTGGTTGTTTCCCACTTGATATATTCATTTGGAAGTGTTCCAATATTCATGGAAGGATTATTCAGATATGCGGTTGTTGAAGAGTAGAGTGGAAGATAAAGGTAATTTGAAATTTGATCATTACCTGTAGTTCCATAGCTCGCTCTCAATTTACCAAAACTTAAAAACGTTAGATTATCTTGTATAAAATCCTCTTTTCCAAAGACCCATCCTAGCCCTATTGCTCCAAAATTTCCGAATCGGTTTTTAGGTCCAAAACGAGATGAGCCATCTCTTCTAAAAGTTCCATTAAACAAATATTTCTCTTTCCAGTCGTAATTTACTTTTCCAAATAGTGCATTGTATTTGTAATATACGAGGTTATTGCTGGCAGTGAATAATCCTGCGGCACTGAGCGAACCTAAAAGTGCATCGTTTGAATAATTAGAACCATTGGTTGTCTGTGAACGGGATGAATTTTGCTGAAAACTTGTTCCAATTAATGCCGTAAATTTACCTTCGCCGATACTTTTTACATAATCCAATGTCGGTTCAATAATCCAATTTTCGGCCTTTGTATTAGAGAAACTGGAAGATCCAAGCGGGTTGGAGACGGTGTTGTTTAAGGAAGTAATTGGACGTTGATTATTTTGGTTCAACTGTGTGATGGTATAGCCAAAATTTGCTTTTGCAGTCAGTCCAGGTATAATTTTGTAACTCAGATTGGCATTTGAGATCAGATTATTGGTATTACCAAAGTATTTCCGTTCGAGCAAGGCGATTGGGTTGTCAATAAAAGCTGATGACGGTAACCAATAGTATTTTCCATTGTCACCATAGATTGGATAATTGGGGGGCAAATTGTAGAGTGAAGTGACATCAGAGGAAGGCATATCCGAATTGTCGTTGGCATAGCTAACTGATAAAGCGGCATTGAATTTTTTGTCAGAAGAGGTGTGATCTAAGTTTAACCGTGAGGTAAAGCGACTGTTTTTGCTATCCCCATAAAAAACAGTACTCTCGCGTCTATATCCCGAATTAAAGAAAAAGCGGGTAGATTCTTTTCCACCAGACATATTCGCTTGAACGTCGGTAATATGTCCTTTGTTTCCAATCAGCATTTTCTGCCAATCTGTCGATTTGTTCTGATCCCATAACATAAGATCTGGAGCGTTATCGGCTGTAGGTGTAACTCCAGCATTAGCAAAAGCCTCTTTTCTTAGTGTGAGATATTGTTCTAGGTTCAACATAGGGATAAAGTGGTTGACCTCGGTAAATCCGGTGTTAAAGTTGACACCAATGCGAGTACGACCTGCAGATCCTTTTTTTGTGGTGATCAAAACGACACCATTTGCGCCCCGGCTACCATAGATCGCTGTAGCGTCGGCATCTTTCAAGACATCAATACGTTCAATATCCGCTGGATTAATCATGCTGAAGGGACTTAAGCCGCCTGAAGAAGCTGAGATCCCAAATGAATTGAGGTTATCCGTTGCAGGTTGTCCACCGTTAAAATTGGTAAAGGGAACTCCATCAACCACGTATAGCGGTATTGAACCTGAGGTCGTTCCACTTAATGACGCCTGATTCCTAATCTGAATCTGAACGGCACTTCCGGGCACACCATTGTTTTGGGCGATCAATACACCGGACATTCTTCCCGATAGTGCGGCAAGGGGATTACTTACAGGTTGAGAGGTAATGTCCTTCGCTGTGATCGAAGCAACTGATCCCGTATTCAATCTACGTGTTGTCGTACCGTAGCCAATAACAACCACTTCTTCTAAGCTTCCTTCTTCCGGTTTCAGTTTAATAGGAGTAGAATTGGCAATAAGTTGCTTCGCAGTGATATCAACCTTCTGATAACCAATAAAAGAAAAAGTAATAATGACATCGTCATTTGGAATACGCAGTCCCCATTGTCCATTGACATCCGTTGCGGTACTCGTTTGCATATTGCGGTATTCTGATTTTTGCCAGTCCTTTATGATAACAGATACTCCTGCCAAAGGCGTTCCATTTTCATTGACTACTTGGCCCGCAATGTGTTGCTGATTCTGTTTTTTTTCTTTTATAGCGATAATATCATTGTCCAATACTTCCCATGTTAGGTTGCTCCCGGCCAGAGACTGGGAAAGAAGATCTTTTACACTGATTTTCTTTCCAACAATATTGATTGTCGAGTTTGGGAGAGTCGATTTGCTAAAGAACATTTTGTATTTGCTCTTGTCATTGATTGTTTGAAATACATCTTCGAGTTTTCCTCCCTGGACGGAGACATCAATTTTTTCAGTTTGAGAATAGGCGAAGCTCTGTATATGCATGGCGCTAAGACAAATGAGCAGTAAAGCCAATCTCGACTCTTTTCTAAATTTGGGTTTTGTTTTGTTCATGTGAGTTATATAGGTTGATTGTTTTTAGAGTAGTTGTATTTGGTTTTTCCCCGTTTTTTTAATTTGAAAGTAATTGACAGTTTGTAATGCTTTTAGGATATTTTCTAGTTGTTCGTTTTCGAATGTTGCTGAGTAGCGTTGGTTGGCAACTGCTTTGTTTGTAATTTTAATTTCCACGCCATACATGCGCTCTAGTTTTAAGGCGATATCCAATAATCTATCATCTTGAACGGTAATCCGATTTAATAACCATTCGGTTTCTAAAGCGGATCCGTCTTTTTCAGAGATGGAAAATGGCTGAATAGCTATTGCCATGGGAGCCGATGCGGTTTTAGTAGTTGTCGATGGGAATTCCTTTTCAACTCCATTTACCTTTCTGATCACAAACTTTTCTTTGGGCTTTAATATAAATTTCTGATTGTCAGTTCCTTTTTTCCAAATGGATACTTTGCCACGTACCAAAGCTGTTTCGGCATTATTTTCTTCGGCATAATCGCGCACATTGAAAGCGGTTCCCAGAACGCTAATTTCCATCCTTGGTGTATGAATAAGGAAGGGCTTGGATGGATTTTTGGCGACATCGAAAAATGCTTCCCCGATCAAAGTAACTTCACGTGTGCTGGAATCTTTGAATGAGGCGGGGTAGATTATTTTGCTCGACGCATTAAGTGTAACTTTTGTACCGTCTTCTAGAACAATTCGCTGCTGTTGTCCGTTTGTTAGCGTTAGTTCTTGATTGTTTGATTGCGTAATTTTGTAAAGATAAAGAGATGTAAAAGCGATACAGAGGATAGCTGCAGCTGCTGCAATTCTAGGGAAATTGAATATTTTCTGATTCCTCCGAGTCAGTTTCTTTATAATTCTGCCATGAATGCGTGCTTTGAGTGCTTTCTGTACATGATCGGGTAGTGTTTTGCTTAAATTCGGTCGGGATGAAAATGAATCGAAAAAACGTTCCACGACGTCTATTTCTTCCGAATTGGCTTCGCCTTTTAAGTATTTGTCAATTAGCTTTTCGAGCTCTTGGTTAGGATATTGCATATGATTAGTACAATGTTCACTTAAATAGTGCCCCTAACAGGAAAAAATGTACTAGTCTAAATTGGTGTTTATTTGTAATTTGCTTATTTACAGTTGTATAAAATTAATAGTAGCGTCAAAAAATGTTGGATAACAAGTTTTTTTAATTTTTGAATTGATACTCCGAGGTGATTTTGAACTGTATTTTGGGAAGTTTCTGTCAAATCACTAATTTCCTTTGTGGTAAGTCCATCTAAGTATCTCATTTTAAAGATTTCTTTTCTTTTTTGTGGGAGATTGGCTACCCATTGTTCAATTAAAGATTTTAAATCCTTTTCGGCATACTGATCTCCTTCCAGAATTTCATAACTTCGATAAAGGTGATGATTTTCTTCGATAAGGATATTTCTGCGTTTGTTTTTCTTATAGGTTTCAAAGACTTTGTATTTCATGCATGCAATGAGGTAGGATTTCAGGTTGTGAATTTCTCTACTGGGACAGTGTTCCCAAAGTTCAATAAATACATCCTGAACAATCTCTTCACAGGAAGCCAAATCTTCGAGCCTTTTGTAAGATTCATCTAAAAGTAAAGACCAATATTTATCATACAAAATATTGAAAGCCTCTAAATCGCCTTCTCGGAGCCGAGCTAACAAGCTTGCATCATTATGAGCTGGATATTTATCGTTTTTCATGATATGATAGCGTGAAGTTGAATTCCTTGGGTTGGTAGGGTTTAGGAATGTAACTTTTTTTCAATATTACATATTTTATTAAATAAGGTCAAGATCTGCGTATAATATTTGCCTTCTTCTTTTATTTTAATGAAAACATTATTTTTTATTATAGTTGCAAAAGAGCTTCGAATGTTACGAGATAGCAATCAGTTTAAAACTTTAACAAAAGTATATGCCTGCTTGTTGAAGATCCTTGTCACAATTATAGGTAATTTATTGAGGTCAACATGATTATTGTAAAGCACCGTTGAACAAATCGATTTGGAAATGGTTAAACATTTCGCATGTTTGTTAGTTTATATCCATAAAAATTGGTTTTTAGTTTGTAATTATCTCAAAATTAGGTTGAATAAAATTAAAATAGAATTCATTTTTAATTTTTCGAATAAATTATCAAATAAACGCTTATTTGTGTCAGTATACAGGATTTTATCTAGTTTATTTGATAAGTAACAATAAAAATTTTTGTTTTTAGAGATCCAATTTTGATTTTGGTAGACACAAAGATGATATGTTGTCAAAAAAAATTAACTTTAAGGGCAGAACATATGTTTTGCCCTTAAACCATCGAACACTTAATTGTTTAAAATGCTAACAAAGAATATCAAACGTAAAACAAAAAGATTATTGCGTACATTATGCTGTTTTGTTTTTCTTTCGGTCAGTATGCTAAAAGGTTTTTCCCAAGCTAGAATGACGAAAGATTATGTTGATTATGTTAACCCATACATGGGAAACATCAGTCATTTATTGGTACCAACCTACCCAACGGTTCACTTGCCAAACAGCCTTTTGCGCGTTTATCCTAAGCGGGGAGACTATACTTCAGATCGTCTGTTTGGTCTGCCACTTATCGTTACAAGCCATCGTGGAAGATCGGCTTTCAACCTTAGCCCAATGGTGAAATTGCCAGGCGATTTGAAACCGGTACAATTGTACAGTTACGATCAAGAGGAAATTCATCCGTATGCGTATTCCGTGTTACTGGATCAAGAGAATATTCAGGTAGACTACGCGTTGTCGCATCAGTCGGGCATGTATACCTTTACTTTTCCGTCAACTTCGACAAAATACCTGCAGTTCAATTCACAGGAGGGGAAACTTCAATGGGACGGTCAGGGACTTTCGGGTATGCAGGATATTGGTAATGGCACGCATGTGTATATTTATGCCGTTCCCGAATCCAAACCTTTTGCCGTGAAGCGACTGCAAGGCCAACAATTGGAAAATGCCACTGAAGTTGCTGGTAAGAATTCTTGCCTGGTACTGGAGTTTAATCAAGCAGGGACTAGCTTACGTATGAAATATGGCGTTTCATTTATTGATGCGGCACAAGCAAAAGCCAATTTGAAGCGTGAAATCAGTGACTTTGACCAAAAGAAGCTGGCTGAAAAAGGACGTAAAATATGGAACGATGCTTTAGGTAAAATTGCTGTAGAGGGCGACAATGAGTCCAATAAGCACGTGTTTTATACGTCTTTATACCGCACTTACGAAAGACCTGTCAACATTTCTGAAGATGGTCGCTATCACAGCGCGTTCGACGGAAAGGTACATCAGGACGAAGGTAAACCTTTTTTTACAGATGACTGGATCTGGGACTCTTACCGGGCACATCACCCATTACGGGTACTCTTGGATCCCAACACAGAGTCCATGATCCTCAATTCTTTTGTCCGGATGTCCGAGCAAATGGAGCAGCCATGGTTGCCTACTTTCCCTGAGATTACCGGCGATAGTAGAAGGATGAATTCCAATCATGGTGTAGCAACTTTATTGGATGCTTATCGCAAAGGAGTGCGCAATTTTGATATCAAGAAAGCGTATCTGGCTGCAAAAGGTGCAATTACAGAAAAGACTTTGGCTCCATGGTCCGGTAAGGCCGCAGGAAAACTAGACGAATTTTTTAAGGAGAAAGGCTATATCCCAGCATTGTATCCAGGTGAAAAAGAAACCATACCCGAAGTAAACGGTTTTGAACGGAGACAACCGGTCGCAGTAACCTTGGGTACCTCTTACGATTTATGGTGCTTGGCACAGCTTGCGCAAGAATTGGGTATTCAGGCTGACTATGAGTTATTTATGAAGAAATCTTTCAATTATAGAAATCTTTTCAACGAGCAGACCAAATTTTTCCATCCCAAAGATGACAAGGGAAATTTTATCATGCCTTTTGACTATGTGTTTTCTGGCGGACAGGGAGCACGGGAATATTACGGTGAAAACAATGCCTGGATCTACCGCTGGGATGTGCAGCATAATATTCCCGATCTGATCAAACTGATGGGAGGAAATGAATCTTTTGTCAAGTACCTTGATGAGATGTTCCAGCAACCTTTGGGTCGGTCAAAATTTGATTTTTATGCGCAGCTTCCAGATCATACAGGTAATGTTGGACAATTTTCCATGGCAAACGAGCCGGCTTTGCATATTCCTTATCTATATAACTATGCTGGACAACCTTGGATGACACAGAAAAGGATACGCAAGCTGATCGGGGAATGGTTTAGAAACGATTTAATGGGGGTGCCGGGAGATGAAGACGGTGGTGGAATGTCTGCTTTTGTTGTCTTTTCACAAATGGGCTTCTATCCGGTTACCCCGGGTTTGACGTCCTACAGCATCGGATCTCCATTTTTCCAGAAGGTGAGCATACAGCTTCCTAATGGTAAGTCTTTTGTTATTATCGGCAAGAATGCATCGGCAAGAAACAAATACATTCAGTCTGCTAAATTAAATGGAAAGCCACTGAACGTTCCACAGTTGACCCATGCCGATGTGTTGAAAGGTGGTACCTTGGAGTTTGTGATGGGGGATAAAGCAAATCAAAATTGGGGAAATTAGCCGCAATATATAAGGAATCTCCTTCATACGAGAATAAAGAGCCTTTGATCTTCAGATCTAGGGCTCTTTATTGTTTAGGTGGTGTGCAGCTTATTATTCTAAAGCAGCAACCTTTACAAGCTAAAGAAACATTGTTTTTTGTACTAAAAAAGTGACAAAGTGAATTTCAATAAATAAAAGTCAATCGATTGCGTTATTTGCGCAATCGATTTCGTGACACCGTTTTTTTGTTCCCATAAAATATCCCTCTAATTTAATGGGCTGAACCAGTCAATCAAATACTAAACTGACAGACTCAACTTTACTAACTATTTAATTATGATTTCAAAATTTACAAGTAACCAAAAGGTAAGCCTGCTTGCTATTGCTCTTCTTGTTGCGTCTTCGCAAAGTTTGTGGGCCGCAGAAACGCCAATTGCATTTAAACATAAAGCAAACGAGGCCACTCAGAACCAAGTTACCGGGAAAGTAACCGCAGAAGATGGTCCTCTTTCGGCTGCGACTGTTTCGGTCAAAGGTACATCGGTATCGACATCGACAGATGCAAAAGGGACATTTACAATTCGAGCGAAAGCCGGTGATATTTTGCTTGTTAGTAGCGTTGGCTATAAAACTAAAGAAGTAACTGTTACAGGGACGACCCTGTCAATTCAGCTCGAAAGTAACAATGAGGCTTTGGAAGAAGTTGTTGTTGTGGGATTTGCCAAACAAAAGAAAGTAAATCTAACTGGTGCTGTACAGGCGATCACGTCAAAGGATCTACAGGACCGTCCCGTTACAAATGTATCCTCAGCGATCCAGGGTAAATTTTCGGGTGTAACAATTACTCAAAATTCGGGGCAACCAGGTAAGGATAACGGTACCATCCGAATCCGTGGTCTAGGTACTATCAATAATGCGAATCCGCTTGTTATTGTCGATGGAATAGAAAGCTCGATGAATAATATCAATCCCAACGATATTGAAAGTGTTTCGGTACTGAAGGATGGACCTAGTGCAGCAATTTATGGATCTAAGGCTGCAAACGGGGTTATTCTGATTACGACCAAAAAAGGGGGAAGTGGCAAACCGCAATTGAATTATACGGGCTATGCCGGGATTCAGGATCCAACACGTCTACCGGAATATATGAACTCTTATGACCATGCTGTCATCTTAAACGAGGCTCTTAAAAATGAAGGGAAGACGCAGCGTTTCTCCCAGCAGGATCTAGAACTTTTCAAAAATGGATCTGATCCGGACGGTCATCCCAATACAGATTGGTTAGGGTTGTTGTATAAAGGGTCAGGTTTCCAGCAATCGCATAATTTGCAGGTTACAGGAGGAACAGAAGATGTGCAGTATATGGCTTCCGGAGGCTATCTAGGGCAGAAAGGTGTTATTAAAGTTGCGAGTTCGGACCGGTATAATTTACGCACAAATGTGGGGGCAAAAGTGTCTTCAAGGCTTCGATTTGATTTAGGGCTGGCGTATAACTATCAACGTATTACCGAACCCGTAAACCCTTCTACAGGTGACATGGCACAGATCTTTAGACAGGTAAATCGTATTCCTAGTTTTATTCCATACAAATATAGCAATGGTGTGTATGGTCGTGGTAGCGACGGTAACCCAATCGCTTGGATGGATCTGGAGGCAAAGGACAATATGATCAATAAACATACGCAGGTCAATTTCTCCGGTGAATTTAAGATTATGGATGGATTGAAGATCAAACAAGTTGTTGGCTTTCAACCGATCGACAATATGTCTTCCAAATTCGTCAAAGACATCCAATACTATGCACCGAACGGTGATTTGGGACCTAAGCAAGGGGTGAATAATCTGACTGTTTACAACTTTCAATCTGAACGATTGACTTTTCAAACCTTGTTGACCTATGATAAAAAGATTGGTAATCATCAAATCAATGTCTTAGGCGGTTTTATGGATGAAACATTCCGTGCAGATTACTCCAGTGCTTATGCGCAAGGGTTTTTGAATAATGATTTTTCGGAACTGAATTTAGGTAGCAAGGACGGAATGAAAGTCGACGGGGGAGCAAAAAAGTTAATTTTACGCTCTTTCTTCGGTCGTATCAATTATGCATTTGCGGATAAGTACCTATTGGAAGCCAATGTGAGACGTGACGGGACATCGCGATTCTTGGGAAGCAATCGTTGGAGTACTTTTCCTTCGTTCTCAGCAGGATGGCGTATTTCTCAGGAAGATTTCTTTAAAGAATCTCCTTTGTCTGATGTAATTTCAGAATTGAAATTAAGAGGTGGTTGGGGTAAACTCGGAAACCAACAATTAGCGGCAACATCAGATAATTCATATCCTTCTTCAGACGCTTATTATCCAGGCTTATTTACCATTTCTCCTGGCTATAATTACTTCTTTGGCGGTGAGATTAGTTCTGGCGGAGCTATCGTTGAATCAGCAAACCCAATATTGAAATGGGAGTCAACGACAAGTACTAACATTGGTTTGGACCTGAACTTCAAAAACAATTTGGGCTTTGTATTTGAATACTTTGACCGTAAAACTGATGGAGTGTTGTTAAAACTGCCCGTATCGAACTTATATGGTCTTCCAGCGCCTTACCAAAATGCAGGGAAAGTACAAAATAATGGGGTTGAGCTCCAAGTGAACTATCAAAATAGTATTGGTGATTTTAAATATAGCATTGCCGCAAATGGTTCTTATATTAACAACCAGATCAAAAAATGGGCAAGCGATGAGCCACAAGTTAATGGAACTTTTTATATCTATGAGCAGGGCCGACCAATCCGTTCGTTTTATGGCTACGAAACAGCAGGAATCTATCGTTCGGATGAAGAATATAAAAACAGTGGCATTCAAGGCGTAAATGGAACTGTAGGTGCTGGTGATATTATCTATAAAGATCAGAATGGCGATAAAAAAATCGATGGAAATGACCATGTATATCTAGGTTCGCCTGATCCGAAATTCATCTTTGGTCTGACGTCCAATATGAGTTATAAAAACTTTGATCTGAGCCTATTCTTCCAAGGGGCCGCTAAAGTACAGGGCTATCTTTGGGGTGAAGCCATTGGCGGGATCTCGGGATCTGATAAACCGACAACCATTTTTGCAGATCGTTTCAATGCAGAGACCAATCCAAATGGATCGATGCCGAGGGCATTGACCAGTTGGTCACAAAATAGTCCTTCAGGCACTCCTTCCGATTTTTGGATACAGAATGCAAGTTATGTCCGCTTGAAGAACATTACCTTCGGTTATACCTTACCAAAAACGTTTACGGATAGAATCGGTATTAAAGGGGCCAAGGTATACTATAGTGGGCAAAACCTCTTGACTTTTACTGGTTTTGCTAAAGGATTTGATCCGGAGGCTCCAGCGGATTCTAGAGGTAATTACTACCCACAAGTGAAAACAAATGTGTTTGGTCTTAACGTAAACTTTTAATTGAAAATCATGAAACTTAGAAATATAACGATTGCATTGAGCGTAGCCACCTTATTGTTCTCTTGTCAAAAACTCGATCAGGAACCGTTGGATGCATATAATGCCGATAATTTTTGGAAAACGGAAGCAGAAACCGATTTTGCTGTAACAGGTTTGTACAGCGGTACAAGGGGAAGCGACGGTAAGCTGGCCGAAGGATCTGCTTGGGAAGACGGTACACAGATCTTTTACATGGACTGTACTTCGGATAACTCCAATAGTGATTTCCCTTGGGAAGGATTCCAAGCTTTGGGAAATGGGACGGCAACACCGACAAACTCTGGAAACGCAGAGGCACGCTATACGTACGAGCATATCCGTCGTGCTAATTATATCCTTGAAAATATTGAAAAATCGCCGGTTAATGCTGAAAAAAAGAAACGGCTGACCGCTGAGGTACGCGTCATACGCGCATATAAGTATTTTGATATGGCGACCTTATTTGGGGGAGTACCTATCATTACGAAAACTTTGACCGCAGAAAATTCGTTCGTGCCTGCAAATACGCAAAAAGAAGTATTGGAATTTGTGGAAAAAGAATTGAAAGAAGCTGCAGCAGATTTGTCGTTTGCTAAGGGAGGCGGGCGGATGTCAAAAGGTGCCGCCCTTGGTTTGTTGGCTCGCTGTTATGCTTTTGAAAAGAAATATCAGGATGTCATCAATACAACACAGGAGATCATCTCTTCGGCTAATTATAAATTATTCGATGATTATGCAACCCTATTTGAAGAGGCAAATGAAAACAACAGTGAGGTTATGATGAATATCGAATATTTGGTAAATATTCAAGGATATACTTCACTTGGTATTATGCTGCCCAATTCCATGGGCGGATGGGGGTCTATTGTACCAACACAGAGTCTGGTAGATGCTTACGAAACTGCCGATGGAGAAACTATTGGCGAGTCGAAATCCTATAACCCTGCCAGTCCATATGAAAAAAGAGATCCACGCCTGGGCGCAACAATTGTTTACCCAGGAGCACTGTATAACGGTAAATATTTCGATCCATTGGATCCGAAATCGGAAGATTATCCATCTGGTCCAGATAATGCATCTAGCACAGCTTACAACTATAAAAAATACATCCAAAATCCGAGCAGTTATGCGAACATTTGGAACGTGGGTACCAACATTATTGTGATGCGTTATGCTGAAATGCTTCTGTTAAATGCGGAAGCAAAGATTGAATTGGGGATCATTGATAATAGCGTATATGACAATATCGATCTGGTTCGTCTACGCGCAAAGATGCCAAAAGTAGATAAAGCAGTTTACAGTGGTCAGAGCAAACTGCGTGAGTTGGTGCGTCGTGAGCTTCGTGTAGAATTCGCAGGAGAAGGACGCCGCCGCTTTGATATTATTCGTTGGGGAATAGCCAAAGATGTGATGAACGGTCCTGTAAATGGCGCGCTGTCCAAAGGTACGGTGGATCCTAAAACGGGCAAGGTTACTTATACTTCGTTAACTGATCGTTTTTTCTCTGAAAATAGAACGTTCAAAGCTGGAAAAAATGAATTGTGGCCAATTCCGCAAGCTGTAATCGATAACAGTAAAGGAACGTTGAAACAAAATGTAGGGTATTAATTTTCTCCTGCTATATTTTTTACGAAGCAAGCAAGCAAGCAAGCAAGCAAGCAAGCAAGCAAGCAAGCAAGCAAGCAAGCAAGCAAGCAAGCAAGGCGGTTATGTGATACACTCACTTAACCGCCTTTTTGTAGTTATAGGGCATTTCTAATTTTTTTTGTATAATTTTTTTGTGGAAAAAGAAAAAATGATCATCTTATGTTAAAATGTATTCTACTTTAGCGTGACACGCAGTAGATAGATCAATTATGAATTATATAAGCTGAAATGCATGAGAGGTGTTTTATGTGCACTTGCGATAACTACAGTTTTAATTTTATCGTTTAATAAGCTTGTCTATAATGATACGCCCATGGCGAATCATGCAACATTATTAACCGAAGTGAATCGCCATAAAAAAGAAATCAAAAGTATCTTGATGACCGATAGTAATTTTTCGGATCTACGCTTTTTTGATGCTACGCTAAAAAATAATAGAATTTTGATGTTGGGTGAAATGCTGCACAATGATGGCGAAACTTTCAAAGCGAAAGCCAGACTCATTCGTTATCTGCATGAGCATCTCGATTATGACGTAGTTTTATATGAGGCAGGGCAATATGATATGTGGATGATGAATGCACAGATGGATACCCCTACGAGTCGGTCTCAAGTAAAAACGGTCGGCGGTATCGGTCTATTTGACTTTTGGTGGCAAAATGAGGAAAATCAACTGCTCTTAACTTATTATAAAAATACGAAAACATCCCAGAATCCTATTTCTCTCGGTGGGTTTGATATTCAGTTTTCGGGTAGGGAATTGTCTGATAAGCGGGCGAAATTATTAGAAGATTTCTTAGTCAAAAATGGGATTGATTCAACCAAGTATCCTTTATTGAAAAAAAATAGAAACAAACTGGAATACCTGACATATGAACGTTTTGCCAGCAAGCAGCTCGATGCGGACCAAAAGAAACAGTTTTTAGCAGAATTGGATGCATTGAGCCGTGTGATCAGCAGGGGTGTAAAAGACAATGAGCACCTGATCTATAGCCGATACCTGTCCGATATGAGAAATAACTTTGACAAATCTTGGCGCTATAAATCAGGATCAATGCAGAGCATGCATTTTAGGGATTCCCTGATGGCAGAAAATCTATGCTATCAGATCGATTCGCTTTACGCCGGCAAAAAGATTATCGTCTGGTGTGCCAATATCCATAGCTTTTCTGCTCCATACAATAAAGATTATCGGCCGCTTGGGACTTATCTAAAGCGTAAATATGGCGCCCAAGCATATAGCCTGGACTTTACTTCCTATGGACGATACGATAAAACTGGCCGTGTTGTCGATAGAGTGGGTAAGTTGGCGGTGGAAAATGTATTTCATGCTACCAAATCGCCTTATTTCTTTTTAGATCTTCGGGAGTTGTCCAACAATAGTATTTTAAAACAGAATTTTAGTTCAGTCATCAATCAAGGGATTGATGAAGATAGAAGGTGGCACGACTTTATCGACGGCATTTTCTATATCGATATCAATAAAGATCCAATTTACCGGTAACACCAATGGAAAGTATCCTCACAAAACAACTTAGCTTTAAAATAGGCGCGAAAACAATCCTGGATAACATCAGTCTGCAGGTACCAGAAAAGGGTATTTATGGCTATCTCGGGCGAAATGGAGCCGGAAAATCGACAACAATCAAGCTACTTTTAGGTCTTTTGGAGGACCGGACAGATGCGATTTTTATTCAGGGAAATAGTCTTAGGACAAATCGAACACGTATCTATACGAATGTTGGAAACCTGATCGAATCGCCTTGTTATTATACTAAGTTAACCGTTTTTGAAAATTTAAAGTATTTGGATATCATTCATAAAAAAGGGAATAAACGTATTGATGAAGTGTTGGGAATGGTTGATCTTCATCGGGAGAAAAAGAAAAAAACGAATGCTTTGTCTATGGGTATGAAACAGCGGTTAGGGATTGCAATGGCGATATTTCATGATCCCCAATTACTCATTCTGGATGAACCATTAAATGGTCTCGACCCACAGGGTATTGTGGAAATGCGCAACTTGTTTTGTCACCTCAATGAACAGGGTAAAACGATCTTTCTTTCAAGCCATATTTTGAGTGAGCTTGAAAAAATAGCAACACACATTGGTATCATAGAAGGTGGGAAAATGATTTTCCAAGGAACTAAGCATGAGCTGCTGGGACAGGTTGACCGAGAAGTGTTCTTACGGACATCCAATCCTGCTGCAACAGTTTCTATTTTGCAAAATGGAGGTTTTTCTACGGTTAACTTCGATGGTCAAAATGTTATCGTCAATATAGGGGATGATCAACAATTTGATTTTGTGATCAAATCTTTGGTTGAACAGCAGATTGCTATTTATGGGCTGGAATCCCGTGGTGCTGATCTTGAACAAATTTTTATAAACCTAATCGCTCGTGCAAATGACTAATACATTTTATACTGCTTTTTTGTCTGAAAAGTACAAACTTCTTCGTAACAGGGAAATTTTTGGGGTCTTGATCGCACCTATGCTGCTTATTTTTGCGATTAGCGCTTATATAATCTATGACATTGTCAATTCCGGTGGTGCCAGCGCCATTCCCAATCCCTGGAAAGTCTTATTGGGTCGATATGTATTTCAATTTTTTTATTTACTCTATCCCATTCTTGTCGCTTTGTTCGTATATGCTTGCTGTGATGTGGAGTATAAGAATAACAATTATAAAATACTCTTTACTGTGCCCATCAGTAAATCGAATATTTTCTTTTCCAAAGCGACCTTTATTCTACTAACATTACTTTTTTCAATTCTTTTTGCGTACGCTGCATTTTTGATCAGCGGCTATCTGCTCAGTCTGATTTATCCCGTCCTTGGTTTCCAGAATTACGACTATAGGCAGGTGATTTTTTATACATTTCTGAAGCTTTTCATTACCTTATCAGCTATTGGGATGATCCAGCTGGCTTTAAGTCTATTGTTCCGAAGCTTTATTTACCCGATTGGGGTGGGGATGTTTATGTTGGTGTTTTCAGTGCTTGTGGCGCAAAAAAGCTTTTCGGATTTTATACCCTATACGGGTGCTTATAATGCGGTCATGAACATCCTATCCGAAAATGACTCATTTGCACGGCTCGATTACTGCAACATGGTGATGGTTGTTGTATTTCTATTGATCAGCTTTTATCTATTTAAACGAAAGGGGCAGTTTTAACGTTTCGTTTGTGGATGCCCCACTGATCGGCTATTTTTTGTCAAATTCTTTTTTATAGGCGCTTGGTGACTGTCCATATTTCCTTTTAAAGGCCGACGCGAAGTAAGATGCTGATGAAAAGCCGACACTACTAAATATTTCGTTGATGGTTAGACCCTCAGCCATCAGGCTTTTGGCTTTCTTTAATCTTCGTTCCACAATATACTCATTGACACTGCAGTCGAGCAGCTGTTTCACCTTACGATAGAGCTGAACGCGTGAGAGATGGAGGTCGTTGGCAATCCCGTCGACGCTTAACCGCTGATCCGATAACTTGGATTCGACAATGGCGGAGAGATTGTTTAGGAATCTTCTGTCGCTATCGTTGACCTGTTCGGCTTGAGTACGCTCAAACTGTTCGACGTTGCTGCTATATTTTTCTTTAAGCTGATGACGCGATTGAAGAATATTTGAAATACGTATCCGCAGCAGTTCGGCATTGAATGGCTTAGTAATATAGTCATCGGCCATTAATTTGCTCCCCTCAAGCATGGTCTCCTCGTTGGCAAGTGCACTCAGTAAGATGACGGGAATATGTGCGGTCTGATAAAAGGCTTTGATGTCTTTCAAAATATCCAGTCCGCTTCCATCAGGAAGCATAATATCGGTGATCACCAGGTCTGGAAAATGTGTCTTCATCATACTAGTGGCTTGCTGGGCATCCTTCGCCAGAAACAGGTTGTAATCCTGTTCCAATAACGAGCGGAGATAGTCTCTGATTTCATCATTATCTTCGACGATCATAATGCTCTTCGATTTGTTGGATCGAAAAGAAAGATTGTTGTCTACCACCTTTGCTGTCGTGTCCAGTAGATCTTGTTGATGAAACGATGGTTTTTCTCCACTGTCGAAACCGGCCAGTTCAGCAGGTTCATAATGACCGTTCCCAATTGGCATGCGGAGGGTGAAGATCGATCCATGGCCGGGCTTGCTGCTCACGGTGATCTGGCCATGATGCAGTTCGACGATCTGTTTGCTGTATGCGAGTCCGATTCCGGATCCGTTACGGCTGCCGGCTCCTTGGTAAAAAGGATCAAAAATATGCTCAATATCAACCGGCGCAATTCCCAGACCATTATCCAATACGCGTAGATAAAAATAGTCCTTGAAATTGTTTTCTTCTAGTATAATTTCAATTCTGCCGCTTGCTGAAGTATGTTTGATCGCATTGGATAATAAGTTGGATAGGACCTGTTCCATGAGGTATTCGTCCATCCAAACCTCTTTCAAACTCGTTTTGTTGATATAACTGACCGAGATTCTGTTTTTCTTAAATAGCGGTTTGAAACTACCTATTACCTGCTGGATGAATGGATCGATATAAACGATAGACGCATGTAACCTAATTTTTGATTTACTGATTCGGTGGATATCAATGAGGTCGGTAACCAAACGCTGTAGTTTTTTTGCATTCCGCTTGACGCGCGACAACTGTTCTTTGACTTCTTCTGGCAGGTCTTTTCGTAATTCAAGGTCCTCGATAGGCGCTATAATAAGCGTCAGTGGTGTTTTAAATTCATGTGAGATGTTGGTGAAGAAATTATTCTTGATTTCTGCCGCTTGCTGGATCTGACTATTCATCTCGACGATCTGTTTTTGTTGCGCAAGGATCTCACTATTTTGGATTTCCAGATGTTTGTTCTTTTCCCAGTTGCTCCTGATCACGATAATAGAAATGCCACCAAAGACAACAGCAAGCACCAAGCTAACGACCAGTACATTAAGAACCGACTTTTGACTTTGGTAAATCTTATTCTGTTCCGTAATGAATTCCTGTCTTTTGTCTATATCGAGCTGCTGTTGCTTTATTTTATCCGACTGCAGGGCAAGCAACTCCGCGTTGGTTTTATCGATGACAGAGGTTGCGAGTATATTCTCGCGGCGGTAGTTTTGGTGGTTGATGATAGCCAAGGCCGTTCGAATGGCTTCGGCTCCGCCAGTGGGGTAGAGTATGGAAGCGAACATTTTGCCCTGTATGATCTGTTCAAGCCCATTTCCGGGACCAGGAAGGGCATCAACACCGATTATCTTAATGTCCTTTTTGATCTGGGCTTCGTCCAATGCTTTTTTTACCCCCATGGCCATCTGATCATTGAAGGTGAAGATGATATCACTCTGGATCATTTGGTCTATATGCCTACGCGTTTCCAAATAAGCTTTGTTTTTTTCCCATCCGCCGTGAATGATTCCGCTCGTTCGAATCCCTTTAGCATCTCCAATTTGCTGCATAAAGCCTTTTTCACGTTCTATGGAGGCGGATGTACCCGATAATCCAGTAACCAGGCCGATCGAACCATTGTTTTGTAAAATGGTGCGGCTATACTGGCCCGCCAGTTTTCCGATAGCAAGATTGTCTGCCCCCACATAGGCATTATATTGGCCTGAGGATGTCTTACGGTCAGTTACGATGACGGGTATATTGCGTTGAAATACCGAATCTACTATAGGGGTAAGGGGCTCGGCCTCATTTGGCGATACAATCAGAAGATCGATATCCTGTTTGACTAATTCCCGAATTTGATTAATCTGGACATTATTGTCGCCATGGGCATCTCGATAAAGAAAGTCAATATCCGGATTGAAGGAAAGTTCCCTTTTCATTTCTTCGAGCATGGTTTGTCGCCAGGCATCATTTCCGATACACTGTGAAAAAGCAATAATCCGCTTTTTCTTCTGGACCATTGGTTGACATCCACAAAAAAGAAGCAGGATCAATATGCCACCATAAATGAAATATTTTCCCATGATTTTTTTTCCTTCAATATCCGAATATACATTATTTAGTTTTTTTAGGCTAACCTCGTCTTTGTTAGTGTATTCTTTACACTGATATGGAAACTTTCAAAAATGTATCATTTTCTAAATTTTCTGTTTAAAAAGTGAAAGTTTTAAAAAGTAATACTAGTGTAAGTTTCAGATTTTTAGTGTTTTAATGTTTTTTAAAAAATGTTACATAAATAAATGTTTTTGCGAAGCTCAAATTTAAGTTAAGATGAAACCAGGGTTAAATTTGGATTAATCAATTATAGATCATAACATGAACAAAAACACGGTACTAGCTTGGTCCTTTGTAGTGGCTTTAGGCGGATTTTTATTTGGATTTGATACAGCGGTTATTTCAGGAGCAGAAAAGGCCGTGCAGGAACACTGGCATTTAAGTGAGTTTCAGCATGGATTGACCATGGCCATTGCATTGATCGGAACAGTTGTTGGAGCAGCGCTGGGTGCACTGCCGTCAGATAAGTTGGGGCGTAAGAATACTTTATTTGCGGTTGCAGCTCTTTACTTTATCTCAGCAATAGGCAGCGCATTGGCGAATGACTGGACGATATTTATTTTATTCCGCTTTCTGGGTGGTATAGGCGTTGGCGTCTCTTCGGTAACTGCACCAATCTATATATCGGAAATATCTCCGGCGGCATCGCGTGGAAAATTGGTCGGACTTTTCCAGTTCAACGTCGTATTGGGGATTCTGATTGCCTATCTGTCCAATTACTTTATCGGTCAGGTAGGGGAAGAGTCCTGGCGTTGGATGTTAGGCGTACAGTGTTTTCCGTCGTTATTATTCTTCGGTCTGATCTTCCTTATTCCGGAAAGTCCAAGATGGTTACTGCTGCACAGGGGTAATTTAGCTGAAGCAAAACGAATTATGAAAAAAATCAACTCGGATGGTTACGAGCTGGAGATTTCAAAAATTCAGGAGTCCAAAAACAATACAGCAGGGGAGGGCAAACTCTTCGTTCGCGAAAATGTCAAACCTATTTTATTGGCCTTTTGTTTTGCGCTATTCAATCAGGTTTCAGGTATTAACGCAATCATTTATTATGCCCCCCGTGTATTTGAAATGGCCGGCTTGGGCTCACAGAGTTCATTGCTTTCAACAGTTGGGATCGGGGTTGTCAATTTTATCTTTACGTTGCTGGCGATCAATTTCATCGATAAGGTCGGTCGAAAAAAATTAATGTTGGTGGGCTCCATTGGACTGATTGTATCTTTGGCACTCGTTTCCCATGCTTTTTATACCAATCAAACGACGGGTTTTGCGATCACCATCTATCTGATGAGTTTTATTGCCTTTTTCGCATTCTCGCAAGGCGCTGTGATTTGGGTGTTTATTTCGGAAATTTTTCCGAATGATGTCCGTGCTAAAGGACAGACATTCGGCAGCTTGACACACTGGGTGATGGCGGCAATTATTACCTTTTGTTTTCCTGCATTGACGGAAATGCTCGGCGGGGGCGGTACCTTCTTGATCTTTGCCCTATTTATGGTTTTACAGCTTATCTATGTGCTTAAGTTTATGCCGGAGACAAAAGGGAAGTCACTGGAAGACCTTGGGCATACCATCAATCTACATTAGTCTTTAGCTGGACTAAACGAATAGGTGTCGGAGTAGCCATGGCGCGACTGGCGCCTATCGAAAGCTATTTAATCAATGACATTATGATAGCAAGTCGTGTGTATCTATTGTCAACATTGAACTTAAAGGGAAATATAATAATCAATTCGTTACATGGCTTTTGGCGCTCGGCCGAAGCTTTGTGAAAAAAGAAGAAATATGAAAAACGGAGAAAAATCAATACAGGGTATTTGTTTTGGAGAGGTACTTTGGGACAATCTTCCTACCGGTAAAAAATTGGGCGGTGCACCGTTGAATGTGGCTTATCACCTCAATAAACTGGGCGTTACGACGCGTATGCTAACACGCATAGGGCGTGATGAAAATGGTTATGAACTACGTAAGGTATGTGAGGATCTGGGCATTCCGACCGATTTTTTCCAGTACGATGAGTTATTGCCTACCTCAACCGTAGAGGTTTCGATCGATGCTAAACGCGATGTGCATTACGATATCGTTTATCCGGTAGCTTGGGACAGAATAGCAGTGGATAGTGCTGTTCTGGAAGCAGTTGCAACGGTGGATTTTTTGGTATATGGAAGTCTAGCCTGTCGGGATGAAGTAAGCTTCCAAAGTTTGCTGTTATTGCTTGAAAAAGCCCGCTTTCGGGTGATGGATGTCAACCTGCGTACACCTTATTTTGGTCCTGAAAAAATACATAAGTTGTTGGCATACGCTGATTTTGTGAAAATGAATGCCGAGGAACTGCATGTTATTTCCGACTGGAATGGCGCTACGGAAGCCTATACCGATCAGCAGCGTGTAGACTTGATCATGGCCCGTTTTGCAATTCAGGAGGCAATAGTAACCTATGGTGCAGATGGAGCCGTGTATCATTATAAAAAAGATAATATCAGTTATCATTTCCCGGCCTTGAAAGTTCAGGTAGAAGATACAATCGGAAGTGGTGATTCGTTTTTGGCGGCTTTCCTCACCAAAAGGTTTCAGATGCAGGAGGGTGTTCAGCTGGAGGAAGTACTGGAATTTGCGGCGACCTTAAGTGGGTTTGTGACACAGAGCCGGGGGGCTTGTCCTGAATATAACGATGAGGTCATCAATCGATTCCAATGGTTGCATCCGATCTTTAATGGAGGCCAGAAGCAACAGTAAGTATACTGCTTCTTAAAGAAGCAGTATACACGTTATCATCATAAAATAATCAATCTAAATAATTAACCATTTACGCATAACCAATTATGTTTACAAGACAGAAAGCAATGCTGCTCCCGTCTTTGGCACTTTTTTCTGTTGTCGCATTTGCGCAGCAGACTGAAATCCGGGGAAGAATTACGGATAGTGGAACAGCAGCACCTGTAGTGGGGGCATCTTTAGTGGTGAAGGGAACCACAATAGCTACCAAGACAAATGAAAAGGGAGAATTTGTCCTCCAGACATCGGGCAATCAGGGCACATTAGAAATAAGTTATGTCGGCTATGCCACGCAGACAATTGCTGTTGCCGGAAGAAAGTTCCTCGATATTCAGCTTACGAGCACCGAAAAAGGACTGGATGAAGTGGTCGTTACGGGATATCAAACCGAACGGAAGAAGGACTTGACTGGTGCAGTGAGTGTTGTGAATGTTGCTGAGATGATGAAGGCTCCAGAAAATAACCCAATGAAATCCCTGCAAGGAAGGGTAGCCGGTATGACTGTAACTTCGGATGGTAGTCCAAGTGGAGCGGCAACAGTGCGTATGCGCGGAATCAGTTCGATCAATAGTAGTCAGGATCCCTTGTATGTCATTGATGGAACCCCCACACAGGGCGGAATGCACGAACTCAATTCGAATGATATCGAAAGCATTCAGGTTTTAAAGGACGCTTCTTCGGCGAGTATCTATGGCTCGCGTGCAGCCAATGGTGTTATTGTCATCACTACGAAAAAAGGAAAGCTAGGTGCCCCTAAACTTACAGTAGACGCCTACGCCACCAGTACGCATTTTAATAATCGCATGAAAGTGCTCGACGCACAACAATATTGTCGTGCCCTATGGCAGGCAACGATCAACAGCGGTGGCAATCCAAATGGAAACAATATTGGTTATCAGTTTGAATGGAATAACGATGCGAATGGCGTGCCTCAGCTCAATACTGTTTTTGTTTCCAAGTATATTGATCGTGAGCACACTATGTATGCTTCAGATACCGATTGGTTTAAGGAAGTTTCGAAACCAGGACTGCAGCAGTCATACAATGCGACATTGAGCTCCGGAACAGAAAAATCCAGCTCCTTTTTCTCCTTAGGTTATTTGCACAACAATGGCACACTCCGTTACACGGATTTCCAGCGAATATCCGCCCGGATGAATGCTGACTATAAACTGTTTGATGGAAAACTGGTTGTTGGAGAGAATTTTACAGTAAACAACACGGGTGAAGTGCAGGTCCCCGGCGATGTACTTGACCTTTCGTTGAAAGCTTTACCGATTATCCCCGTGCATACGGTAGATGGAATGGGCTGGGGGGGACCAGCATTAGGAATGAACGACCGTCATAATCCCATGCGTATACTTTACGACAATAGAAATAATAAATACAATTATTGGCGTTTGTTTGGGAATGCCTATGCCGATCTACAGCTGATAAAAGATCTGCATGTTCGAACCAGTTATGGCCTGGATTACAGTAATTTTTACAAACGTAACCTGGAAGTATCCTATCGTTCGGGATTTATGAACAGCAGCCGCAGTGGCGTTAATATGGAGCAGTCTCATGGGATGAAGTGGACTTGGTCCAATACAGCGACTTATCGGAAGGCAATCGACAAACATACAATAGATGTGCTTGCTGGTATCGAAATGAACCGTCAGAATGATATTAATTTTAACGCCTATACCGCTGGTGATGGTGCATTTGCCATAGAAACACCAGAGTATATGTGGCCAGGTGTGAGTACGGGTACAGCGGCAGTAGGAGGTGGGTCTACAGGCTTCTCGCTGCTATCCTATTTTGGAAAGGCCAATTATTCCTATGATGACCGTTATCTGGCTTCTTTCACCGTACGCCACGATGGCTCTTCCCGCTTCGGTAAAAATAACCGCTTTGCCACTTTTCCGGCGGTAACGGCAGGCTGGCGGATCTCTTCTGAACGCTTTATGGCAAGTACAAAAAATTATATTTCTGACCTCAAGTTACGTGTGGGATGGGGGCAGACAGGCAACCAGGGTATTGGTAATCTGGCTACCTATGCCCTGTTCGTCCCCGAATATGGTGTTGCTGATCCAACATGGAATATCGTGGACGGTACAGCATACGATCTATCGGGTGCAGGAACGGGAAAGTTACCATCGGGATACCGCAAAATCCAAACGGAAAATAATGATCTGAAATGGGAAACTACCACGCAGACGAATATAGGCTTGGACTTTTCATTGTTTAATCAAAGTCTCTATGGTTCGATTGACTGGTATGTTAAAGCAACCAAAGATATGTTGATCAATCCAGCCTATATCGGTGTGGTCGGAGAGGGCGGTTACCGTTGGGCGAATGGTGCCTCCATGGAAAATAAAGGTTTGGACATATCGGCCGGATATCGTAATAAAACAACCTTTGGATTGGATTATGATGTAATGGCTGTGTTCTCGACCTATAAAAACAAGGTGACACATTTACCCGAAGCAGTAGAAAACTCCTATGGTGGTCGTCAAGGAGACAATATTATCGGCCGGCCGCTAGGGTCATTTTATGGCTATGTCACCGACGGCATTTTTCAGAATCAGGACGAGGTGGATGCGCACGTCAATCAGACCGGTAAAGGGATAGGGCGTTTACGTTATGTCAACGTCTATGATGCGGACAAGCAGATCACCGATATGGACCGTACATGGATTGGTAGTCCTCATCCTGATTTTTCTTATAGTTTGAACATTGTGCTAAAATATAAAAGCTTTGACCTATCTGCGTACTTTCAGGGGGTACAGGGAATAGATGTTGAAAACTGGCTGAAAAAGCAAACGGACTTCTGGAGTGTGGACGATGTCAATTCCAATAAAGGTGTACGTCTGCTCAATGCCTGGACACCACAAAATCCAACGTCAACGATCCCGGCCTTACAAACAACAAATAACAACGACGAGGGCCGTCTGTCAAATTACTTTATCGAGAATGGATCTTATATGAAGCTCCGGAATTTGTCCCTGGGCTACACTTTGCCAACAGCAACCGCCGCACACCTGCGTATGAGTCGATTAAGGGTTTATGTAACTGGTCAGAATCTATTTACCGTTAAATCAAAAAATTTCACCGGTGTGGATCCTGAAAATGTAGGTTGGGGTTATCCAATTCCAACCACCTGGACAGCTGGGGTAAATATTGGATTTTAAAATGGGAGCGAAATAAGGCGATACACTTCTAAATAATTTATACGGATGAAAAAAATAACCACTAAAATAGCGATATTCATGGTTCTTGCTGGACTACTTCCAGGATGCACCAAATTTTTAGATCAAACACCCAATGGTGTACTGAGCTCCGATCAGGTTAAGGAGCCCGAACGATTATTGACAGCTACCTATGCGGCATTGGGTAACGATCATTATGACGTCCCTTTTAGCTTATGGCCCTATGGTACGGTTCGGTCGGACGATGCTTATAAAGGCGGATCGGGACCACAGGATATCCAGACCTTTCATTTCCTGGAGGTCTCCAATAACATTACAACCAATTTTGCAGAGTTGGATAAATTGTGGTTTCAGTTGTACGTGGCGATTTCGCGTGCCAATACCACGATCAAGACCATACAGGAGATGGATAATTTCGATGGGAAGGAAGAAAAGCTGGGTGAAGCACGCTTTCTACGCGGTCATTTTTACTTTATGCTCAAGATCCTTTTCAAATATGTGCCTTATATTGATGAAAATGTCGCGGTAGACAGCTATGAAACCGTATCGAATAGGGCCTTGAGCAACGATGCGCTATGGCAAAAGATTGTGGATGATTTTCAGTATGCTGTAGATCATCTCCCGGCTGTACAAACGGAGGTCGGGCGTGCCAACCGTGTTGCTGCTGCGGCATATCTTGCCAAAACCTATCTCTATAAGGGATACCGTCAGGACAATGCCGAACGTAATGTGGTGACGGGCATCGATGCCGGAGATTTGGAAAAGGTTGTACAAAATACGGATGTTGTACTTTCATCCAATCATACGCTGGAAACCGACTTTGCTTTTAATTTCTTGCCGGGCAAATATGAAAATGGGACCGAAGCCCTGTTTTCAGTTCAGTTTTCAAAAGATGACGGCACAAAATTTGGGCGTGTTAATTTTTCTGATGTGCTATCAGTACCTATGGGCGTAGGCTGTTGTGATTTCAATAAACCGAGTCAAAGCCTTGTCAACGCGTTTCGCACAACGGGTAAAGGTCTACCACTGGATAACTACAATGCGTTGAATAGCTTTAATACCTCAGAAAAGTACGATCCACGGTTATTTCATACGGTTGCAATTCCGGGCTTACCGTACAAGTATAGTAGCAAAAGAACGTATGAAGAAAGCTGGAACCGTAACCCGGCAGAATATTCGGTTTACGCCTCATTGAAAGAGAATGTAGATCCCGATTGCGATTGCTTTGTCCCGATGGTACCTTTCTATGCCAATACAAAAAATCGAATTGTATTGCGCTTTGCCGATGTGCTGTTGATGCGGGCAGAGGCGCTTATCGAGCTGCATCGTTCGGCTGAAGCACTGCCATTGATAAACCAAGTACGTACGCGGGCAAAAAATAGCACTGCACTTACGGGCTATGCAAATGATAAAACCCTGATCGAAACGTACAAAAATGGAGATAATATTGTATGGAACGAAGAAAATGCCCGGAAGGCGTTACGTTGGGAAAGACGATTGGAGCTTGCGATGGAAAACGGAAGGTTCTTTGATCTTGTACGCTGGGGAATTGCAGACCAGGCCATGAATGCCTATTATGATGCGGAAAAGTCACGTCGATCTTATTATTCTTCGGCACATTTTACTGCAGATAGGAACGAATACTTGCCGATTCCTGAAGCACAGATCAGATTAAGTAAATATCTGTACAAACAAAATCCAGGCTATTAAATAAGCATTTATTGTTGAACGATTAGCATAACCAATTATTCCAATGCACACATTAAAAAATACGATAAAAGTAGGGATTACTATCCTGCTTATCTGGCTTATTGCTGCCTGCAAGCGTGATGCCGATAGCACACTCAATTTGAACGCAGATGTAGAGGTACTTTCCTTCAAGGTCGGTAATACCGCTGGAAAAATAGATCCGGCAAAAGGTACCATTCTTGTCATGGTTCCTGAAGGCACAGATCTTTCAGCGGTGGCTCCGACAATTGAATTGCCCAATAATGCCAAGGTTTCTCCAGCTTCAGGTATCGCCCAGAACTTTTCATTTTCTGGAACAACACCAATTACTTACCGCGTGTTTAATGGAAATCTATTCAACACCTATCAAGTAACCGTCAAAGAAATCAAAGCGGAAATAACGGCATTCCATATCGGAGAAAAAGCTGGAATCATCGATCAGAAAAATAAAAGCATTAAAATTTACCTACCCCTGGGGACAGACCTGAAGAACTTATCACCTGCGATAGAATTTACAGCTGGCGCGAGCATAACGCCCAATCAGAGTGGCCCCGTGGATTTAAGTTCTCCGATAAAATACAGCCTTGCGTATATGGGGCAGACGTTCCAGTATACGGTAACAGCGATTTTGGGCACGGAACCCAAACAGATCCTGATGATTTATAATGGCGAAACAAGCGTTCCACATTTCGACGGGTTAGGGGTGAGCGCCGTAGATTCACCTTATCCCAACCCGAAAACTACGGGAATTAATGCAACACCGTTCTGTGCGTCTTTTGTCCGGGATAATAAAACGGGCGAAGGCTGGCATGGTGGTGCGCTGTGGAATGCAAATAAAGTGACTATCAATCCGGCAGAATATGGCCGTTTTTCCATTATGATATTGAAGGATGTAGCGGGAGATGTACAATTGGAGATTCAATCGGATGGTGAACAGCAAAAAGATTGGTTGCGGGCTAATTATGCAAAGGAGCACGTTGGGGAGTGGCAAGAGTTGGTTTTTCAGATTCCTGCTGGAAGAAAGGCTATCATCAACAATATACTTGTGATGCCGCATGAGCATCCTAATGGACAGCCCGTGGCATTTCCTACCCAACGGATGTACTGGGACGAATTGAAAGCATTACCTAAAGAATGATCGAATACAAATAAAACAAGCGATGATAGATTATAAGGGATTAATAGAAAGATTTAAATCATGAGACCAAAAATGTATTTGCTTCCGACAGTATTCTTGCTCAGCTTGTTGACAAGTTGCAAGAATAGCGACGAGCGTTCGACAGTGGTAGATAAGCCCATAACAATACAACCTGTGGACAGTTCTACGGCTTGTATTTCGGGGCAGGAGGCTGGCCCATATCAACGATTCTATAGGCCTCAGCAGGGGTTTGTGGGCGATCCCATGCCTTATTACAATGCCAGCGATAAAAAGTTCTACTTGTTTTATCTCTATGAGAACGCCAACAGGCACCCGATTTATAGCACGCGAACAAGTGACTTTGGAACATTTGAGGGCTATACCGAAGTATTGTCGTCGGGCGCTGTGGGGAGTCAGGATGAATGGATCGGAACAGGAAGTTTTATCAAAAAAGGAACAGTGTATTACTGTTTCTATACAGGTCATAACAGTGTTTTTACTCCAGCAGAAAAGATCATGTTGGCTACCTCCACTGATTTAATGAATTGGACCAAGCAACCAGCTATGGCACTGCAGGCTGCGGTGGGCTATGATCGAAATAATTTTCGGGATCCGCACGTTTATTGGGATGAAGGCCGTAATGCCTACGTGATGCTAGTCACGACGCGAAAAGACGGAAAAGGAATCCTTGCACGTTATCAGTCAACCGATTTAAGCAGTTGGTCGATGATTGAACCGCTCGTTGCGACGACAGGGACAGTGGAAAAATATGGCATCGAAACAGATGCTGAACTATTGGAATGCCCGGATCTATTTAAAATGGGCAATAAGTGGTATCTGTTGTTTTCGCGGATCAACCGGGATGAACATCGCAAGACATTTTATCGTATTGCGGATTCTCCGGATGGTCCCTGGATGATCTGTCGGGATGCCGAAGGACATCATGAAACCTTTGATGGACTTTATCTCTATGCTGGCAAGACGGCTAGCGATGGTACAACACGTTATCTTTCGGGTTGGTGTTCAACGGGACAAACCGTCAATAATAACAACGAACTGCCCTGGGCTGGAAATCTAATTTCCCATCAGTTGGTTCAGGGAACGTCAGGACAGTTGTATCCTAAAATTCCGGAGGCCCTAAACAGCAAATTCAATAAAGAAGTCGCCTTTGAAAAACTGAGCAGCGTTGGTCAAGTTTCTGAGTCGAATAAAACCTATCGTTTGTCAGCTCAATCAGGGGGAAGAAGCTATGCGCTGTTTAACCGAAATACGTCGACCGTAAAAATGACAATGACTATTGATGCTTCGCAATCCAATCAATTTGGTTTTTCATTTGGAGCATGTGATGATCCGACCGAAGTGTATAGCATTGCTTTTGACCTGACTTCATCCAATCGTTGGAATATGCCGGCCCTGCTTATGAATAAGGAGGCTCGAAATGGTGGCGGAAGTAAAACAGCACTCAATTTTACACCACTCACCGTACCGACCAATCGGATTTTTAATCTGAAAATTAGTATTGAAAAGTCTATCTGTGTCGTGTATGTGAATGATCGTGTTGCTTTTACCAACCGGATCTATAAAATGGATCAAAATCCATGGACTATTTTTGTGGATCAGGGAATCGTTACAGTCAATGGGTTGAAAGTTGAAAAATCTTCCTGATAATTTATAAGATATTTGCTTATTGAAGCGAACAATAATCGGATTATAAACGTAAACAAAAGAAAAATGATAAGATTAAAAAAATACGGACTTACGATGTTCTTGCTAAGTATTGTCGGTACAAGTCTGGCCCAGATGGGGCAGCAAAAACAACGGGATCCCCAAGAGAAGTATCGTCCACTTTACCATTTTACCCCACAGCAGGGCTGGATGAACGACCCCAATGGGCTGGTCTATTTGAACGGTAATTATCATCTTTTTTTTCAGCATAATCCCGAAAAACCCGTTTGGGGACCAATGCATTGGGGCCATGCGATCAGTAAAGATTTGATTCATTGGGACGAGCAGAAGATCGCATTGTACCCCGACAGTTTGGGAACTATTTTCTCAGGTAGTGCTGTGATCGATAAAGACAACACCGCAGGTTTTGGAAAAGATGCTATGGTCGCCATTTTTACCCATCACAATCATCAGGAAGAGGATCGGAAAACGGGATTGCATCAAAATCAAAGTTTAGCTTATAGTTTAGATAAGGGTCTTTCCTGGACAAAATATAAAGGCAATCCAGTATTACCAAACCCTGGCATATGGGATTTCAGGGATCCAAAGGTGATGTGGCATGCGCATAGCCAACGTTGGATTATGACCTTAGCTACAAAAGATTGTATTACTTTCTATTCTTCCAAAGATTTGAAAACATGGCAGAAGGAAAGTGAGTTTGGTAAAGAGGTGGGAGCCCATGGAGGTGTCTGGGAATGTCCCGATCTTATTCCCATGGACTACAAAGGAGTTACAAAGTGGGTCTTGTTGGTCAGTATCAATCCAGGTGGGCCCAACGGTGGTTCCGTAACACAATATTTTGTGGGTGACTTTGATGGACATCAGTTCCACACAGAAGATACCAAAATAAAGTGGCTGGATTGGGGACCCGATAATTATGCCGGTGTAACTTGGAGTAACCTGGGGGATAGGCACCTGATGATTGGCTGGATGAGCAACTGGCAATATGCCAATGTGGTTCCTACCACAAAATGGCGCTCCTCCTCAACCATACCACGTGTTTTATCGTTGGATAAAATTGGACAGTCGTTCTACGTTGCAAGTACTGCGCCCAAAGAAATTGAAACTGCATTTCGACCGCTTAAAAAGTACCATGGCGGCGGAACGAAGGAAGTTTCGTTCGAGCAACATCTCCCGCAAGCGTACCGTTTGGACCTCAAAGATTTAAAGCAACAGTCTTTCAAAGTGATCTTATCAAATGACTCTGGTGACGAATTGGTTATTGGTTATCGTGAAGATCAAAATGCATATTACATCGACCGCTCTAAGTCCGGGGAAGTTTCGTTTAACGAGGAATTCCCAAAGATAGCTTCAGCACAACGCCTGCTGAATAACGGAAAACTCTCTTTCAGCTTGTATGTTGATGTGAGCTCTGTGGAGCTTTTTGCAGATGGGGGACTAACGGTAATGACCAGTTTATTTTTTCCGAACAGACCGATAACCAAGGTGCGTATCGTGGGGAATAAAAAGCTGGAGTTTCAAGAGCTCGGTATTGCTGGATTTAAGAAATAGAACCCCAATTTACACGATTAAAGCGATCCTCGTTTTCACGAAGGATCGCTTTATGGTTTATACTATTCTATATTATTGGCCTGATTCAAGTATACCGGCATTAATGTCGGGAAAGTCCAGGCAAAATGATTCTTTTTGTAGATAATTGGACGGTAAATCGAGAGATACGAATCATATTCAGCCGTCTGATAAATATCCTTCATGGCTTCAAGTAGGTTGGAAGGCCAGACGCCTACCGTCATGTTGTGAATGTCTACGTCAGGATTTTTAAACCAGGGCCATGCTGTAGGATGTTGATTGTAATAATATAAGTAATCTAGGGCCTTTTTGATCGATTTCCCATCCTTCGTGGCTGCAAACAGGTTCTCGCCCGTCACCTGACGTATACACCACATGGAGGCTGTTAATGGGGCCAACGAGAAATAGGTGTACCATAAACCTTTTTCTCCTCGTTTTACTTCCTCAATGAGGTGACCATCCGCTGCGATTTTTTCAAAAAGATCGCCTTTAATCAATGATATGGTGAAGGCGAGCTCTTTTGGGTCATCAAGAAAATTGGCCGAAAGCAAATTTGCAAACCTTGCCCAATCAGCAATATTATTTGGCCTTTCACGTAAGAAATGTGTCGCTTTTTGATAGACGCTGATCGTCCAGCTTTTAAAGTGATTAAGATCGTTTTCTGCCCAGAGCGGATCGTTTTTGAGCAGCTCTGCTGCAATCATTAATCCGGCACCAGCATAAGAAAGTACAACTGGTCCGTCAAACTGGGAATATTTTTTATTGATGGTGGCCCAAGCATTCATGAAGTAAAGGGCTTTTTGGGCATATTTCTGCTCCCCATTCAACGTATAGGCGAGGGCCGTACAATAAGCGGCAAAAGCGTCTGCATGGAGTTTTTTTGCCATGGCACGTTGGCCTTCTTTATCGCTATAAAAGCCAGGGACACTAAAATCTTCGACAGCATGATGATTGGTCAATAAAAGAGAATCGGCCAGCCTAATCAATTGCTTGTACGCCGTATATACCGGTTCGGACTTTTTGCTGATCTGTGATTTTACAAACTTAATCTGTGCATTCGGGTGCATAAGAGATTGGGCATGGCAGGGAGAAGAAGCCGTAAAAAAATAGATCAGAATCAAGGTTGACCCTATTTTAATACATTGAGCTGTCGAACGGCTGAGCTTCCGAAAATAATATCTAAAATTTTGCATGTTTTAAATGGATACGTTTATCAATTGATTGCGCAGCTATGGGGGGATTAGCTCCTGCAAATTAAAAAAAAAATACAATAAGTTTACTGGGCTTCAGAAATTTGATTTGAATTATTGCAGCGAAGTAATTAACTTCATGCCTAGAATAATCAATTATGGACATCGATCAAAATCTGCCTGAGAAGGAACTCTTGTGCCAACTTCACTATGGAGATATCCAGGCCTTTGATATTTTGTACCATCGCTATAGCCAGATTATTTACGCCAATATTCTTAGGTTTTTGAAAGATGAAACTATCGCTGAAGATTTACTTCAGGATGTTTTTCTACGTATTTGGGAAAATAGAACAAAAATAAATCCTGAACAATCTTTCGCCGCATTTCTGTTTACCTGTTCACGTAATATTACGTTTAATTTCAAACGAAGGTTGAAATTGGAAATGGAATCCGAGATCCAGCTCGCCTATGGGGTAGTGGAATCCGAGAATACCATTGATAAAGTGCTGGATTCAAAGGAAGCCTTGGTCCTGGTCGAGGAATTACTGAGCAAATTGCCCAAACAACGCCAAAAAATATTTAGGCTGTCCAAGCTGGAGGGTAAAAGTTATCAAGAGATCGCCGAAGAAATGGGGATTTCCATTGCGACAGTTCGCGACCATATTGTCAAAGCAAATAAGTTTATCCGAAGTGGCGCATTGCAGGATAGTGGATTTTCATCATTGTTATTGGCATTGCTTCTCTATTCGGCTAAATAAAAAAATTTTTTTCTAGAGCAGACCTTTATTTCATGCTGTGTGTATTTACTTTAAAATACAGCTCAGTGGAGACCAATAAATCTAAAATAGACCAATTACTTCAAAAATATCAAGAAGGGAACTGTTCGCTTGAGGAGATCGAATGGCTACAGCATGCGCTTTCTACTACTGACACCAGTGAGCAGGATGCGATCGATCAGGCTTTAGTAACTAGTTTACTACGGCCTTTGTCTGTTGGTAAAATGGAGGAATCGAGATTGAAAATAATACTCGAAACCATCAAAAAACAAATCCAGCAAGGAAAAGAAGATAACGATAACTTATTGGAAAAAGGAGGGGAAGATCGTATGCCGATCCAGAAGAAAACCATTATCTCCATACGATGGCCCTATTGGGCTGCAGCGGCCTGTCTATTGCTCTTTGTTTTTTCAGTAATATTTTGGCAACAGCAGACGAGTCATACCCTGGTGGACAGGAATCTCGCTGGACTGGAACATACAAAGGATGATGCTGTACAGCCTGGCGGAAACAGTGCCACTCTTCGCTTGGCAGATGGTACACTTTTGGAACTCGATAAACAGGCTTCGGGGATTGTCATGGGGGAAAATATCACCTACGAAAATGGGCAATCTATCGCCGATGCCTTAAGTAAACAAGGCCAGCAAATGGATCCAAGCAAGGCGATGTTGGAGTTGACCACACCGCTGGGGGGGATGTATCAAATTACTTTACCTGATGGAACAAAAGTATGGCTTAATGCGGCCTCTTCGCTAAAATATCCGATGGCCTTTGCCAAAAATGAACGAAAAGTTATCCTGTTGGGAGAGGCCTTTTTCGAGGTGACCAAAGATAGCTCGAGACCTTTCAAAATACACAGTAAAGGGCAGGAAATTGAGGTGCTTGGGACAACATTCAATGTGAATGCTTATCCGGAAAGTACGGCTATTAAGACAACTTTAATCACAGGGAAGGTCAAATTATCAAACGATAATCGCGCTTCACAGGCAATATACCTTCAACCCGGTCAGCAATCGACTAATACTAATAATGGAAATATACAAGTTGCAAATGTAGATACAGCGCCGTTCACTGCCTGGAAAGATGGCTTGTTTTATTTTGACGAAACACCGGTGTCGGATGCATTGCAGCAGATTGGTCGCTGGTATAATGTAGAAGTGAGGTACAAGGGCGAAGCGCCACAAACGCATTTCTATGGTCGTATCAAACGAAACAAGTCACTCCGTGACGTACTCGATGTATTGGAAGAAGGTGGGTTGCATTTTGAGTTGAGTAAAGGTCAGGAAAAAAATATCTTATTGGTGACACCATTGCAATAAAACCTTAAATATTGATGAAAAAAGAAATGACTATAGACTCTTCTTGAGCTGGAGAAAGGTATAAGCAACACAAAAAGGGCAGTGCTGGGGGGCACTGCCTTAAATTGGATGCATATACTTACAAGTGTTGCCCAAAGGCAAATTTTTGATAACCATTTATAAATAACATACAAACCGTACAAACATATGATTTTTTATCCATTTGTTAGGCTACACCCGTGGAGTTTAACTTTACGAAGTATACTGATTATGAAATTAATCGTACTCATTTCTTTACTGACTGCAATGCAGCTGTTTGCAGAAGGAAATGCGCAAACCATAAACTTAACCGCTAAGCACGTCACCTTAAATCAGGTGATGCGCGATCTCCAAAAGCAGAGTGGCGTCAATTTTTTCTTAAATGGCAAGTCGCTGGCACAGACTCGCTTGTCAGTCAATATACAGCATGCCAAATTGGAAGATGCATTAAATGCTATCGTAGCACCTCTGGATCTGGAGTGGATCAAAAAAGATGAGGTGATCGTGATAAAACCCAAAAGAAATCCATTAATTCCCGAACACAAAAAAGTCCTGCAGCGGGGTATTGCCGGTAAAGTCGTTAATGGCAAAGGACAGGCCCTGGTAGGAACGACCGTTACCGTGAAAGGAACCAATATCTCCACGGTGACAGATCAAGATGGGAAATTTACCATCCAGTTACCAACTACCAATGCAACCTTGGTAGTTTCAAACGTCGGTTACCAAGGTCTAGAAAAGAGTGTCACCGGCAATGAAGAATTGAGTATTGTGCTTCAAGAGCTTGTCAGTGGTCTAGACGAGGTGGTTGTTGTCGGGTACGGAAGTCAGAAACGCGCAAATGTGATTGGTGCTGTATCGACCGTGAACGGAAGTTCGGTGGAAAACAGATCAACGGCTACACTTAGCTCTTCTCTGGCCGGACTCGCGGCGGGGGTTAACGTACAGACCACAACCGGAAAACCGGGGGCAGATGGCGCTAATATCCTGATCCGAGGAAAGGGAACTTTAAACAATACCTCACCCTTGGTGGTGATCGATGGTATTGTCGGATCCATGGATGCTGTCAATCCCAATGATGTAGAATCGATTTCCATTTTGAAAGATGCGGCAACAGCGGCAATTTATGGATCATTGGGTTCAAATGGAGTTATTTTAATTACGACAAAAAAAGGATCAAAGGGAAAAAATAATGTATCCTATTCGGGAATGGTTTCGATGCTACGGCCCAATAATGTACCCGAATTTATTACCGACTACGCGCAGCATATGCGCCTTGTGAATGAAGGGTTCAAGAATCTGGGGCAGGCGGCCGTATATACGGATGCAACAATCAATCTCTGGGAAGAAGCGAAGAAAAATCCGAATGGATTGACCGAATTTGGGATTCCCAATGAAGTTGCGTATCCCAATACCAATTGGGGAGATGTGCTTTTTGGACAACGCAAACTCTTACAAAATCACAATCTATCCTTAAATGGTGGGAGTGAGAACACGCAATACCTCTTTTCAGTAGGTTATTTCAACAACCCGGGGACCATGCCCGAAACTGGAGCCGACAAGATACGCATGCGTATTAATCTACAATCGAAAGTTGCCAAGTTTTTAACGGTGGGTACCCAGACCTTTGGCGATATGCAGAATTTGAGTGTGGCCGATGTAGTAACTGCATATTCTTACCTGACACAGACTGTGCCCGGAGTTTATCCTTATTACAATGGCGCTTATGGTTTTCCGGCTGCCGCCGAAGAATCGGCAACCGCAAACAATGCCCTAGCTTTTCTAAATGGAATGGGAGGGAAGAACCAGGTCAACCGATTCAACACCACAATATTTGCAAAGTTAAATTTAATGAAGGGGTTGGAGTTTGAATCTAAGGTAAATTACAATTATGCGTATACCGAAACCAACTCCCATCAGGTGCCTTATGAAAAATGGAATTTTGCAACCAACAAATTGAGTACAGCTGCGCTTTCGTCGGGACAAATTACAACCCAATATGGCCTTACCAAGAGCTACAATGTGATTATTGATAATGTATTACGTTATTCAGGATCTTTTGGTAAACACGACGTTGGCGGTATCTTGGGCTATAACGAACAGTATTTTAACCAATATAATATAGGGGCGGCTAAACTGGGACTTGTACACCCCGACTTGACGACATTTAATTCGGCAACAACAATGAGTTCTATCACAGGTGATGAGCTCGACTACGGTTTACGTTCCTTTTTTGGTCGCGCCAATTATGCTTACGATAATAAATACCTGGCCGAAGCGGTGTTACGGTACGATGGATCATCACGCTTTGGAACCGCCAAGCGCTGGGGCTTCTTTCCGGCCTTCTCCGCAGGATGGCGTATTTCGGAGGAATCGTTTATGCGTCCACTTAAGTCTTTTCTGAATGATTTGCGGATAAGGGCCTCCTGGGGGAAAACCGGAAATAATGCATCCCCGGGTAATTATGATCATCTGCCCTCGTACGGTACTGTAAACTATTCATTCAATAACCAGGCTGTTCGTGGTTTGGCGCAGACTAAACTAGGAAATGACCTGTTGCATTGGGAAACCACCACTACGACAAATGTAGGCTTTACAGCGACAGCATGGAGAAATAAATTGACCGTCGAATTTGATGCCTATCGCGCTTACACGGATGGAATACTATACGTCCCGACTATTCCGGCGACCACAGGTACCGCTACAGCAGCGACGATGAACATTGCCGAAGTGAGCAAACGAGGGATTGAATTGACGCTGGGATACCAAGATAAAATCAACGATTTTAAATATGGCGTATCAGCCAACTTCGCCTATAATACCAATCGTGTCGAAAAATATAAAGGAGCATTGTCGGAGGGGTATGTCACTGATGCCGCCGGTAATCGGGTTTACCAGTCCAATATCGGTATGGTTTCTAATGGAGTAAACCAACGGATTCTGGAAGGCCACGAAATCAATGAATTCTATTTATACAACGTATACCGTGGCTCAGGAAGCCACTTCTTAGCGGATGGCTCCGTTGATAAAAATGGTGGACCTCGCGACGGAATGATCCGGACAGAACAGGATATGGAATGGTTGAAGGCTATGGTCGCTGCAGGCTATTCATTTCAGCCCGCCGACGGGATAGATCCTACCAAGATCTGGTATGGCGACTTGATTTATTCGGATATGAACGGTGACGGTGTTTATGGAAATGTCTATGACCAAAAGTTTATGCGCAAAAGGGCAACACCAGCATTCAATTATGGTCTTAGTATCAACATGGCCTATAAAGGATTTGATGCGTCCATGATCTGGTCCGCTTCTTCAGGTATGTCGTATTATTGGAATGAACTTTATCTCAATTCCTCTATCGTCGCACAGGGGAAATCAGTCCCAGCATTGGTCGCTAACAACCATTATTATTATAATGCCGCGAATCCTTCGGATCCCAACAATCGGATAGATGGCTATTATCCACGCTTAAAAGGGGTGACCGATGCACAGAATGGACGTACCAGCGATTATTACTTATATAATGCGTCTTTTGTGAAGCTGAGAAATCTTCAGTTAGGCTACACCCTTCCTGAAAGCATAGCAAAACGTTTCTCAATCGCTAAACTTCGGATTTATTTAGCTGGTGAAAACCTGTTGACATGGACCAAGTTCCCTGGACTGGATCCGGAAATTGGACCTGCGAGCAATGATCCTTCGCTGATCAACTCGTCTGTCGTCAACTACCCAACGATGCGTCAATATTCATTGGGTTTGAATCTAACCTTTTAATCTAAATGAACACTATGAAAAAGATGAAAAAATTTCTAGCGATTGTATTGCTAACAGGTATAGTAGGGTGCAAAAAAGATCTTTTGGATACCTCTCCATATTCATCGGTTTCCACGGCAACGATGTGGACAACCGACAATTTAACAGATTTGGGCGTTGCGGGAATCTATAGTTCGTTTAGGCTCCTGATGGGGCATAGTGGACTGATCTCACCCTATGAACTGTATCAGTTTGATCGGTTTTCCTATACGGGGCAGGCACGTTTTGATGAACCCTTATTGACGGGAACCATTACCGCGGGAGACCCCTTATTTTTGAACGTTTGGAAAATTCAATATGAAGGTATTCAGCGTGCAAACGACGCCTTAAAGAATATTCCCATAAAATCGCCTTCTACAGCAGAAAAGAAAGCAAAATATATTGCGGAAGCTAAATTTCTGCGCGCTTATTTTTACTTTCGACTTAACCAACTCTACAAAGGAGTACCCATTTATCTCGAGCCCTTTACAGCGGCGGAGGCCATTAAAGGACGTAGTTCGGAAGAGGAGGTTTGGAATCAAATATTGGCTGACCTGAACGATTGTATTGCTGAAAGCAATTTCCCCGATCGTTATCCCGCGGGTAATGCAAATTATGGACATGCAACTAAAGCGGCAGCCTATGCCTTACGGGGTAAAGTTTATCTTTATCGAAAGGATTGGACAAAAGCAGCGGCTGATTTTCAAAAAGTAAAAGATGCTGGCCACACCCTGTTCGGCGATTATAAAGCTTTGTTTAAGGAGGCCAATGAGCAGTGTCCTGAGATGATTTTTTCCATTCAGCATCGCAGTGAACAGGGATATGGGAATAATATGCAGCTATTTTGCGGTTGGCCCTCGGTCTATTCGCGAGGCTGGAATTACTATATGCCTTCACCACACTTGGTTGATCTATACGAAAATAACGATGGCTCTAAGTTTGAATGGGATAAAATTATTCCAGGATACAGCAGTTTAACCGAAAATGAAAGGGAGGTCTTTTTTCTACGTAACAACTTGACAGATGCGGAGAAGGCAGCTGCGGTATTAAGAGGTGCAAAAATGAGCCTTTATCTGCCCCAAGGCAATGAGGAGCGCATCAAAAAGGCCTATGAAAATCGTGATCCCCGTTTGCAGGCCAATGTCGTGACGCCTTATTCGACTTTTAGGGGTGCCTATAATTTTACGAATGTTGAAAGTCTTCAATTTATGCGCTGGCCATTTCGTGGGCAGGCACAGGTAGACGGCGATATTCAGAGTGATACGCAGATCAATTTCTTCTATTTCTATCGAAAATTTGTTGCTGAAGGAGTCAATGAGCTTGTGGATCGTAATTATGGACCTATCGATTTTCCGATTTTTCGCTATGCTGATGTTTTATTGATGTGGGCCGAGGCCTTGAATGAAGATGGTAAACTGAATGAAGCTATAGCAAAAGTTAACGAAGTTCGCCAGCGTGCGGGGCTGGCACTTTTAAATTCCAATGCTGTAACGGCTGTTGGCGGAAAAGATGATTTACGTACACGTATTCGCAACGAACGCCGTGTGGAGTTTCCGAATGAGGGGATCAATTACTTTGACGAATTGCGTTGGGGGACCTGGAAAGAGACGGTGTTTCAAGCAGGCAATGGACGTAAGCAGGTCTGGGGGACAAATGTTGGGAATTATAGCTACAAAGGCGATTTCTTGACCGTATGGCCTATTCCGACCTCAGAAATACAGATGAACGTGAACCTTGTGCAAAACCCGGGTTGGATCGATTAGTTTTTGTGGGTATAAAATGAACCTAAACATGATTTTTTTTAGATATAGCTTATACTTTATTTATTTTTTGACCTTTTTTTATCCTTTTCTCCTACGTGCGGATACAAGCGATATCGTAAAAAAGGGATTTGATTTGGCCGAACGACAGTATGCATTGCTGTATCAAGATCATAAAGATCTGAGTAAGTATCCACGATCGGCAGATCATAATGGAAAAACAACGTTTACTGATATCCGGGATTGGACTGGTGGCTTTTGGCCGGGCTGTCTTTGGTATGTTTTTGAGTATACAGGCGATGATCAATGGCGGGACGCTGCATTAAAATGGACGAATTCATTACGTCAAAATCAATTTAATACGCATCACCACGATATTGGTTTCGTAATGAACTGCAGTTATGGCAATGCCTATCGGTTGACGGGTGACACCACCTTCAAATCGATCTTGATCCAGAGTGCCAAATCTTTATTGACACGTTTCAATCCAAAGGTTGGAGCGATCAAGTCTTGGAATACATTTTCTTCTTGGGACGGTAAGCATAAATATGAATTCCCTGTCATTATCGACAATATGATGAATTTGGAACTTCTTTTTTTGGCTTCCAAATTATCTGGCGATTCTGTTTATCGGAATGCCGCTATTCGACATGCAGAAACGACGTTGAAAAATCAATACCGACCGGATTACAGTTCTTACCATGTGGTTACCTATGATCCCAATACGGGTGCTGTATTGAGCAGGGAGACTGCTCAGGGCTTTTCGGACAATTCCGCCTGGGCGAGAGGGCAAGCTTGGGGATTGTATGGATTTGTTGTGTTGTACCGTGAAACGAAGGATCCTAAGTTTTTACAGGCTGCTCTAAAAATGGCAGACTTTTATGCACGGCACCCGCGCTTGCCTGATGATGGAGTTCCCTTGTGGGACTTTGATGTCGATAAAGCGGGGTTTATTCCAAACTGGGACTATCGAAAAGAAGATTTTGGCACTACCCCGCGGGATGCATCCGCTGCTGCTGTCACTGCATCGGCACTTTTGGAATTGGTTGAATATATGGAGCCGGGACAACAGCAGGATTATTTGGATCTGGCTGAAAAGATTTTGCGATCATTGGGCTCGCCAAAGTACGCTAGTGAAGTTGGAGGAAATGGTCTGTTTATCTTAAAACATAGTGTAGGTAGTATTCCACATAAAGGAGAGATTGATGTGCCTTTGGTGTATGCAGACTATTATTATTTAGAAGCCTTGACGCGATGGAACAAGCGAAGACATCGACTTGCACAGCTAATGAAGGAATGGCAGGAGATGAATAAACAGAAAGCACGGGCACTCCAAGACTTTCAGCAACAAAAGTTTGGTCTATTTATCCATTGGGGACTGTATGCGATCCCAGCAGGTATATGGAACGGTCAGAGAATAGAAGATTTAGGGAGTCCTAGTGTCGCCGAATGGATTCAATTGGTCGCAAAAATTCCACGGTCAACCTATGCCAAATTAGCAAACCAATTTTCGCCTCAATCTTTTGATGCCGATAACATTGTTAAAATGGCCAAGGATGCCGGGATGAAATATCTTGTTGTGACAAGTAAACATCACGATGGATTTGCGCTATATGGTTCAAAGGTCAGTTCATTCAATAGCATACAGGCTACGCCCTTTAAACGCGATATCATTCAGGAACTTTATGATGCCTGTCTTCGGCATAAACTCGATTTTGGTGTCTATTATTCACAGAATATCGATTGGAGGGATGGTAGCGACGCGCAATATAAGGTAACGAAGGCACAGCATGATCTTGCCCATACCAAAACCGATGCTTTTGGTGCCAATCTTTGGGATCCCAGTAAAAATTCCTTTGCTTCGTATCTCAACGAAAAAGCAATTCCTCAGGTAAAGGAAATTTTGACGCGGTTCAAACAGCTGAAATATATCTGGTTTGATATGCCGGGACTGATGACTGGAGAACAAAGCTTTCGGTTCTATAAAACCGTTTATGATTGCAATCCACATGTTATTGTCTCCGAACGGATTGGCAATGGCATGGGCGATTATGCCATTCCAGGAGATAATCGGATTCCAGATCCTTCGGAACATTTTAACCAACCTTGGGAAGCCATCGGGACATTCAATCATTCCTGGGGCTATAAATCCTACGATCATGATTGGAAAAATGTAGACGAATTGCGCTATTGGCTTTTGGAAATTGTCAGTAAAGGTGGTAACTATATGCTCAATATTGGACCCGATGCGCAGGGGAATGTCCCTGTGCCGGTAAAGAAAAATCTTGCTATATTAGGGAAATGGTTGCGACTCAATGGTGAAGCGATTTATGGGACATCCCCATGGACCACTGCACATGAGGGGCCTACAGCAATTCGGATAACGGATACCGAACAACGGGAGAGAGAAGGATTTAAGGCATCTTTTACCGCTTCGGATTTTTGGTTTACCCAAAAGAATGATTTTGTATATGCGATGGCTCTTGTAGTACCTAAGGGTGGAATCGTCAATGTAAAGTCCCTGAACCAAAATAAGGCTAAAGTGAAATCAGTGGAAATCTTAGGGTTTGGTCAGATCGATTTCCAGCAGGATAACCATGGATTGCAATTGAAATTACCCAAGAAGATAGAAAACAACAGCTTGGGCTATGCGCTAAAAATAAAACTAGGCTAATTCGAATATTGACTGTATCAATTATAACGATGTTGAATCAATTATTAACTACAAAAAAAATACGTGTTTTGTCGCTGCTCTTCTGCTTAAGTTTATGGTATGTACAAGCTGTTGGGCAAAAACAGGTTAATCAGTTTGCCTGGAACGAAGCACAGAAAATTCTTTTTCTGGGAAATAGCATTACCTATGCCGGTCAATATGTCGCCATGACCGAAAGTTTGTTCCTGAGCAGTCATCCGAAAAAGAAACCCCAGTTTATTAACTCGGGGCTACCAAGTGAGACCGTATCTGGACTTAGTGAGCCGAATCATGCCGATGGAAAGTTTCCGCGACCTTGTCTATTTGACCGTTTGGATAATGTACTCGATAAAATCAATCCTAAGGTTGTCTTCGTATGTTATGGCATGAATGACGGTATTTACCTACCATTTGATTCGGCCCGTTTTGAAGCCTATAAAAACGGAATTATACACCTGCAAAAACGACTTGCAGATCAAGGTGTCAAACGTATCATATGGATGACTCCACCGGTGCATGATGATCCGCAGCTTCGGCTCAATGGGTATAATAAAGTATTGGATCGTTATGCCGAATGGTTGATCGATTATGGCCGAAAACAATCATGGGAAATCATTGACCTCCATTTCCCCATGCGGCGATATTTGGAGACTGGCATCAAGAAAGATCCTCAGTTTAGGCTAGCGACAGATGGTGTTCATCCTGGCGAGTTGGGCCATTGGCTCATGGCAAGGGAAATTGTTAAACACCTGATGCCTAATTTCCCGATTGAAAGCACATGGGATGACAATTTGCTTGATAAACCAAAACTTCGCCAGTTATATGCCCTTGTTTTGAAAAGACAGACGATCATGAAAGACACATGGTTGACTTTTACAGGCCATAAACGACCCGGACTATCAAAAGGAATTCCATTGGAGGATGCGCGAAAGACTTATGATACCATGCAGGAGGAAATAAACAACTTGGGTTTCTGATGACCCCTGTTTAATGATTATAATCCATGAACTTTTATGTATAAAACTATATTACGATGAAAATCAATTTTTTAAAGTGGAAGTGTGCAGCAGCAGTGGGAATGTTGCTATGCATGACCGATGTTGCTAATTCACAGACCAAATCATTACCTTATGAAGGCGTAACTGGCTGGCAGGAGACACAAGATAAACGCATGGAATGGTTTAAAGAAGCTCGTTTTGGGTTATTTATCCATTGGGGATTGTATAGTGCAGCGGGAGGTTCTTTTGAAGGGAAAAAATACCCACAGCATTATGCTGAATGGATACAGACTTGGGGAAAAATTCCCAGTAAGCAGTATGCTGAAGTGCTGAAACCAAAATTTACATTGCGTTCTTTCGACCCAAAATCCTGGGCTCACCTTGCAAAAAAAACGGGAATGAAGTATATGGTGCTGACCTCTCGACACCACGAAGGCTTTAGCTTATTCAATAGTCAACAGCCTTACGCGGTTAAAAACGATGTAACAGGTACGGCAAATTTATCGCCAAAAGGGAGAGATCTTTACCGCGAAATTATGGAAGCTTTCCGCCAAGAGGGAATGAAAGTAGGTGCCTATTATTCGCTGCTGGATTGGCAGCATCCCGATTCCTATGAGGCTTTTCAGTTAAACCCGAATGTAGATAATCATCAACCTGATCATGAACGGTATAAAGCCTATCTCTATGGCCAAATTAAGGAACTTGCCCAAAATTACGGGCGATTGGATATGCTGTGGCCCGATTTCAGTAGCAAACAGCACGAAGGTGAAGCCTGGGGAACCAAACATATTTTAACAGACCTGATCAAATGGCAACCCAACATTATTATCAATAATCGATTTTGGAATGGACTCGAAAATAAAAACGGTGATATTGGAACGCCTGAAAAATATATTCCACCAACAGGCTTGCCTGGTATGTATTGGGAGGTAAGCCATACCATGAATGAAAGTTATGGTTATAGCGCCCATGATCAAAATTGGAAAAGCTTCCCCAAGATCATGCAATTATTTGTGGAAACAGTAAGTAAGGGCGGCAATTTCCTGTTAAATGTCGGACCCGATGGTGATGGCGGCATTCCCGAACCTGCGGTGCGTATTATGGAGCAGATCGGGGACTGGATGAAGATCAATAGCGAAGCTATTTACGGGACTACGGCGAGCCCTTTCCAAGCGTTGGATTGGGGTTATTGTACGCAAAAAAATGGGAAACTCTATCTGCATGTTTTTGACCGTCCAGCCGATGGGAAAATAAATCTGCCAATCAAAAATAAAGTGACGGCTGTCTATGCCCTGGCTTCACCGAAAATGAAGTTAAAATCTACGCTGGAAAATGGTAGACCAGCAATTCCTGTTGATGTCTTCGACAGCAATAAAGGGCCTAAGGTTATCGTGGTGGAGATCCAGGGAAAACCAATTGTTGAGGAAAGCCTAACACAAACACAGGCGGATGGTCGCATCGTGATGAACGCAAATAATGCAAAACTGCAGGAAGGAAAGGGACTGAAAATTATTGGCGCACATACCCATGATCCAAATCGCCCGAATGCCATAGGTCAATGGAAGGATCTTGCCGATCAAGTAATTTGGGATATTAAAATTCAGAAACCGGGTAAATACCGAGTACTCCTCAATTATCTACCTAATCCTAAACATCAGGGCAAAATTTTGCTAACCGCTCTTGGACAAAAGATTCCTTTCGCCTTTATAAATGAAAATGGAACTGCATTTAAGGAAGCGGTCATGGGAACAATAGAAGTATCACAGCAAGTGATCGGAGAGCCAAGTACAAAAGTGCTGCTGCAGGCTACGGCAATTGATGGCGATGCATTACCTGAGATTGCGTCAATTACACTGGTTCCGGTTCAAGAATAAACTATTTTTGAGAAAGCCTAGACAAATCATCCATACATAAACAATTTTGCCGCCGAGGACCGAATAAGTGTCTATAAAGACGAGCAGAAAAATAAACTAACAGTAAAAAATGAAAAGAAGAGATTTTATAGCCAAGGGGATTGTATCCTCTTTGGCTTTCACAATTGTCCCGCGCGTTGTGTTAGGCGGAAATGGATTTCTTGCACCAAGTGATCGTATCAATCTTGGATTTATCGGTGTCGGAAAACAATCCTATACTTTGATGAACGGTCTCAATCGCTGCAAGGAAATCGCAAGTCTGGCGGCCTGCGATGTGGACCGTAAGAAGTTGGCCGCATTTATTGCTGCGACAGGGAAAAAGCAAACGGAATTGTCAAAAGCACAGACTGAGATCAAGGCCTATCACCATTATCGCGAACTATTGGATCGGAAAGATATTGATGCTGTTGTTATTGCAACACCAGATCACTGGCATGCACAGGTTGCTGTTGATGCAGCTAAGGCCGGCAAAGATATTTATTGTGAGAAACCCCTGGCGCTTACCATTGCCGAGGGGAGAGCAATGGTCGATGCAACCCGCAAATATAAACGTGTCTTTCAGACAGGTAGCATGCAGCGTTCTTCCTATAATTTTAGACAAGCCGCAGAACTGGTGCTCAATGGCTATATCGGCAAAATAAAAGAAATTAATGTGTCTGTGGGCGAACCGGTCAAACAATGCGACCTACCAGCTATGCCAGCACCGGATTATTTGGATTGGGATATGTGGGTAGGACCTTCACCTTACCGCGGTTATAACCCGATTTTAAGCCCACCGCTTGAGGATGATAAATGGGCTTGGTGGCGTGGTTACCGTGATTTCGGCGGTGGTTATATTACCGATTGGGGAGCACATATGTTTGATATTGTGCAATGGGCGTTGGGCATGGACGAATCTGGCCCGGTGCAATTCAATCCACCTAAAGCAGCAAATAGCAATAGCGGGCTTTCCTTTAACTATGCCAATGGAGTTCGGGTAAACCATGTGCAATGGGGCGTACATAACGCGATTCAATTTATTGGTGAAAAAGGTAAGATTGAAGTAAGCCGCGAATTTATCCGTTCGAATCCCGAGAATTTGGCCAATCTTAAATTGAGCTCCACAGATCGTCGCCTGTATTACAGTGATAATCACTATCAGGACTGGGTAGACGCGATCAAAAAAAGAAGTAAGCCGATCTGTGATGTTGAAATAGGCCATCGAACGAGCTCTGTTTGCAATGCCATCAACATTGCCTATGAACTTCAAAAGGATTTAAAATGGAATCCACAAAAGGAACAGTTCGACAATGATTATGCTAACCTCATGCGTAGCCGCCCTTATCGCGGAGAATGGGATTTTAGAAAGTTCTAATCAAGAAAATGGTCGACTAATGATAAAAACGAGGCTGTCTCAAAAAGGCAGT
>NZ_DBGB01000024.1:0-8465 GCF_002295765.1 Sphingobacterium sp. UBA865 | reverse complement strand
TTTTTGAGACAGCCTCTTTTTTTATACTAGACTAAGCTGATTTGACGTTTGATACTCTCTTCGAGAGAGATGATCGTCTCGGTACGTTGAATCCCAGGTACGGATTGAATATCTTCATTCAATACTTTTCTGAGGTGAACTGTATCTCTACAGATGATTTTTGCAAAAATACTGTATTGGCCAGTACAATAATGTAATTCGACCACTTCTTTGATTTCTTTCAATTTATCTACCGCATCTGCATATTGTGAACCTTTTTCAAGATAGATACCCAAAAAGGCCGTGATATCAAATCCGACTTTTTGAGGATTGATAATTAGATTTGACCCTCTAATGATACCTAGTTCTTCCATCTTCTTCATTCTAACGTGAATTGTACCACCTGATACAATTAGCTTTTTTGCTATTTCTGTATAAGGAATAGAGGCATCGTTCATTAGAATAGACAAGATTTGGATATCCAAATTGTCTAGATCATAGTTTGCATATTGATTTTCCATTAACAATGGTTTTTGTGTTCATTAATTGGCCGTTGCATCAAAATCGGACCAATAGCTAAAATAATTAAATTTATTTCAAAATTACTAAGAATTTTCGGTTTATAGATGTAAATTTAATAAAAAATACTTATTCATATTGATAATGTTATATGTTTTTGATTGAAAGTGATTATAATTGTTTCATGGTGATCTTATTATAGGTTAAGTGATTGTTTTCATGTTTGATATCAGGATTATGATAAATTAATTTAGTATTGCCTTTTTAAGAAGTAGGAAATGCAGTTGGCCTATTAACAATCTAATCAGTTCGTATTTAGCGGTTGTTAGGTTAAAAATGTAGCCAACCGTGTGATGTTTGAATAAACGAAAAATCAAATACGGAATAGCGATGGAAGAAGTTCAAGATGTAAAGATTTCGAAAAAGAAGCCGATTTTTGAAGTAGGGGAAGGACTTCATAAATACCTTAAGCTGTATCAGCGAGATGAAAAATTGCCTATAGGATATAAGGATCTACTGAATTTTACGGAGACAGTACCTGTTATGGATAAATTTGGCAACGATACTTTTTGGGAGACTCCACTGTATCCACAATATCTCATTGACCAATTATATGACGGGTTGAAGGTGATTTATGCTAAATTGAAAGCATCAGGTAATACGCGAATCGTCCAGCATAAATATATTGATCGTGTCGAGTACTGCGGCTTTGGCAATACGAAACCCTTTCGTATTCGTATCGTGAACCGTTTAAATGATGTGTATGATTATTTTTACATCAAGCAGGCCGATGCATCAAGAATATATGGACTGGAGTTGGAAGAAATATTGTCGCCCAATCAGGTGAATTATATGGTAGACCATGATACCTTGGTTGAGGAACATATTGTTGGAATTCCGGGAGACACTTTTTCGAAAACACGTATGTTCTCGCCTGATTATAATCTGACCCGGATTTCCAAGGAATTTGTCAAGTTTAATGAGCGATGTATTATTACGTTGTTGGGGGATATGCGGGCATACAATTTCGTGATGCAGATTACACCAGATTTTGATGATTTCCAGTTTCGAATTCGGGCAATAGATTTTGACCAGCAGTTTTATGAAGGAAATCCGAAGGTATATATGCCGCAATTTTTTAAGGAGAATCTTCCCTATGTCAAACTGGCGATGGAACATCTCAATGAAAAAACAGTACTGCAATACCAACAAGAGGAGCGTTCCTCTATTGTGCATAGAGTTCGAAGCGAAAGACATCGGATCGCTGATCTGAGGGATGCCTCGCAAACGCAGGTGCTCTCGACCCAGGAGAATATCAAACAGTTACGTGAGGGCTATGCTGAATTTTATCAGAACAACTCCTACCTCAAGTGTAAAACGATGACGGATATTGTGGAATTGAATGTGAAGAATGTGATTCGTCAGGTGCAAATGTGATTACTTGATTCGATCCTTGTTATCTTTGATAAAGGCGGACCATCCCGTGTACGACTTACTGTTGCCTGATACTGCATTTTTCTGAAACGAGTGGCAGACAGCAATTGCCAATCCGTCGGTGGCATCTAAAAATTGTGGTGTTTCCTCAAATTTTAATAGATTTTTTAGCATAGCGGAAACCTGCTCCTTTGTCGCATTTCCATTTCCTGTAACGGATTGTTTTATCTTTCTTGGAGAATATTCAAAGATCGGAATATCTTGCGCCAGCGCCGCCGCCATAGCAACACCTTGAGCTCGCCCTAGTTTGAGCATGACCTGTATGTTTTTGCCATAAAATGGTGATTCAAGGGCTACGCAGTCGGGATTATATTCCTGCATTAAAGCCGAAGTTTTTTTGAAAATACGTTGTAGTTTTAGAGCATGATCGTCTAAATGTCCCATTTTGATGACCCCCATTGAGATCAAGGATATGTTATTGCCAACTTCTTTGATGATGCCATATCCCAGTACAACGGTACCGGGGTCGATCCCTAAAATTATTCTTTCTTTCGCCTTTTCCTTCTGCATATACAATATTACAAATTTTGCGTTTTATTCGCGGATTGCATTCGACAAAACTTAATCATTTGGCTAAAATTTAGTAACATTGCTCTCTAATTATCGAAAGTTGACTGGAAGACAAAAAAAATACATCAGTCTTTTATTGAAGATGCTGGTTTTCGCCCTGGCGACCTGGTATATTGCCGTGAAAGTATCTGATAAAAGTAATATTGCGAAGTTTAAAACCCTAGTAGCAGGTTTAGAACAACATTCTGTTGTTTGGACCCTGTTTTTGATCGTGGTGTTAATGCTTGTAAATTGGTTGCTTGAAGTCGTTAAATGGCAGTATCTTGCCTCTAAACTGGAACGTATTTCATTTTGGCAGGCCTTCCAATCCGTTTTTTGCGGACTTACCTGGGCTATTTTTACTCCCAATAGGATTGGAGAGTATGGTGGACGCGTTCTTTTTTTACAGCCTCAACATCGGGCAAAAGGAGCCGTGGCGATGGGCGTTGGATTATTTGCACAATTGGTGCTCACAAGCGTTGCGGGATCATTAAGTATCGCTTGGTTTATCTGTAAATTTCTCTCAACTCCTTTAACCGTACAATTTGGTGTATGGCTACTTGCAATTATTTATGCCGGAGGATTTGTCATCTTATATTTCAATGTAAAATGGATCGATTTATTGGTCGGCAAAATTAAGTTTTTGAAACGGATTAAGCCTTTCTTTGAAGTATTGGAACACTATTCAATGCGCGAGCTCCGTATTGTTCTTTTAAATTCTTTGGCGCGATTTGTCATTTTTACTTCTCAGTATATCATCTTGATGAAGCTAACGCTACCTGAGTTACCGCTTTTATCCATGGTTCTGATGATTTTTATCCTATTTTTTGTGCAGGCAGCGCTACCTACATTGGATATTTTTGATTTCAGTGTTAGAAGTTTCGTTGCAAGCAATCTATATAGTTATATTACCACACAGGAAATTGCTGTAATGGCTATTGTTTCCTGTATTTGGTTCGTCAATTTGATTCTTCCAGCTATATTTGGTTCTATTTTTGTTTTTAAGATAAATTTTTTCGGTGATACAAATTCTTAACTATTTATTGATCATTTTTGCCTGCGTATACGTAATTCTAGTTTTATGGATGCGCAGAGGCTGGTTCTTGCTTTCGGAGCCTAACAATACTGTTAGGCCAACAATGACTGTATCTGTCATTATCGCAGCGCGGAATGAGGAGTTAAATATTAGGCGCACCATTGAATCGATACTAGGGCAAAATTATCCTAGAGAGCTCCTGGAGTTAATTATTATCGATGACCATTCGGACGATAGTACGTCTTTGATTGTGAAAGAATATGAAGAAAAAGGTGTCAAGCTGATTCAATTGAACGAAAATGGCCGTTTGAATTCCTACAAGAAATTAGCAATTTCAAGAGCGATAGATTGCTGTCATGGCGAAATTATTATCACTACAGATGCTGACTGCCGCATGGGGTCGAACTGGCTAAAGACAGTTATCAGTTCATTTGAGAAAGAAGGTGCCTATCTACAATCTTCTCCAGTAGTGTATTCAGAAGAAAAGAGTTTTTTTGAACGACTGCAGACCCTGGAATTTTTGTATTTGATAGGTTTGGGCGCTGCAGGTATTGGTAATAAAAAACCAACGACCTGTAATGGAGCGAATTTGGCCTATCGAAAGGATATTTTTAAACAAATGGGCGGATTTAAAGGGATTGATGAGCTTGCATCCGGAGATGATGAACTTTTTTTACATAAGGTAGCAGAACAATATCCCGATCGTATAATCTTTTGTAAATCACAAGATGCCGTTGTTTATACAGATGCAAAACCAGATTTGAAATCATTCATTAGTCAGCGTAGACGCTGGGCTTCAAAAAGTACCAAATATAAAAATAAAGGTGTCATCGCATTGGGGATTTCCATTTGGTTTTTCAACTTATTGATATTGGTTGCTGCAGTTCTTGCGCTCTGTGGTGTGAAATTTGTTGCTTGGGTAGTACTGTTCGCGTTGTTATTGAAGATGACTGTCGAATTTCTTTTTATTCAACCTTTAACCAGGTTCGCAAGCAGAAATGAACTCTTATGGTATCTTCCTTTATTAAGCCTGGCTCATATCCTTTATCTAGCTTATATCGGCATATTGGGTAATGTTGGGAAGTATGACTGGAAAGGAAGGCAGGTCAAGTAGCTTACTGCAATTTTTCGACCTTTAGTTTTATAGCTTCCTCAGCTAATTTAACGATCTCATCAATATTCTTGCCCTCCGTATCCAAAGGATTTAGAACCTCCCAGGTCATATGAAGAAATGGGGTTAATGGATACATCCCATATTGTACCATTTCATATGATCCTGTGATGGCGATAGGAACAACGAGTGCGTTCGGATTCTTCTTTAGTAATGTGGCAATTCCGCCAACATGAAAGGCCTTCATTTTTCCGGTTTTCGATCTTGTTCCCTCTGGAAAAATAAACGCGGACCAGTTTTTGGTTTTCATATTATTGGCAAGCTTCAATATCTCAGCAATAGACTGTTTGGGGTCATTGCGATCTATATTTGCGGCACCACCATGTTTTAAGTTAAAGGAGATGCTAGGTATACCGCTGGCAAGTTCAATTTTAGAAATAAATTTTCCATGAAACCTGCGTAAAAAATAGATCATTGGCGGAATATCAAAGGTGCTTTGGTGATTGGCTACAAAGACTATGGGTTGCCCTGTTGGAATATTTTTATTGTCGATAAACGTCACCCGATTGAATAGGGTGTAATAGCAGGCAACGAGACAGGCATTTAATATATCCACACTCTTTTTGTGTGCATTATATCCACCCAGCTTTAAACATAACCACTGTATAGGGTGGAAGATAATCAAGGATAAACCAAAACAAAACCAAAATATTATAGATAGGAAATAGCCTAAAAACTTCTTCATAAATGTTATTTAATGATACAAATATATCATTAAGCAGTGGTTTTTAAAAAATATTGATTTTATAGTGTTTTGTTTTAATATTATTAATGTTATATTTAATAATATTAATATAGTTATTATTTAATGAAAAAAATACCGATTGATTGCCCTTGTTGTGAAGCGAAGTTAAAAGTCGCTAAATTGGTGTGTGACTCCTGTGAAACCGAAGTTGTTGGAAAGTTTTCATTACCCGTGTTAATGCAACTTACTGTTGAGGAGCAAGAATTTGTTCTGAATTTTTTGATACACTCAGGAAGTTTAAAGGAAATGGCAAACCAAATGGGAAAATCCTATCCGACAGTTCGTAATATCCTGGATGATCTGATTCAAAAAGTGAAAGCTCTTATGAATAAAAATAGTGTTGGCAGAAATAGAAATATTTAGTGGCGAGGGAAATCGAATGATTGATGAACAAAGAATGATGTCATGATGAAAAATAATACGCTTTTTACCGAAAGCCAATCTTTTTTTAGCTGGTTATTATGTTTGATCCTTTTAACGGTCAGTGTAGCCAGTTTTTCTGTGCACTGGCATGATATCTTGCAGTTGGATTTTGTTCCATTATTTCAATTACCAGGATTTTGGATCAATTTGGTATTGTGGGGGTTATTTGGCATACTACGATTAAAAACTATTATTCGTGAAGATGGAATTGAAGTCTATTTTTTCCCATTTAATTTCTATCGTAAAAGGACGCTTTGGGCAGATATCCGTGCTATTCAGGTACGAAACTATAACCCGATCGGTGAGTTTGGTGGATGGGGATTGAGGAGGGGGGTGAGAGGTCTGGCTTTTTCAGCTCGTGGTAATATGGGGTTGCAACTTACATTGGAAACTGGTAAGATATTACTTATTGGAACCCAAAATCCGGCTGCGATTGAACAGCTGAACTTATCTCAATTCTTAAAAAATGAAAGTTAAACAGATTTTTCAGAATCCATTTGCGGAATTCCCAGAGTGGAAGTTATTCTTTGCTGGTGTTATCGGATTTTTGTTATCAAGCTATGTTATTTATTTATCGGGCCAGCAGTTCAATGGTTTTATGCATTTCTATCAACCGGATAGGGTGATTTCGATATGGGCTGTATTGGGCGTTCATGCCTGTATGGTTTTGGCTCCTTTTACACTTCTTTACGGTACTGGGATGTTATTGAACAGAAAGACCAGAATCATCGATGTCATAAATGTCGTTCTGATTATACCATTTCCGCTCTATCTTGCCTTATTTTTAGGGAAATTGTTAAACCAGGACAAATTTACGGATGAAGTCTTAAAGGCAGTGCAAAGCGACGATCATACATTGGTTGGAGTTGATAAAACGGAGATGCTCTTGTTTGGCATGTTTGGAATCATCAGTTTGTTATTGCTATGCTATCAGTTCTATTTATTGGTTAAGGGTATGAATGTAGCCGTTAATAATAAGAAGATTGGAATCAGTATGGTATTTGTGGCATTATATTTTATATTGGATTTATGCATACAGTTTAATTTCTAGTAAAAAACGACAATGAGAAAAATTTTATACCTATTTATCATTTGTTTTCATTTTTCATGTACCCATGCGCAGACATTTGATGGCTCATGGAAGGGCGAGGTTGAGGTTTCAGGGCAGAAGCTGCTACTGGTATTCAATATTCAAAAAGATAGTGCAGGGAAGTGGAATGGTACCTTTGAGAGTCCAATGCAAACAGCGCAGAAATTTCCAATCAATCAAATACGTATTCAACACGATTCCATTTGGATGGATGTTAAGAATATAGGTCTTCTGTATGCGGGCTTTTTGGATCGGGATAAAGATGTTATGAAAGGGGTGATGAAACAAGGCCCCTTTGAATCTGCTATGATTTTAGTACGAAGCGAGAATGAACAGAGTGGGCTTTCTCGTAAGCAGGATGTTTTTCCTCCTTATAGCTATGCGGAAGAGGAAGTTTCGTTTAAAAATAGTGCCGGCAATGCAGTTCTTACGGGCTCTCTGACTTATCCTAAAAATGGTGGACCATTCCCCGCATTGGTGTTGGTCAACGGTAGCGGTCAGCAGAATAGGGATTCTGAAGTGTTTGGTCACAGGCCATTTAAGGTGCTTGCAGATCATCTTACCAAAAACGGTTTTGCTGTATTACGTTACGATGATCGAGGGGTAGGCGGCTCTAAAGGAGAAGTGAATTTAGCGACAACAATTGATTTTGCCTCTGATGCCAATGCTGCAGTTGATTTTCTCAGCAAAAAAGCTATAGTAGATGTGGATAAAATCGGAATGATCGGGCATAGTGAGGGAGCCCTAATTGCCGAAATAGTGGCATCCGAGAACAGTAAGGTAAAGTATATTGCACTTTTGTCTGGCCCTGTGATCAAAGGAGATTCTTTACTGATCTTACAGAGTTATGCTTTAGGAAAAGCGGGCGGATTATCTGAAGCAGCATTACAGACCAATAAAGCAAATAATCGAAGATTGTATACTATTCTATTGGAAGATGCGCCACCAAAGGCATTGGCCGAATCGTTGGAAAAAGAACTTATTCAGCAAAATAACGGTAATCCCCTGACTGCTGATATGAAAATTAAACTCAGTCCAATGATGAGCCCCTGGTTTAGAACGTTTCTTCGTATCGATCCGGCTTATTATCTGAAGCAGCTAAAAATACCGGTTTTTGCTTCATTTGGCGGAAAGGACGTCCAAGTTCCTGCAAATGAAAACATTTATTGTCTCCAACACCTGCACTTAAAGACTACTGACGTCACCATTAAGGATTATCCCAATTTGAATCACCTTTTTCAGCATGCGCAAACTGGAAAAATCGAAGAATATTTTGAAAACTCAGAGAGTTTTAATGAACAATTGATGGATGACCTTACGAAATGGCTTAAATTGAAGACAAATTGATTTAATGAACTGAAGGCCGCGAGTTTTAGTATTTCTTTCCGGATCAAATAGGGGTAAAAGATCAGGGCCATTTAATGTTCTATTAAATGGCCCTGACTATATTACACCAACC
>NZ_DBGB01000028.1:0-26763 GCF_002295765.1 Sphingobacterium sp. UBA865 | reverse complement strand
ACCGCTCTTTTTGTAGGTATATTCGTTAAATTTAACCCTCAATACTAGGTACGCCAACAACTTCATTGGTATCAGCATTGTAATCGATACCCTCAAAATTGAAACCGAACAAATTGAAAAACTCGTTACGATAACCTTCAATATCTGAAATTTCCGCTAAATTTTCAGTTGTTGCTTTCTCCCACAATGCTGCAACTTCAGCCTGAACATCTTCACGCATTTCTAAGTCATCAACACGGATACGACCTTTTTCATCAAGCAATACTTTACCGTCAGCAGTATAAAGTCGCTCGGCAAACAAACGTTGCATTTGTTCAATTGTACCCTCGTGAATTCCTTTTTCTTTCATGACTTTGTACAATAAAGAAATGTATAAAGGAACAACAGGAATAGCTGAGCTTGATTGCGTAACCAAAGCTTTATTCACCGATACATAAGATACACCATTAATATCGCTCAAAATCGCGTTTATGGCAGGCACTGTTCCTTCTAAATCATCCTTCGCACGACCAATCGTACCATTACGGTAAATTGGATAAGTAAGTTCAGGACCTATGTAAGAATAGGCAACTGTTTTCGCTCCATCAGCTAACACACCAGCAGCTTTAAGATCTTCGATCCAAAACTTCCAGTCTTCTCCACCCATAACAGCTACAGTATTCGCAATATCTTCTTCATTTTCAACAGGCTGAATGGTAATATCTGAAATTACACCCGTATGGAAATCTACCGTTTTGTTGGTAAATGGTTCTTGTATCGGTTTCAAAACAGAAGCATGTGCTACCCCCGTTTTTGGATGCGTACGGCGTGGTGATGCCAAACTGTAAACCACTAAATCAACCTGTCCCAGATCCTTTTTAATAAGTTCAATAGTTTGTTTTTTCACTTCGTCCGAAAAAGCGTCGCCATTGATACTTTTGGCATATAATCCCGCCTCATGGGCTTCTTTCTCAAAAGCTGCGGAATTGTACCATCCGGCAGTCCCGGGCTTGCCTTCTGCCGCAGGTTTTTCAAAAAATACACCGATTGTAGCAGCTCCAGAACCAAATGCTGCAGAAATCCGAGATGCAATACCAAATCCAGTAGAAGCACCGATTACCAATACTTTCTTTGGACCATTCGCGATCTCACCTTTGGATTTCACGTATTCAATTTGATTTTTAATGTTTTGCGCAGCCCCTTGTGGATGCGAGGTTAAACAAATAAAACCTCTAGTTCTTGGTTGTATAATCATCTTGATTAATTTTCTTACTACTTGTTTTATTGATTAGGCAAAATAAGGAATTTTAAATGAGAAAATCGCGATAAAAATCAATTAGTTTTTGTTTCATTTTCATTTAAACGGACATTTGCTTACTTTCACAAAGTTAAGTATACATCGCATTCCACTTATTTATGCCAATCCAATTTACAATAAAAAAGAATAAAAAAAATGCACTTTTTTTAGGAACGCTAGCCGCCTTATTTTTTGCCAGTACCTTCGTTCTAAACCGCATTATGGCCGTGTCCGGTGGAAGCTGGCAATGGACAGCCTCCTTACGGTTTATTTGGATGCTCCCAGTCTTACTTATCATTGTTGCCATAAGAGGAAACCTCATCGATTTACTTAAAGAAATCAGATCTAACCTTTGGCAATGGCTTCTTTGGAGTACCATCGGATTCGGACTGTTCTATGCGGCGCTTACCTATGGCGCAAATTATGGCCCATCTTGGCTCGTGGCCAGCACTTTCGAATTCACCATTATAGCCGGCATGTTTATTGGTCCGTTGCTCGAAAAGAAAGGTCAGCGAAAAAGCATATCAAAAGCTTCACTCCTCTTCTCCATTCTAATTTTTTTAGGTATTCTTTTGATGCAAATTTCAGAAGCCCAGTCAACCTCCTTAAACAGCATGTTATTGGGAACCATCCCTGTATTGATCGGTTCCATTGCCTATCCCTTAGGTAACCGTAAAATGATGAAAATATCAAATAATAGGTTAGATGCTTTTCAACGCACGCTCGGGATGACGCTCTGTAGTATGCCATTTTGGATTATCCTGAGTCTATTTGGCTATTCTGATCATGGTTTACCAACTGATAGTCAGCTCTTCCAAACCTTTTTAGTGGCCATTTGTTCGGGGGTGATTGCAACACTTTTATTTTTCTCAGCTACTGATTTCGTTCATCACGATCATAAAGCCTTAGCAGCTGTAGAGGCAACACAGGCCATGGAAGTTATTTTTACGCTGCTAGGCGAAATTCTCATCTTGCAGGCGGCACTTCCAAATGTATATTCCTGTATGGGTATTGTATTGGTGGTCATTGGCATGATACTCCATAGTCGCACAAGTTAATAATCCCCTATCTTTTATCTGCTTGTAATGTTCTGCTTATTTTACTCAGGTTTAAGCTGTTGGCCATTGCCGAGAAAATATCATAATAGGTTCCTTTATGTGTGTATAGATCTTCATGTTGTCCTTTCTCCACCACCATCCCCTTTTCCATGACCACAATAGCATTGGAATCGATGATCTGGGAGATACTGTGGGAAACGATAATTACTGTACGGTCTTTCTTTATGGCATCCAAACTATTTTTAATCTGTTCGGTCGCAATGGCGTCCAAATTAGCCGTAGGCTCGTCGAGAAAAATAATCGGCGGATTTTTTAAAAACAAACGAGCTATAGCGATCCGCTGCTGCTGCCCCCCTGACAGCGATTGCGCATCTGAATCGTAACCTTTGGGCAAATCCATAATCTGCTCATGGATATAGGCCTTTTTGGCCGCTTCAATGATCTCTTCCCTGGAACTTCCCATTTTACCATATTCAATATTTTCAAAGATAGTTCCTTTAAAAATATGATTCCGTTGCAATACCATACCGATATGTCGACGGAGAAACGCTGTATCGTATTTTGCCAAGTCTACCCCATCCAAAAAAATTTGCCCACTGGTGGGTTCATAAAATTTATCCAATAAGTTGATAATCGTACTTTTCCCGGCTCCACTCAGCCCCACTAATGCCGTAATTTCATTTGGCTTGATCTCAAAATTTACATCCTTTAAAGCAACCGTCCCATTCGGATATTCAAAAAATACATTCCGTAACGCCAAATGTCCTTTTATCTGTGCCGGCTTATAATCTCCCTTTGATTCTATATACTCGTCAGATTCCAAAATTTCAAAGAAAGATTCCGAATAGACCAGGGCATCGTTTACTTCATCATAAATCCGGTGCAGCTGACGAATCGGTGCCGAAACGTTATTAAATAACATAATATGAAACATAATCGCACCAATGGTAATTTGGCCCGAGAGAACAAGATAGGCCGTTAAAACAATAATTATGACAACGGCAATCTGTTCTACGAAATTTTTAATGCTATCGTAAAAAAAACTTGTTTTTCGAGTTTCCATTTGATTCTCAGTCATTTCATATTGAATCTTTTCATGACGTTTCGCTTCTTCTGGCTCTCGAACGAAAGACTTAATTACCAGAATTGAATCGATCAAACTAATGATCCGATTATTTTTCGACTCCCGGTATTTGCGCATCTGCCTCCTAAAGCCCGTCAATCTAGAGGCTTGGGTCTGACTAATATAAAGATACAAGGGAATAACAGCCAATCCCACTAGACCTACGTATACATTAGCGTAGAACATACAGATTAATGCAATGATTGCATTGGCAAACAAAGGCAGAATATCAATAAAGAAATTTTGGACCAGACGTGTCAACGAACTGATCCCGGCATCTATCCGGGTAGCCAATTTTCCACTTTCATTGTCGCTTGAGGTATAGAAGGCTAACTTATAGGTTAAAATACGGTTTACAATGGATTGAGAAAAGTCACGTGCGATATAAATGCGAAGTTTCTCCCCGTAAAATTTCTGACCAAATTGCACAAAAGCGTAGACTATTTCTTTAATTAGTAAAATAATACTAATTATACCAACAAGATACATGCCCTTCGATAAAGGCTCCTTGGCGACCATCAGCTCATTAATTTGATCGACGGTATAACGTAAAATAAAAGCGTTTATTTGCGCCGCGAAAGACCCCACTACCGTTAATAGCAACGTATAAATAATCAGCTGACGATAAGGTTTGGCAAAGGGAACAATTTTCTTAAATAATTGTGGGATAGTCATTGAAATCGATTTAATACACAGGAAACAATTAAGCTACGGACATTGTTTAACTGAAAGCATACAATCAATTTGATCGCAACGTCGGGCTGACCTAAATTAGGAAGATATCCAAACCGTGAGGCCAGCTTCTTTGATAAGCGAATAACTTAAACGGTACTGTAAGGAATATGTCTGGCATGACACAAACAGGGCTATCCAAAATGAATAGCCCTGTTTGTGTGAAGTGATAGCCCCGCTACATTAACCAAAAATCCGATTTAACACTTTGGCAAGGCGTAAACCACCTTTGAGCATACATTGCTCCATAATATCCTTGTTTTGATAGACATAAGTGTACGATAAATTGGCGTTATTAGCTACGTCAGCATAAATCTTTTCAGCTAATTGATTTGATTCATACAACCAATTCGAGAGTTCCCCAGCCGCTAACTGCGCATTCTCTTTTTTATTGTTCACATCTAAAACAGTTGCAAACTCGGTGTAACTATACTTCTCATTATCAACCAAATCGCTATCCCATACACGATGAATATTCGATTTTTTTCCAAACCAGCTTACTTCAATCTTATTGCCTCCCTGATCCTCAGCACGGCTAACGTGCATGGGTTGATGCGCATCGCCCAAAATATGGATCAAGAAATACAGGTTTTGCTTTTGCTGATCCATTGGAAGAGTTTTATCTGCAAACGACTTCTCAATACGTAGCGCTGTCTTATAAAGATTCTCGTCGGCTGAACTTTCCAAACCCAATTGAAAATCAGCCCAGGGTAAATTCGAGTTTAAATTGATAAAATGGGAATTTCCCAGTTTTTTAAATTCAGGATTGGGATCTGATTTAATAAAATCGCCCCAGTTGGCCCAATAAGCCAGTTTCTGTTTTCCAATAATTTTCCCTATATTTTTTTTGGCTTTTTTTGTCAAATGGCGTTCCGCAATTTCGGCCACGACACGATGTCCCGTTGTACCCCACGCAAATACCGAAGAAAGCTGAAAACACATTGCCATTGCCAGCAAACCCTTAATCATTTTTTTCATTAGATTGTTGTTTTAAATGATGACGAAGTTCTTACCTGTAAAAAACGCTGTTCTCTTCACAAACTGGAGTTGAAAAGCGGAATCAAACCTGTAATAACTCATCTTACTATACTAAATGTTAATTATTTGAAAATATCGAAGGTATACTTCGCTGAGGACCAAAACTCATCCAGCGCAATTATTCGAGGCTTAAAAAAAGAAATGAGCTCAGCCCAGTCTGTCTCTTTAAAAACGCTGTAACCTGTTAAGCTTGTGTAGATCCGACAAATCGGTTTCCCATATTCGTCCGTTCCGTCCATGTCCCAAATCCACTCCTCTTCAAGAAGATCCTGCAACAACGCTTTAAACTGAAAAAATTGTTCTGCCATCAATGCCCTCAGTCCAGCATCAGGTTGTGACCACTGTATCGCAACAGTTGCCACTTTGTTATCCGCATCCATTTTGAAGTATAAATGCTTAATGCCTGTCTTGTAGTTGATCCAATTTACCTTATCCCCATCTGCAGAAGTATGTAAAGCCATAAATTGGCCAAACTTCGTCCAGAATAACTGTTTTAATTGTTTTATCTCTTCCCTTGAATACACCGATACAAATTTTAGTCAACAAAATTAGCAAAATAGCGCGGTATGTGTAAACCTTATTGGTATCAAAATTGTTGTTTTAACAATATATATTCGAAAGATGAACATGGATAAGAAAAAATCACTGTTACTGTTAGCTGGCGTCGCACTTAGCGCTGTGGCCTATAATGCCTTTAAGCCCGTCATCTCGCGACCTGACGTCGTCGATCCGTTTGACTTGGATAAATACCTTGGAAAATGGTATGAAATAGCTAGACTCGATTTTTATTGGGAAAAAGGCTTAAGTCAAGTTTCGGCAGAATACAGCAAAAATAAAAATGGTACAATACGTGTCAATAACCAAGGGTACTCCGAAGACAAAGAACGCTGGAAACAGTCTATCGGAAAAGCTAAATTTGTCAACAGCCCCAATGAAGGTGCACTTAAAGTGTCGTTCTTTGGACCGTTTTACAGTGGCTATAATATCGTAAAAATAACATCGGATTATAAATATGCACTTATTTTTGGAGACAACCTCGACTATATGTGGATTTTGGGCCGTGAAAGGGAAATTCCAGATAAAATAAGAAATGAATTTTTAACCTATGCCCTCCAATGTGGATATAAAACAGGAGATCTGGTGTGGACCAAGCACTAATCCTGTATAGATCAAACCTTAGTTAAAGATAGGGGCCAATAGCTGATAGTTTAACGTCTTGTCCTGCGAGACCACATCGGCTATTTCTTCAATATCCTCTGGGGTAATTGCATTTCTAATACCTGCATTGTAAAGGTTCGTAAGGAAAAATGCAGCTTCACGTTTTTCGTTAAGCGGCAAAATTGAACTCCCGACATAGAAATTTAATACAGATACAGCATATTCGCCAAACAGGTTAAAACCGAAATCACCATTTTTCTGGAGGCAATAACGCATCATTTTTTCAAAATCAGAACGCAAAGTATCTTTAATCTCAGTAGTCATTGAACATCTTTTTAGAGGCATAGTTGCCGAAAATAGTGTATAACAAGATACACTCTTCTCCTTGCAGGACAAAAATGCAAAAAATATCCCAAATAATGTACCGCGAAGTAGTAGATTGTTTGGGATAAATGGAGCGTTATGCTACGAATGGTTTACAATGCTTCTGCATGTTGAGAAACATCCAAGCCAAGCTCTTCATCTGTTTCTTCGACGCGCAATGGAGCGATAAGATCGGTGATCTTCAATAGTACCAATGAACCCACGAAGGCAAAAAATGACACCGCAAATAACGCGACCATATGGACAAAAAACAATTTCGTCTCGCCAAAAAATAGGCCATTGTCCACAACAAGTGGATTAACATTATGGTGAGCAAACACACCGGTAAGTACCATACCAACCATACCGCCTACCCCGTGACAAGGGAACACATCCAACGTATCGTCTATACTTGTTTTGCTTCTCAGATATACAACCAGATTACTAACCAAAGCACCAACCAAACCAATGATCATCGCATGTGGAATACTGACAAAACCAGCTGCTGGAGTAATCGCAACCAAACCAACAACGGCACCGATACACGCCCCCATTGCTGAAGGTTTTTTTCCACGTATGATATCAACAAATATCCATGCTATGGCGGCCATGGCCGATGCAGTAGTTGTGGTCGCAAAAGCATATGCTGCCAACGAATTTGCTCCACCAGCAGAACCGGCATTAAATCCAAACCAGCCAAACCACAGGAGTGCTGTACCCAATATCACATAGCTTATACGTGCGGGATTATGACTTTGCGTCTTACGTCCTTTTAAATAAATAGCAGCTGCCAACGCTGCCCAACCAGCTGACATGTGCACAACTGTACCACCGGCAAAATCAAGAACACCAAATTTTGCCAATATACCTTCTGGATGCCAAGTAGCATGTGCCAATGGCATATAAATAAAAATACTGAATAGGATAATGAATAGCATAAATGAATTGAAACGAATACGTTCCGCAAAAGCCCCAGTAATTAATGCCGGTGTGATAATCGCAAACTTCAATTGAAACATGGCAAACAAAACCAAAGGTATAGTGGGAAGCGCTCCCCAAGCAACATTCCCTAATGTACCTTTCATCATAAAAAATGTACGCGGATCACCCACAATACCACCGATATCATCGCCGAAAGCTAAACTAAAGCCAACAATGACCCAAAGGATTGTCATTAAACACATACATATAAAGCTTTGCATCATCGTTGAAATTACATTCTTCTTGCTAACCATACCGCCGTAAAAAAAGGCAAGTCCAGGTGTCATAATCAACACCAATGCAGAAGAAGTCAACAGCCAGGCCGTATCTCCCGTATCAAATTCTGTCTTGTTTAAGTCAGACAAGTCAATCGAGGGAAATACAAGTCCTAATACTCCCAAAAGAACTAGAACAATGAGTGGAATAATTTTTTTCATTTGTTTAAACTGATTAGTGTTTTCAATACATTAATAAAATTGTTAAAAAAATACAAGAACAAAACAAAAAGCTACTTTCTCTTATAATTTTTTCAAATATAAAGTCTTTTTATTAAAAAAATACCATGTTATTTTATTTTTTATGATTTTTTTACATAATTTCACGAAAACAAATACAAAAATCACAATAATCACTTTATTTTTAAACCAAAAACCAAACAAAACAAGCAAAAAAAAGATAATTTCACCCAAAAACATCAAACAAATCAAACTTAAACCAAAAAAAAACATGAAAAGACTTCTAACAACCGTCATTTTATCGACATTTCTAATAAACACAGCCACGTGCCAAGAAGAAACAAAAGAAAAAGAAATAGAAATATCCGGATCAGTAGACACCTATTGGAAATATGATTTTCAAAACAAACCCAACATCAACACCTATTTTACGGAAGACAACAATTCTGTGTCTATTGGCATGGTGGATTTGGCTGTAAAAAAGAAGTTTAAAAAAGCATCATTTGTCGGAGAATTATCTTTTGGCCCCAGAGGGCAGTATCGATCCATTATGAATGGTGATGGCCAGGCCGGCGATGACAAAAACAGTTTCCACATCCAAAATTTATATGTAGGCTATGATCTAACCGAGAAGCTCAATCTTACTGCAGGATTCATGGGAACATTTGTGGGTTTTGAAGTAATATCGCCCACATACAACTTTCATTATTCAACTTCCTATTTATTTGGCGCCGGCCCATTTCAAGACGCAGGTTTAAAAGCTACCTATAGTTTCTCAGACAAAGTAGCCTTAATGGTCGGACTATTTAACGACTGGAACGTCTATCAAGATATGAACGGAGTTTCCCATGTCGGATCACAACTGGCCTATACCCCCAATGACAAAAGCAGCTTCTATCTCAATTTTCTGACAGGATCGTCCGCTGGCGGTAAAAACAATTACAGTTCCGGGACCTTGGTCGATCTCGTTGCTAATTATGACTTCACCTCAAAATTTTTCCTTGGATTAAATGCTACAAATTATAAAAAGAGAGATGGTGGCGGTTACTCTGGAATAGCACTTTATCCAAGAATTCATTTTTCAGAAAATTTTGGCCTAGGATTACGCGAAGAGTTTTTCCAAACGCATAAAGAGGAAGAAAATGGAATCCCTAGTTCCAATATCCTCGCAACCACCTTAACAGCAGAATACAATTACCATGGATTCAAATTTATTCCCGAAATCAGAATTGACAAAGGAAATACCGAACGATTCATCAAGAACGACTTAAGCCCAACTAAATCTGCAGGACAATTTCTATTGGCCTGTGTATACAGTTTCTAAAGAGCATTCCATTACACCAAAGAAAAGGGCAGGTTACACTGCAATGCCCCCAAAAGCGAGACACTTTCTGGGGGCATTTTTATGAGAAAAAACATAGTTTGGAATTCAAACTTAGCCTTGTCGATCGGATCGTTCAAGGCTATTGTTCAGCAAAAAACACTTACCGTACACTTATCGAAACATGCCGATCCATAATACGATCGGATTCGGGCCCATCTGCCTTATACTTGGCAAACTGTGAACCGTACCCCTCTGCACCGATTACCTGTTTGGAAAGCTGCTCTTTACCCAGGTAATCCTTTACAGCTGTTGCGCGCTCAAGCGATAACTTTTTATTAAAATCCTCATTACCTGTTTTGTCGGTATAACCACCGATCTTAATATTGGCTGCAGGAAAAGCCTTTAATATCGCCGCAAGATTACGCAGTTGCACCTGGCTTTCAGGCAACACCTCGGCTGTACCTGTTTTGAAATTCAGGTTATCGAAATCAAACCAGGTATTTTTCAGGGAATCCTCACCGATCGACTTATAATCGGATTTTAGAAATTGGACCAACTGATCTTCTATCCCGCCTTTAAATGCAGCAAGTTTGACACCATCTGGCAAGATGACCTCCGTCTGCTCGCGCTCCACTAAACTGGAACCTGTTTTCATGGTACTTGAATCCACCATTGCACTGTTCACACTGGTGTCGGTAGCACCGTCTTGCTTACTGCCGCTGCAGCCTTTTCCAAATAAAAACCAGAGTAGAGCCAATATAACCAAGGCGATTAAAATCTTCCACCAACCGCCACCGGACCCGCTTCTGGAACTGTTTTCAGCTATCGCTGCCCGCGACTCTCCTGTTCTCGGCAATGACAAAGGCTCTTTATGTGCTTCCAACTCATTTGCCGGATTAATGGAGCTTGACTTATGACTATCGACCTCCTTGACAACATCAACAGGAACTGCAGGTTCAGTCACCGACTCCAAAGGTGGAGAAAAATGCGCCCCATCGAAAAGCTTTCCAAAGGCACCTAAACCTAAACCCGCTGGCACAGCAGCAGCAAAAGCTGTTTTATTTTCCTGCAAAACATGACCGATACGTTCAAAATCCCAATTTTGTCCCTTATTTGTTAAACTGGAGAATATCGCTGGCAGAGAAAAATTCATTAATTTCCCAATGGAACTACCATCATAGCCCAAATAACCGGCAACGGTACTCAAAACGGTATCCAGGCCACTACCAAATATTGATCCCAGTAGCCCAGCCGAATTCTCACCTTCCACCGCACGATCCCCTGCAGACTCATCCGCGTTTGTCACACCGCCGAGAAGTCCTTTGAGATCAAAATCCGCGAAATGCTGCTTGGCCTTTTCAAGTATTGCCGAAATTCCACCGGAATCGGAATGTTGGCTTAAACCTAAAAACAAGGCGGGAATTGTTGCATTCAACCCCTGCTTCACCCCCTCTTTATCCTGGTTTAAAACTTGCCCTATCTGAGCGACCGCTTCTTCGTCAAAAAAGTCCTTCGCCCCTTTTAAAAGCTGATTTTCCATAATCTTCGTTTATTTTTAGTTTTTATAAAACTCTAACAAACAAAGGTTTAATTTGTTTACTCAATACGATTTACTGATCAAAATCACCCGAAAGCCATTTCGGAAGAACAAACTCGGATGCCAAATGAGCCCATCGGTAGTTCTGCCAATTAGCTTTACTGATCCACAGCACTTCGTCCAGCTCTTCGTAAGCCTCAAATGCATGACGCTCTGCCAGTTTAATTAAATAGATATAGCCCACGACAACCGTATTAAGCTCATTTACGGCTTGCGTACTGTGGCTTCCGATAAACCGTATTTCCATCCCGCCCACGTCATACTGAAGCTCCTCCTTGAGTTCGCGAATTAAGGTCTCCTCACGGCTTTCTTCCGGAGCTACCTTCCCGCCGGGCAGCTGAAAATAGCTAGAACCTTTTTTACGAACCATCAGCAAATCTCCTTCCGGGGCAAGCATCACCCCCGAGCAAATAACAATTTTGTCCATATCACTTATTTCACACTGATTATTTCAGACCACAAAACTAACTTTTTATCCATCATCAAAGAAATATATCCCCCGCATTCAAGACAGCTCTTTACAACCAAATTTCACACCAAGTGAACGTCATAACCTCGAAAATCTGTTAGGGTTCACAAAACGAATATTAAAGGTTTAACGGTAATTCTTTTTCTTTCAACTGCAATAAAATTGCAAATAATAAACTAATTATCTAAGTTTAAGGTATAAAACGATAATCTATACATCCATATATGAATCGAAGATTAACCTGTTTCATACTAAGCATGTTGTTTCTATTGCCGGGATGCCGGCAAGATAAGAAAAACACAACAAAGACCAATCAGCAAACTGAACAGCGAAAACCTACACCTCCTAAAGAGCAGGTTGAGAAGAAAAAAGTATTTACGGCTGAGGATATTATCCTAAAAAAAGAGCTGCTTTACAACAAATACACCCTGGAGGACAGTTATCCCTATAAAGATACCACGCGAGGTTTTCAATGGGATAAAATCAAGGAACGCCTGGCCTTTATCGAAAATTTTCAACAGTCTCCATCGCTGTACGGCGTTCTACAAAATTATCAAAATGAAAAGGGCGAAGCGCCAACAATCCAGAATTATAAGCGGGACTCTTATAAACGCGTGTCCGACAGTTTCAATGTCGAACGCTATCAAGCGGCACCCCTCTACGATCTTAACAGCGCGAAGGCCGTTCGTTACGGTCGGGACGGCTGGCTCGTTCGCGTACAAGGCCCCGAAAGCATCGCACGGATTCCGATTGAGGGTATTTCATTCGAAGGGAAATATACCGTACCCAAAAGATATCTTCGCATCATTAGCGATACCGTACAGTTCAACATTATCAATGTTGTCGATGTGAAGAACCAAAATATCTGCACCTTGGAGAAGGTCGGTAACGAATGGCTTGTCCGAAGCATGAACCCCGTGACGAGTGGCCGGCACAAACCTCCCCATGCCCAGGAAACACCGACAGGCCTCTTTGTGGTCCAGGAACACAAATCCAAGATGTTTTACTATGAAGACGGTACCAAAACTTATGCCGGATTCGCCCCCTATGCTACCCGATTTACCGCTGGGGCCTATATACATGGGGTTCCAGTTAACAATCCCAACGGCAGCATCATTGAATATAGTGAGAGTCTGGGCACAATACCCAAGTCCCATATGTGCGTCAGAAATGCGTCATCTCACGCTCAATTTGTCTATAAACGGTCAAAAGACCTCGCTTCGCTGGTTGTTGTTATTGATTAACAATATTTAACATTCTGTAAATCAAATATGTATTATCTTTAATCATTAATTTTGTAAACATCTACACAGAAAAGGGAGAAGAATGGGAAATACGTTTATGTTTCTTTTGATGGCACTTAATACAGCACTGTCCTCACAAGAAGAATTAAAAACAACAGATCAACAAACCACCAGCACTCATCGTATCAATGTCGAACGTCAACATACCGAAGTTGACTCATTGTATGATGAAATGAATCTAGGCAAAGTATTAAAATACGAAGCGTTTCGTCAAGCAATGGAAGGCAGAAAAGAACTTCCGATCCACAACAAGGACATCATGACCGTCATCGATTTTTCATTGGCATCAACGGAAAAGAGGCTTGTGGTACTCGATCTTGCGCACAAAAAAGTACTATTCAACACGCTGGTCGCACATGGAAAAAATAGCGGTGAAAACTATGCCGTCAATTTTTCAAATCAACAGGAATCACTTAAAAGTTCTTTAGGATTCTTTACAACAGAAAACACCTACAATGGCGAGAACGGCTACTCTTTGGTTTTAAATGGTCTTGAAGAGGGGATAAATGACAATGCAAAAGCACGATATGTTGTGATGCATGGCGCCGACTACTGTAGCACAGGAACAATAGCAAGTTTAGGCAGACTTGGCAAAAGCTACGGCTGCCCCGCGGTTCCAAGAGAGTTTGCAGGTCCAATCATTAACACAATCAAAGATGGAACGTTGTTGTTTATTTACGCTGACAACTCCGAATACCTCGCAAAAACACGTTTGATCCATCAACCTAATATATTAATGGCTCAATTTCAAAAAAGACAGTCCGCCTTTGATCACGAAGGATAACAACAAAAAAGCCTGATAGAAATATTTCATCAGGCTTTTTTATGTTGTAAATCACTGTCCGACAGAGCACCTTCGCATTCACGTTAAGCTAAGATTTATGCTTTTTCTTAAATTTCAACATCCAATTGTAAATTGCATCGTCATGAAACAGTCGTTCCACGCTTCCGTGTGTGCCCCCTTTTATTACATTTAAGCTCACATTTGCTTCCGGATCCTCTCTTTTTATCGCATTCATAATTTTTCGGGATTCCGAAATTGGCACAGCACGATCAGCAGTACCATGATGAAGCCATATCGGCACCTGCGTCAGGTTAGATGCATACTGACTCGATCCACCACCACATATTGCAACGGCAGCAGCCACCCTTTCAGGATATTTGCCAGCCACATCCATTGTGCCATAGCCTCCCATACTCATGCCGCAAACGTAAATACGATCGGGGTCGGCATTGTAATGTTCAATAACATAGTCAACAATTTCGATCACTTTGTCTGGATCCCATCCTCCCCGGGACTGTGGTGCAACAATTATCCCAGGTACATCCTGCCCTTTATTGATGGCATACAATACACCGTAACGCTTTACACGGTCTAAATTTGTCCCGGACAAACTTCTTCCGTGCAAAAACACAAACACAGGCTGCTTTTCAGATTCCAATGAATCCGGTGCAGCATCTTTCAATAGAAAGGGATAAGCAGTCTCCCCTTTTATAGCGTGTATCTCCTGCGCATTTACGCGCATCAACAGCATAAAGAAAAAACAGATATACAGGTAAATTTTTCGCATACTTCTTGTCTATGACTATCTAGCTTAATTTTGGAGCACTAAAAATACAATTAAATGACTTTTATGGTATGCATTTAACATGTTTTAACACTTCGATTTCGTGAACATAGCCATTCAAAGAAAAGAAAGGCCTCATTCCTTATTAGCACAAATTGATCATTTGAAAGATTCCATCCAATTATAATTGCATTTCATGCCAAAATTATCTTAGTTTGTAACATTGTCGCAAAATATCCAAGCTCTCACATGAAAATATTGCATACCGCCGATTGGCATTTAGGAAAAAGATTGGACAGTTTTTCCCGGATAGATGAACAAGTACTGGTCATGGACGAAATCGTTCATATCGCAGATCGGGAAAACGTGGATCTGGTGATCATCGCAGGAGATCTGTTCGATGCCTTCAATCCAGGTGTGGAAGCCATTGAGTTATTTTACCGAACCATCAAGCGTCTTACAAAGAATGGCATGCGCCCTGTAATAGCAATCGCAGGCAATCACGATTCACCTCATTTGATTGATGCACCCGATCCTTTGGCAAGAGCGTCGGGGATCATCTTAATCGGGCATCCTCATGCTGTGGTCACTCCTTTCGCAACAGAGGGTTTCACCGTGTTACAGTCAGATACAGGCTTCATCGAATTAAGCTTGCCGCAATTTGACGACCCGATTCGTATTCTTCACACAGCCTATGCCAATGAAATACGCTTAAAACAGTATCTAGGCGAAGAGAAAGAAAGTAAATTGAATGAAGTGTTAGCGGCAAATTGGCAAAAAATAGCCAATACCTATTGCGATGATAAAGGCGTCAATATATTGACGGCACATCTTTACATGAATAAATTGGGCAGTCCACTTTTAGAGGAGCCAGATGGCGAAAAACCGGTCAAAATTGGTAATGCAGACTTAATCTATTCAGAGGCCATCCCGCCGCAGGTCCAATACACGGCATTAGGGCATATCCATGGTTATAAAAATATCGGTTCGGCTGAGAAACCGGTAATTTATGCATCTTCGCCCCTATGTTATAGCTTTTCGGAGGCTGGGCAAACTAAATACGTTGCGCTGGTGAATGTATCGGCCGGCGAACAAGCAATTGTCGAGCGCATTCCATTGACTCAGGGCAAACCGCTGGTCCGAAAATCATTCGACGATATTGAGCAGTGTATATCTTGGTTGTCTGAAAACCCCAATGCATTGGTGGAGCTCACGCTGAAATCGGAGACCTTCTTAAAAGCCGAGGACCGCAAGCGAATCTATCAGAGCCATTCGGGAATAATCTACCTCATTCCGCTCATTAAGCAGGATGAGCAAGAGCTGCTTGAAGCCAAAGAAATTAATCTTACACAAGACATGTCGACTTTATTCAACGATTATTTTAAATCCAAGAACGGCAACCAGGCACCCAATGATGACATCCTCGATCTTTTTCGCGAAATCCTAAACTCATAATCCATGATTCCATTAAAGTTAACTCTAGAAGGGATATACTCATATCAAGAACGTCAGACGATCGATTTCACTGCGCTTTCTCAAGCAGGTCTTTTTGGTATCTTCGGTGCTGTGGGTTCCGGCAAATCATCGATATTGGAAGCAATTACCTACTCCTTATTTGGGGAAACAGAACGCCTGAATGCACGGGATAAGCGCGCTTATAACATGATGAATCTAAAGTCTAACCGATCTTATATTGAGCTTGATTTCGTCAACTTTGAAGACCGTACATTTAGAATTACCCGCGAATTTAAACGCAATTCCAAAAATTTCGATGATGTGAAATCGCCCACGGTTGTACTCTACGAAAAAATCAATGAAGCATGGGTCCCACTAGAAAGCAGCAATACACAGCATATCATCGGATTAAGCTATGAGAACTTCAAGCGGACAATCATCATTCCTCAAGGACAGTTTAAAGAGTTTATAGAACTCGGAGCCAAGGAACGCACGGATATGATGAAAGAAATTTTTCAGCTGCATCGATTCGACCTGCAGGATAAAGTTTCCAACCTCTATAAAAAAAATCAGTCCGAACTGGATCACCTCAACGGTCAATTAATCGGATTTGATGAGGTCACAACCGAACTGATAGAAACGACCGAAACAAATCTCCAACTGGCAGTCGAGTCCTTTGTCGTCCTTGAGTCGTCGTACAAGGCGCATCATGAAAGGTTCTTAAGCCTCAAAAAACTCAAAGAGGATTTCTTAGAACTCCGAACAGTGAAAGCACTCTTTCAGCAATTGCTAGAACAAAAAGATGAAAAAGAAACTTTACGGTTAAAGTTAAATCGCTTTGAGGAAGCGCAAACCAACTTTCTACATATTCTTAAAACTAAGGAAAAATTAGCGGCGGAAGGCCTAATTACACAGAAAAGAGTAGAAACCGAAAAGCAAAGACAGGCCGAAATTCAACAGCTAATCCAGGAGCATTCCTCAAGTCTAAATCTGTTGAAATCACAATATGAGCTGCTACCACAGCGTCGTATTCAGGAATTGGACCTGGAATTGATAAGCCAATTGATTACGTTTTCAAATGAAATCAAGAGTTTACAGGATCGGGCGCAGAAGGGACGCAATTTTGTGCAGGAAACGAAAGATCAACAACGACATTATAAAGCCAGAATTCAGGAGACAGAAATTCAAATCGTCAGCCTAAAGCGAGCAAAACCCTCATCTCAAGAACTCATGGAGCTGGGTCAGTGGTATACCAAGCAGCAGAGCATCCAGCAGCAGGAAGACGACCTGAACAAACAGGCCATTGATTTAGAAAAAAGCATAGCCATACTGAAGAATGAACTCCATACCTTCCATCCTGATCTCGAAGAATTTCGATCCAATCATCCTCTTGTCGTCAATGCCCTCGAGCAAAAACTTCAAGCACTCCAAGATGAAAAATCTCATCTTCTCCTGCAGCAAAGGCTGACCCAATATGCAGAAAACCTTAAAGCAGGCTCCCCGTGCCCACTATGTGGAGCTTTGGAACATCCCGCCATCAATCAAGGACAGGATATTTCTCACCAGGTTGCCGCTAATGAGAAATTGATTACTGAGACAAATGAGAACCTTAAGCACCAACAAGATCAGCAATTTCAGGTCGAGAAACTTCAGCTACGTTTGCAGTCACTAAATGATCAGCAACAAGATCTACATACGAAAATACAGCTGAATGCCCGTAACAAAATTGCGCATGCCCAACAATTTACATGGGCCGGTTATAGTCCTACGGATGAATCCAGCTACACATCAAATAAGCAGGAGCTTGCCCGGATCGAAACGCAACTAGCAAAAGTGGAGCAACAACTTGGCGAACACCAGGCTACACTCGCCTCCGTTGAGGAAAAGCTGGAGAAATACAATAAAGCACTGCATCAGTTTGAACGTGATGAAGCAAGCAAACAGGCCCAGATTAATCTAAATATGGGGAATCTAAAAACGCTGCGCTGGTCCGACTATAAAATGCGGGAGTCCGAAGCAGTCGAACAGGAATATACTGCACTGAAAAGATCGAATTTTGAGATTGAGCGCGACTACATTGCTTTAAGCGAACGATTAAATGAGTTAAACAGTCAATTTGCAGCCCAAAACAGCTTGGTACAGACCATTGTTGAACAGCTCGGACATATCGAACGTGAAAGTCAAGAGGCCGATGTCACGCTCCAACAGCTACTTGAGGCGTCACCCTTTGAAACGTTGGAAGAGATTCGGCAAATCCTCGCGGAGAATTTGTCTGTCATACAGATCCGACAAGAGCTGGAGCAATTTCAGATTCAATTTGAAACGGTGAAGGCACAGATCAGTCAGTTGGAAAAGAAACTCGTCGACCAGGTATATGACGAAAACCAATTTCTCGCGCAGGAAAAAATCCTGGATGAGAGCGCCCAAGAATTGAAAGCAAGCACAGAAAATGTTGCCCGACTTCAACAAGAGCGCGATCAGCTAAGAATCGCCTATGCTAAAAAGGAAAATCTCCAGCAACAACAGATCAAACTAAGTTTACGCCACGATAATTTGAAACAACTTTTTAATCTATTTAAAGGTGCGGGCTTTGTGCAATATGTTTCTTCGATTTATTTACGGCAGCTGTGTGATCATGCGAACATTCGTTTCCATCGCATGACCCGCAATCAACTTAGCCTGCAGCTGAATGACAACAATGAATTTGAAATTATCGATTATTTGAATGAGGGAAAAAATCGCAGTGTAAAAACACTATCCGGTGGACAGGCATTTCAGGTATCCCTAAGTCTGGCTTTGGCCTTAGCAGAAAGTGTACAGTCTAATTCGCGTGCGACCAGAAACTTCTTTTTTATCGATGAAGGCTTTGGAACACAAGATATCACTTCTGTTAATATTGTTTTCGAAACCCTATTAGATTTACACAAGGAAAACCGCATCGTCGGTATTATTTCACATGTTGAAGAGCTCAAAGAACGTATTCCAGTATCCCTTTCAATAGAAAAGGATGAAGAGCGTGGCAGTCAAATTTTTATCAATTAATTCCGTTTTATTTTGTATATTAGTTATAGCGGTTCCGCTGAACGAGCCTGATCGCTATAACCAACAAAAACAAAAGATTATGGGCTTATTTTCAAACAATAAAAAAGGAAAAGGGTCTCATCCTTTTTTTCATAAGGCGACCAAAACAGTAAGCAGCACGGCCTTTTCAGCTAAAGAAACCAGTCAAACAAGGACGGTACAATCCATGCTTTTTGTCAAACAATACGATATACTAACGATCTTAAGGGAGGTTTTAATGCCGCAGAATCAAAACTAAAATTAAGCAGATTTCCATCTTCCATACTAACGTGAATGATGTTGGCCCTACATGTAAACGTAAACAGACTATGTTTACTACGCACGATTAGTGCCTAGGTTAAAGAAAGTCTAGGTACAGCATAGCGTATAAAGCTATCAAAATTTAGCAAAACAACATGATTGCTAATCACTGGGAACCAGAACTTCACAATTGGCTTTAGGGCAGAAAAAAGAAATACAATAAAACATTGAAATTATAAAAAAGAAAGTTTATTTTAACCAGACAAAACTTTTTCCAAAAAAATATTGTCATACGATAAATAACAATCGATAGACAGTATATTTGTCAGCTATATGAAGTACAAACAAATCAACAATAATTCCATCAATCAAATCATGCTAATCGTCATCATATTGGCGATATGTATATTGATCTTTACAAGCTTATTCTACTACCTCCCCGGTTTTCTGGGAGCAGTTACCTTATATATTCTTTTTAGAAAAATCAATTTTAAGTTGACTGAAGAAAAAAAATGGAATAAATCTTTCGCCAGTATTTTATTGATATTATTGACTATCATATTCTTGGTTGGGCCACTCTATCTGTTAATCAACTACATGGTACCTCAGGTAACAGAAGTCATTAGCAACAAAGACGATCTGATGCACAAGTTTGACTCGATCAAAACGTACTTTAAAGATAGCCCCTATTTAAGCAATATCGATCTTTCTGATACCGCCTTAATGGGAACGCTTCAAAAAGCAGCTAAATTTATACCCAATATTCTGAATTCCGTTGCGGAAGTTGGTGTCAATATACTGGTAGCGCTATTTGTGTTGTATTTTATGTTGGTTAGCAGCAAAAAACTAGAACAAACCATTTATCAAGCGATCCCTTTCACCCAAACCAGTAAAGCCGAGTTGTGGAAAGAATTTGATATGATGGTAAAATCCAATGCAATCGGTATCCCGATTTTGGCTATATGCCAAGGTATTGTAGCGGGGCTTGGTTATTGGTTCTTTGGCTTGGAGAGCCCGATCTTTCTGGGAATTCTTACCGCAGTTTCCACTATAATCCCAATTTTGGGAACCATGGTTGTGTATCTACCGGCAGCGCTTTTTCTATTGGCGAATGGACAGTCCGGAAATGCAATAGGTCTTGCCTTATATGGTATCATTATTATTGGTAGTATTGATAATGTACTTCGATTTACCATATTGAAAAAGTTGGGTGACGTTCATCCCTTAATAACGGTATTCGGTGTTTTGCTGGGATTAAACCTATTTGGTATGCTGGGATTGATCTTCGGTCCACTAATCCTATCTTGTGTGGGTGTATTATTGAAGGTGTATAGCATTGAATTTGGAAGAAGTACGCCAGAAATTATTCAATCTACCTCATTGACAGACTCAAAGTCTACGCATGACGGTCCTGACATCATTGAATAAAGGAACTGCAACAGGTTAAATTGTTTTGATCACAACATGCATTAATATCCAGTATACTGTCATAAATGAATTTCTACGATTAAGAATCCCTTTTTTTTCATAGTTTTGATCATTAGTATAATACATTCTTCAATACTTTCTACATAAAAATTGACGATGTATTAAGCATAAACATTAAAACGATAAAATCACGAAAACTGATTTAAAAGCAAACGTATTCTATGAATAAAAAGATAATCTTAGGAGTGACAGCGTTATTGGCCGCCGGCATTCTTTCCTCATGCAACAACAACAAACCGAAAACAGATCAAACTGCAAATACTACGCAGGAAGCCAGTGCTGACAGCCATGATCATGCAGGTCATGATCATGCAGACCACGATCCTAGTCAAGCTGCGCCAAAGCAATCTTCCGACCCTGCAGCCATTCTTCCTAATTTCACATTTTATCAGCTTCGTTCGGGCATCCGTGTTACGCAGGAAAACGTTGCTAAAGACAAGAATACCGTTTTTATTCTATTTGATCCCGGGTGTAGTCATTGCCAACATGAAGCTACGGAGCTTGAAAAGAATATTGATCGTATAAAAGACGTCAATATTTATTATATTTCCATGAATGATCCGGCCTTAGTACTAGGTTTTTTTGACACCTTTGCACCTAAACTATCCAAAGCATCCAACGTAGAGGTATTGATTGATAAAGACCAAACGTTTATACAGACCATTCACGTACCTTCACAATTTCCCGCAAATTACGTCTATGGTGCGGACGGAAAACTAAAAGCACATTGGGAAGGTGAAAAAAATATTAACGAAGCAATAAGCCAATTTCATAAATAATCTGAAATGCTAAACATAGCAATCAATGGATTCGGACGCATCGGTCGGAATACACTACGTAATATCTTTTTACGGGAGGCTTTCGATGAACTGCAGGTCATTGCCATCAATGACCTGACAGATACGAAGACCTTAGCCCACCTATTTAAATACGATTCTGTACATGGTCCTTTTCCTGGCACCGTGACACACGATGAAAAACATATTATTGTCAATGGTCTTTCCATCTTGGTTACCAATGAAAAAGATCCTGCAGCACTGCCCTGGCAGGAGCTTCAAATTGATGTTGTCATCGAATCTACAGGGTATTTCACCAGTCGTGACAAAGCGGCTCTCCACCTGGAAGCTGGTGCAAAAAAAGTGATTATCTCCGCCCCGGCACAAGATAAAGACATTCCAACAGTGGTATTGGGCATTAATGACAGTGTCATTGATCTATCTGCTTCGATTTTATCCAATGCCTCCTGTACAACAAACAATGTTGCTCCCCTCGTTAAAATATTGGATGAAAATTGGGGCATCAGAGATGGCTATATTACCACGGTTCATTCCATGACGGGAGACCAGAATCTTCACGACGCACCACATAAAGATTTAAGGAGAGCGCGGGCAGCATCGTCGGCGATCATTCCAACAACTACTGGTGCCGCTAAAGCGATTACCAATGTTTTTCCGCATCTGCAGAATAAACTTGGCGGAGCCGGGATACGTGTCCCCGTACTCAACGGTTCATTGACGGACTTTACCTGTACGCTCGAGAAAGAAACCACTATAGAGGAAATCAATAAAGCATTCAAAGCTGCAGCAGAAGACGAATTAAAAAACGTATTATTTTATACAGAAGACCCCATCGTTTCGGTAGATATCATCAATAACCCCTATTCATGTGTATTTGATGCGCAGTTAACCTCGGTAGTGGGCGGTCTGGTCAAAGTTGTGGGCTGGTATGACAATGAATTTGGTTATTCCAATCGTTTGGTTGACCTTCTGATCAAGATCGATAGGCTCGCATAAGTTTGCTACCTCATCATCATCTTAGGATAGGTGGCGGCATAAAAAAAGCGTCCTTGCCAATTATAATTGGCAAGGACGCTTTTTTTTCTTCATGCATTAATTTTACATTTCCCCTTCAACGCCTAATCCAAATAACGCAAAATCATATTTGACCGGATCCAGCGGATCCAGTAAACGCAGATTGGCTGTTAATTCCTGGGCTGTTTTCCAATTCACTTTATCCAGCGTAATTAGACCAAATTTGCGGGCAACACGCTCGACATGGACATCACAGGGACAGATGAGATCTTTTGGGGACAGGCGGTGCCAAATACCAAAATCTACACCTTTTGTATCTTTTCTGACCATCCAGCGTAAAAACATATTGATCCGCTTGACGGTTGACTTCTGTGCTGGACTACTAATGTGCTTCCGCGTGCGAACAGGATAATCAGGTAAGGAAAAGAAATAGGTTTTAAAGGCATTCAATGCCATTTCTAGGTCGACCTCTTCCCTGTTCTCCTGTCCTACGAGAAAAGCATCCTCCAAAGATTCGAAATGCGCATAGTGATGCTTAAAAAAAGAAACAAAATAAAGAATGTCGGTATCATTGAAGGTACGGTGCTTAAATCCCAGCAAGGTCTTTAAATCCTGTTCTTGGTGATTTACAATATAATCGTATGGCGAACCATCCATACGAGCCACCAGTTCATTACATTTATTGATAATCGTCTTTCTTTGTCCCCAAGCCATGATGGAAGCCAAAAATCCCATGATCTCAATATCCTGCTTCCGGGAAAATTGATGGGGAATCGATATGGGATCATTTGGAATAAAACCAGGTTGATTATATTCATCAACTTTCTTATCCAAGAAATCTTTCAGATCAAAATCAACGGCCATACTAATCCTTATCTTCCAGTTTGAAGAATACCTTTACAAATCTTTGCGATCAAGCCTGGGCCTTCGTAGATAAAACCGGTATAAACTTGAATGAGACTGGCTCCAGCATCTAACTTCTCAATGGCATCTTTCGCCGAATGAATCCCCCCTACACCGATGATCGGAAATGCCTTGTTGGATTTTTCACTTAAGTAGCGAATCACTTCCGTTGAACGTTTGGTCAAAGGACGTCCACTTACACCACCCGCTTCATTGATCAGCTCCTGTTGGCTCTGTAAGCCTTCTCTTGAAATCGTCGTATTCGTTGCGATAACACCTGCAATTTGAGTTTCCAAAACGATCTCGACAATATCATCCAATTGACTATCCGTCAAATCGGGCGCTATTTTAAGCAAGATGGGCTTCGGAGCCGATTTTGCGATATTGAGGCTTTGTAAAGTATTCAATATATGTTTTAAAGGCTCCTTTTCCTGTAAATCCCGTAAGCCCGGTGTATTCGGAGAACTCACATTGACAACAAAATAATCCACGTAGTCAAACAATGCATTGAAGCAATAAATATAATCATTGACAGCTTCTTCATTGGGTGTCACCTTATTCTTACCAATATTTCCCCCTATTAACAATCCTTTTCGATCCTTTAGATTTTTCAATCTTGTAGCGGCAACATCTGCCCCCTGATTATTAAATCCCATTCTATTGATCAACGCTTCATCGGGAACAAGGCGGAACATCCTGGGTTTATCGTTGCCCGGTTGCGGCTTAGGAGTTACCGTTCCAATTTCGATAAAACCAAATCCCAAATTAGTCATATCCGCAATATATTCCGCATTTTTATCAAAGCCAGCAGCAAGGCCCACCGGATTTTTAAATTTCAATCCAAAGACTTCGCGTTCCAAACGTGGATCTTCCACGGTAAAAAAAGCATTCAATAATTGTTTGGCGCCCCAAATTTTTGAGAAAACATTCAATCCACCGGTCACTTTATGGTGAGCCGTCTCCGGATTCATTGTAAAGAATATAGGTTTGACTAATTTATACATAATCGCAAAGTTACTCAAAGAAGAAGAAATATTCATTACTTTTGTACTTTTGCAGTTGAAATGATATCAATAAATAATTTAACATTTGAAATAGGATCTCGCGCTTTATATGACGAAGCAAACTGGCATATCAAACCAGGAGATAAAGTTGGCTTGATCGGTGCCAATGGTACAGGTAAATCGACTTTACTTCGCCTTATTGTCGGTCAATATACGCCCACATCAGGAACGATTTCCATGGCGAAGGACCTTAAGATTGGTTATTTAAACCAGGACTTATTGTCGTACCATTCTGAAAAAAGCATTTTGCATGTTGCCATGGAAGCTTTTGAGCGCCAAAATCAATTACATGCCGAAATCGAGGACTTACTCCACAAACTAGAAACAGATTATTCGGATGAAATCCTGAATAAACTAAGCGATAAACAAGTAGAATTTGAGGCTTTAGATGGTTATAACATCGAATTTAAGGCCCATGAAATCCTTGCCGGTTTAGGTTTTTCCGAAGAAGAACAGAAAAGACCATTGGCCACTTTCTCCGGAGGATGGCGTATGCGGGTTATGCTTGCCCGTATCTTATTGCAAACTCCAGATATTCTGTTATTGGATGAACCGACCAACCACATGGACTTACCTTCCATCAAATGGCTGGAGAACTATCTGCAAGCATTTGATGGCGCCATTGTGATTGTTTCCCACGATCGATATTTTCTTGACCGCATCATCAAGAAAACCGTAGAATCACGTAAAGGAAAATTAACACTTTATGCAGGTAACTACAGTTTTTATCTTGAAGAGAAGGAACTACGGAATGAATTGCAGGCCAATCAATTCAAAAACCAGCAAGCCAAGATAAAACAGGAAGAACGCCTTATCGAGCGTTTCCGCGCCAAGGCTTCTAAAGCCAAAATGGCGCAGTCGCGCATCAAAGCATTAGATCGCTTGGAGAGAATTGACGATGTAGACGATGACAATCCTACGGTAAACTTCAGCTTTAAATTTTCAAAACCTTCGGGGCGCCACGTCGTGACATTGGAAAATATTTCCAAGTCATACCCTAACCTGGAGATCCTAAAAAATACTTCAGCCATTATAGAAAAGGGTGATAAAATAGCCCTAATTGGTGCCAATGGTAAAGGTAAATCTACTCTCTTACGTATCGTGGCCAATGCGGATCACCAGTTTGAAGGAAAAGCAGAACAGGGACACAATGTTTCGCAGACATTTTTTGCGCAACACCAGCTGGAAGCGCTGCACCTGGAAAATTCCATCCTTGCCGAGTTACAAACTTTTGCACCGAAGCATACAGAGACTGAATTGCGCTCGATCCTTGGATGTTTTCTATTCACTGGTGATGATGCATTCAAAAAGATCAAAGTACTCTCCGGAGGTGAGAAATCGCGTGTGGCCCTTGCAAAAGCATTAACCGCGGACGCGAACTTCTTAGCGCTCGATGAGCCTACCAACCACTTGGATATGCAGTCTGTCAACATTCTGATCCAGGCCTTGCAGCAATACGAAGGTACATTTATCGTTGTCTCCCACGATCGTTATTTCTTAGACAATGTAGCAAACAAAATCTGGTACATTGAAGACAAACAGATCAAGGAATACCCAGGTACCTATCAGGAGTATGAAGAATGGGCTGCAAAACGCGTCGTAAAGGCGGACGTAAAAACGGAGAAAAAAATCAAGGAAGAACCCAAAGTAAAGAAAGAAAAGCAACCACTTACGGAAGATAAAACACGTTTGTTGAGTAAAAAAAATAAGGAGCTAACGTCTTTTGAACAAAAAATTGAAGAGCAAGAAATTTTAGTTAAAAATTTAGAATCAAAACTTGCCGACGAAGCAGTGTATTCGGATGCGACTAAGTTACAGGAAACTACACGCTCTTACAACTCAGCGAAGGCATTATTGACGCAATTTCAGGAGAGTTGGGAACAGCTGGCGGAAGAAATCATGGAATTGGAAAATGGTTAATTTTTTTGGCTTAAAATCAGCTTATTAAACCTCAAAGCATGATTTTAAGCCAAAATTATTTGCAGGAACAGGATTAAAGCCCTACTTTTGCATCACTTCAAACAAGGAACGACAGTTCAAAATAAAGAAGTAAGATTCCGTAGCTCAGCTGGTAGAGCAATACACTTTTAATGTATGGGTCCTGGGTTCGAATCCCAGCGGGATCACTGAGAAGAGCTAATCGCAAGATTGGCTTTTTTTTGTGTTAATAACAAAAATCAATCAGATCATTCTGCATTAAACGGATCAAGTAGACTTCTTGGGGGAATATCAAAAATTTCCTAGTTTAGCATTTTTAATACAGATATCCCTTGCA
>NZ_DBGB01000018.1:0-66725 GCF_002295765.1 Sphingobacterium sp. UBA865 | reverse complement strand
TTACACCAACCTGACTATATTAGATCAAGGGATATTTTTTTGAAGGGCTTTCCAATTAAGGCGTTGTATTGGCTACAGGAAGTATTTTCCCATTGAAATAGTGATGTCCATTTTGAGCGAACTCTGCAATATAGCGTCCCATTTCAAAGGCTAAAGTACCCGCTTCAACACCCGGAAAAGCAGCCTCGAACATTTCGGTCTGAGCAGATCCTAAGGCTAGACAGTTCACTTTGATTCCTTTTTCCTTAAACTCCTCCGCTAAGCATTCTGTAAGCACTGCTAATGCGGCTTTGCTGGTTGAATATGCCGAAAGTCCGGGAAACTTCAATGATCCCTGAAATCCCCCCATACTGCCAATATTGACAATATGTGAGCCTGATGGCATCAAGGGAACAACGTTTTGTATCATATTTACATGTCCCATTACATTGGTTTGTAGCATTTCAGCAAAATCCTTTCCATCAGTTTCCATAAATGGCTTATTGATGAGTGCTCCAGCATTGTTTATCAAGATATCAACCTTATCAAATTTAGATTGGATGAAGGGAACAAGTGTAGTATAGTCATCGTAGACAATATCAAATTGAGCCGGGTATAAGGTGCCGCCATCATAGTTGAGCTGACCTGCAATTTCATGAAGTTTTCTCAGTTTGTCTGCTGATCTAGCCAAAGCAATGACTTTGTTGTCCTTTTTAGAGGTCAAATCCAACACCGCTTCAAATCCAACACCACTGCTTGCACCTGTAATAATAATATTTGCCATGTTTATTCTTCTAGTTTTTGACTTTGTTCAACTTCTTCTGCGGAAGGTAATTTGTCCTCTCCAATTGCTTGCGGATGAAAGATAAAATAAATTCCTGAAAGCGCGACGAGAGCGGAAATAATATAAAATAACAAGGTGATTAAAACCGCATTGTGTGAGTCGACGTGGAATATGCCCGCTCCCCACATGATCACAAGCTCACGCATCCCTAAACCACCCACTGAAAACGGAATGATCGAAACAAGAGAAGATGCAAGGAATAAAAATAGGTAAGGAGAAAATTTGCCGCTAAATCCTAGTGCATAAAGGATAAGAATTGCTGCAATAACTTGCATGGATTGCACACCGATTGCTTTTAAATGGGCTATTAAAAATGTAGCCTTGTATTCTTTAAAGAACTTGGTTACGATAAAGTAATAGAGAACGCTCCCTATTATAAATAGAATAACGGTCAGATAGTTTGGAATTCCGAGTTGTGGCATATAAGTAACTAGCGCTGCAATGATGAGGCACAGTGCCCATAATCCACTTAATCTATCTAAAAATAAGGCCGTAAATAATTTTCGTCCTTTAATATTGAATTGTTTCCTGAGGAAGAATATTTTATAACCATCTCCGCCAACACCGCCTGGTAAAATGAGGTTGTAAAATAGGCCAAGTTGATACAGTTTTAAATTATATTTTTCCGTAACATCTAAACCGATTGCCTTTAAAAAAGTCAATAAGCGCGAAGAAGAAATAAAAATTGAGATACTATAAGCAACTAAAGCAAAGAATAGATAGAGAGGATTGGAGTTGATGACGGCTTCTTTCAGATCCTTTAGCGATACCTTGCTAAATACCCAGTATAAGGCTCCTACAGTAACGACAATCTTTGCTATATTTTTGGCTATTTTGAGCCCCTTTTTTTTATCCATATAAATTATACATCCAATCTTGTTCGGCTGTAATTAGCGTTTTGGAGAATCCAAAGTTAGAAACTTTGGCGAATTGTGCAATTGGGCTTAAGCAATCGTTGGGTAAATTCTTGAATACAATAATATCAAATATAAAATACCAAAGATAGTAGCAAGAGAAAATAGCCAATTTAGGTCAATTCTGTTATATTTGTGCTTGAGCACAGCGATCATTAATCCAATGATGAAGCAAAATAACAAGATAGGAGCTATGAGTGCTATCTTGTTCGTAAAAGCAAGGCTGATTTGATTCAATTTGCTTTTTGCTTCCTGTCCTAAAAAAAGCGGATAAGAAGCAAAGGCCAATAAAATGATAAATAACCTTAACAGCGTTTTTGCGATTATTTTGCTTATGGTATGATTTTTGGCTGTAATCTTCATGATTTGTGGATTAATTTACCCCAAAAATACAATTTGAAATTAAAATTTATACATATGAATCGATTCGTTTTATCATTAGCAACTGTTTTTGCTACGGTGACCTTATTTTCTTGTGGAGCACAAAAGCAAGGTACATCAACTGGAAATCCTTCTTCCAATACGAGTGCAGCTTCTGGTCCTAGCGCTTCGGATTGGAAATCCGCGGTAAAAGGAACGTGGACATTGAATACAATCGATAGAGAGAATTTACCTTCTTCATTCACGATCAAAAGTGTATTTGAAGAGGCTCCGGCAGAATGTTTCGTAGGTAGTACATGGAATTTTATTGGAAATGGGAAAGGATCAATTACATTTAATGCGCAAGGAACTTTATGTGCTCCAGGAGCATCACGTGAGATTTTTTGGTCTATCTATAACCCTGGAAAAGGCTTAGGAGAGCCTCAGTTTCAATTTAAAAAGATTTATGCGGGCGATAAGGCGAAAAATGTCACAACAGGTTACCGCTTAGATTTATCTTATTCTGATGGGAATAAATTAGTTATGCGTATGCCATTGACTGTTGCGAATGGAGAAGCCTATCTAGTTTTTAACTTTACGCGCTCAAACTAAACGTAAACGATAAAAAAAGAATAACAGAAAGCTATAGGAATTCCTATGGCTTTTTTTGTTTAAAATTTAATACTTTTACACTCCCAATTCATTATGATTTATTTGCGCTGTAGACGGATGAGTTTACGAATACGGTGACCGGCAAGTATTGAATGATAATCTTGTGCGTAGCTAAATTAATCGCGGATAAACTAATTGTATGTATGGATATGGGATAAATATCTAACGATTTCGTCAGGTATTGCTTAATCTAGAGAGAAACATGGCTGAACAAAACACGAAAACTGCTTTAATAACAGGTATAACAGGACAAGATGGTGCCTATCTAGCAGAATTCCTATTGAAGAAAGGATACAAAGTACACGGTTTAAAACGCCGCAGCTCTTTATTCAATACTGATCGTATTGACCATCTTTATCAAGATCCTCATCTCGACAATCGAAATTTCACATTGCATTTTGGTGATTTGACGGATTCAACCAATTTGATTCGTATTATACAAGAAACACAGCCTGACGAGATTTACAATCTTGCGGCACAATCTCACGTAAAGGTTAGTTTTGATACGCCAGAATATACTGCTAATGCAGATGGTATCGGTACATTGCGGATTCTTGAGGCGGTCAGATTATTGGGAATGATCGAAAAAACCCGTATTTATCAGGCTTCCACTTCCGAATTGTATGGATTGGTGCAAGCGGTTCCACAAAGTGAAACAACACCCTTTTATCCACGAAGTCCGTATGCTGTAGCAAAAATGTACGGTTATTGGATTACTGTAAATTACCGTGAAGCTTATAAGATGTATGCCTGTAATGGTATTTTATTTAATCACGAGAGCCCTGTAAGAGGAGAAACTTTTGTGACACGTAAAATTACCAGGGCTGTGGCAAAAATCGCGCTAGGGCTGCAAGATAAATTATATCTTGGTAATCTGTCCGCACAACGTGACTGGGGGCATGCCAAAGATTATGTAGAAGCAATGTGGTTGATTCTACAACAAGAAACCGCAGAAGATTTTGTGATTGCTACAGGTGTGACAACAACTGTTAGGGATTTTGTTCGCATGGCTTTTGCAGAATTGGGAATTGAAATTGAGTTCAGTGGCAAGGGAGAGCAGGAGAAGGGGGTAATTATCGATATTGACGAGGAACGCTTAGCTCAGTTAAATATTGATAAGTCGCTGATTAAATTCGGTCAGACTGTTGTCAAAGTTGATCCGGCATATTATAGGCCAACTGAAGTCGATTTACTTATTGGTGATCCGACAAAAGCAAATACAAAACTTGGATGGACGCCAAAATATGATCTTCAGATGTTGGTAACAGATATGGTACAATCCGATCTTCACCTGATGAGAAAGGAAGAATACTTAAAACAAGGCGGATTTGAGACCTTGAATTATTTTGAATAATTCATAATTGGTAATAAAAAATAAAACTGGAATAATTTTTGTTTAAACATTCAATAGTATAAATTTATAGATTTATACCTATGAAAATGACAGTATATTATGATAAATTCAGAAGTTGTTTCGAGTAAGAAAGAAGAAGAGAAGAAGAAAGATTCTTCGAAGATTTACTTCTTTATCATTGCGATAGCAGCATTACTTGCAACAAACATATATTTTTATGTCAAGTTTAAGACCAATGGTGAAAAGGTCTATACACTTACAGTAGAAAAAGAAAATCTGCAGGTACAAATCGATCGTATTGAAGCTGAATTGGATAAAATTGATGTAGAAAATGTCCAATTGACGCCAGAGATGACTGTGCAGAAGGATGATTCTAGGGCGGAGATCGCAGTACTTCGTAAAAAGCTTGAAAATAAAAGTATTACTCCAAAAGATATTGATGATGCACAGCACAAGATCAATCAGCTTAAGAAGCAGGTGGATACTTATCGTGTAAATGTGCAACGGCTGATTCAGGAAAATCAAATTTTATCGAAGCAAAACTCCAATTTGAGCGAATCTGTAGTTGAAAAAGAAAAACAAATTACTTCTTTAGTTACATCAAATTCGGATCTGAAAGAGAAGGTTGCGACTGCTTCAGCATTAAAGGTTTCAAGCATCAGTATAAATGGCCTTGAAGTCAAAAAGAATGGAAAGGAATTTGTAGAAGAACGTGCTAAAAAAATCGATAAGTTAAAAATCAACTTTACCATTGCTGATAATCCGTTGGCTAAAAGTGGAGAACGTGATATATATGTTAGAATTATCGATCCACAGGGAAATCTGGTCGTGCAAGGTGATAATATTTTCTATGTACATGGCGAGAAATTACAATATACTTTTAAACACAATATTTTATTTACCAACAAAGGTGAAGACTATATCGTCTATTGGGCAGCAGAAGAAGGATTCTCTAAAGGGGCCTATACGGTTTTATTATATGAAGATAATGCAATCATGGGACGATCTACTGTTGTATTGCGTTAAAAATAGATACACTATAAACAAAAAAGCTCNNGAGCTTTTTTGTTTATAGTGTACTGTTCTTGTTATACTGATCCTTAAAGCAAAATAATAAGGCTATCGATTAACTGGTTAGTTTTATGCTATCAGTGTTTGAGTTATACCCTAATTGAACGCTATATTTTTATCTACATCAGTTGGTGTGACGCCCATTTCTTTACACAAATGCTTATTTAGAGACACTGAAGATGGAGCGCATATAAGCTTTCTTCGATGTCTTATTTTTGTTGATTGCTATCTACACATATTAAGACTCTATCTGTTGCAAAGGAAGCAGTATATGGAACGTTGTACCTTCGCCTTCTACAGTCTCAAAATAGATTTGCCCGTTACAGGCTTCAATTGTCTTTTTGACAAGAACTAGTCCTAAACCGTTTCCGGAACTCTTTGTCGTGAAATTAATCTGGAAAATTTTATCCTGCATCTCTTTGGGAATCCCATAACCGTTGTCTTTGATATCTATCTTGACAAATTTGTCTGAGTAGCGTTCAATGGAAATCTCGATCTTCATGTTTTTTCGTCCATAACCGCCCTCAATCGCATTTTTTATCAAATTATTGAAGGTTCTTAATAGCTCATTACCATCTGCTTTAACGATAAGGGTTCTGTGATCCGCATTGTTAATGAGACGAATACTTACATTTGGTGTATTGTTGTACAAGGAAATGGACTTTGTTACTTTCTCTACAATATTGATGTTTTCCATTACCGTATTTGGGAATTTTGCAAAATGTGAAAATTCTGAGGCAATATGCGTCAATGCATCGATTTGTTCGATGAATGAAGTGGAGAATTTATTGAAGCGATCCGGAAATTTAGGGTCCTCGTCTTTGTAAGATCTACGGAGTTGCTGAATGCCTAATTTCATTGGTGTCAACGGATTTTTGATTTCATGGGCAATCTGTTGAGCCATCTCACGCCAGGTAGATTCGCGCTCGGTGTCTTTAATCTTATTCGCATAGTCCTCCAGTTTAATGATCATTAGGTTATATTCTTTGATCAATGTGCCGATTTCATCATTTCGTTGCCAAAATAAAGGTTCATTAGGTTGACCCAGACGCAGCTGGGAAATCTTCTTACTGATGATGCTCAATGGATTGGTGACACTGTTGGCAACAAACGTCGCATAAAATCCAAAACCGATGATGATTAACGAATAGATATTCACAATCGTATTTAAAAGAAGATTTTTATTGATATTTTCTTCTTTTTGGAGAGAGAAATTCGGAATTCCAATATACGCCAACGTATTATAATTTTTGTCCCTGATAGTCGCGTAGCTGGTCTCAAACTGGAACGCACCTATCCGTTCATCTTCGATTGTCTCTGATTTTTTTAATATGGATAGATTCTTCAGTGCAGCTGGATTAATAAAAGTCGAGAAAAGCTCCAAGTCGTAAATTCTACGCTGAGAACTATAAAGCAATCTACCTGATTTAGAATAAAGGTTAAAGTCTTTGGAGATTGTCTCAGACAATGTTTTGAGAATATTGATGAGCTGTGTCTCATTGGAAGTTTCATCCGTGTAAGTCAACATATTTTCCATCCGTTTGCCGAGCTCAATAATAAATCTTTCCTTACTCGCTTTATTGTTATTGTAAAGTTGCTTGTTGATGCTTACATAGGAAATTACAGCCGATATAAGAATAGCCAAAATTACTGAAGAAATAATGGACGTCTGAATACGTGTAGAGTACTGTATTTTATTAATTATTTTGTAAAACTGGTATTTTAAATTACGAAAAGTGAGCTTGGTATTTTTTAGAAAAATGTAGAATGATTTGATGAAATGAAAAAACATGAAAATCATAAAGAATACCAGGAACAGGAAAGAAGTCGTTGCGAGGTAATCCCAAAAAGAAGGTTTTTCTTTGCTGATAAGGTATGTAGAGAACTTATTGGCGACATAAGCCATATGGAGGTATGAATCGCGGTCCAGCACCTCAATATATTCTCCCGGTGCACCCTTGAGCCCTCTTAGATTGTTCTCGTATGTATATTTCCCAAACTGTGTTATTAAGGAACCTCCTTTATAAAGGGCTATCGAATAATCCCCTTTATTATAATATTGCGAGTTGTTAATCCGCATATCCGTAAGGATCTCGGGATAAGGAACGGTATAACTAAAGTCTTTATTAGACAGATTGATAATGACATTGACAATTCTATTTTGATCGATGGCGACAGGAATTATAGAGAAATATTCATGAGTTCCTAATTCAGCACTGGCACGATAAAAGTTCTGAGTCACTTTTATAGACTTATTGATTACCTTTTCTCTATATTCATTGATTTTATTCTGGCTAGTTGGATTGAGCGGAATATTGTTTTGATCATAATAATATGCTTTAAACTCATATTTTGAGAGATAGCCACTAAAGTATTTTTTCTTGATAAAATCGTTAATTCCTTCTGTATTTGTATAGGGAAGGCTTATATTAAATAAATGCTTTAGCTCTTGATCATTGGCGATACCACTTTCGATATCAGAGAAAAGAGAAACTGCGTTGACATCATCTTCTGACTGCAAATTGCTCAATAAGATCTTCATGTCGATCAAATTCCGTTCCTGATAGAAGCGTGCATGCGTGATCGCGCTGATGATTGCCCAAAGTATCAGTACGGCAATATAATTTGTTAATATATGTCGGTCAAAATACTTTTCGCCAAAAGATTTAATCAAGATAATCAGTGCGAGGAGCAGGTTGACCAAACTATTTTTCTCGATGTAGATGGAAATGATCAGTATGACAAAAATGACACATGCCAGTTGCATATTGAGTAGCTGTGTCGGTTTTAGGTCCAGTTTTTTAAGAAAGAAAAGGACGAGATCGATATAAATACTCAGGGCTAAAATACCGAGACCAACAATGCCGAGATCGACCCAACTTAAGAAATGTAAATCGACCAGTTTTGTGAAGTCAAAATAGATATTGTTGGAATGAGTAACCAATGTACCGGCGATATCATACAAAAGACCAAAAGATAGATAGATACTCAATATAAATCCTATGGCGACTGGGACTCTAAAAAGCCGGATGTTTTTTATCTTTTCAAAATTGAGTTCTTTACGAATCGAATAGACAAAGAGAATTAGCCACAGTACTAGTATGGTAGTGGACATTACCGACCATATATTGGGGAAGAAGCGATTGTAAGCGTAATTGCGCGAATCGAAAATTGAAAATGTCGCGTTTTCGGACAGCAGATTCCATTTAAGATCGGCAAATTTGACGAGGCTAAATACCGATAATAGCAGTAATGCAGACCACCAGGCCCTTCCTGTCTTGGCCATATGTAGGCAGAGACTATTGAAGAAGATCAATAATGCGATCCAGGCAAGTAGCCAACAGAAGAATTGCAAAATCGTATAGGCGTTTTCATGCTCTCCGTCTTTTAGCTTAACAGAGAATAGATAAGACCCTTCATTGCTATAGATATTTTTAATGGTGACCGTGTCTGTATAGGAGGCAATGTCGATATTTCGAGAGTCGAAAAAGTTCCTCCGCAATGAGCTATTTAAATAGGGGTTGTTGTTATTTGTATAGCCTTTAACAATAATATAGGCGAGTATACTGATATTGCCAATTGTTTTTTTTCGAACAACGTAAGAACGGTTATCATCCTGAATAAAATTGGATTTTTCCGGAAATCCCTGATCTGTAATTGGCACAAATAAATGCGTGCTCCACATCTTCGGTTCATGGTCCTTAAAGAGAAATAAATAAACCTTCTCATTGGTTTTGAACTTTTCAAATGCCTGATAAACTGCTATTGGGTACTGATCGTAGTTTTTAAATGTTTTGAGCAGGAGTGAATCATTAAAAATTCGGTCGACTTTTTTCTCTTGTTGAGCGATATAATCATTGAGTGATTTTGTATCAATGTCCAGTATTTCCTTATTGGTAACAGATTCTTTAATGGTGATAGCTGTTCCTATAAAGCATAAAGTCAAGATAAGTAGGAGTAATCGAATTTTTATACCAGAATTCACGTTCGTCAATTTACATTATTGTAAATATAAAAAAAAGTCCTTGCTTTCTTAAGGCAAGGACTTTTATATTATTTTCTGAATAGCCTATTTTAATTGGCTAGAAAGAATTTTCAATCGGTTTCTTAAGCTTTGTTAACGCTATCGAAAACACGAAGGATTTTAATTGCTTATTAAGCGTGCGGTTCTTCTTGTCTGAAGATTTTAGCAGTCAAGTACTCACGGTTTAAGCGAGCAATGTTTGTTAATTTGATTCCTACAGGACATTCTGCTTCGCAAGCACCTGTATTGGTACAGTTACCGAAACCTTCAGCATCCATTTGATCTACCATTGCCTGTGCACGTTCGTAACGCTCAGTTTGGCCTTGAGGTAATAAGGCAAATTGAGATACTTTTGCAGACACAAATAACATTGCAGAAGCATTTTTACATGCTGCAACACAAGCACCACAACCGATACATGTAGCCGATTCAAATGCTTCGTCAGCGATACGTTTAGGAATCGGAATAACATTGGCATCAGGAACACCACCTGTATTAACATTTACATATCCACCAGCTTGTTGAATGCGGTCAAAAGCTGTACGGTCTGTTGCAAGGTCTTTCAATACAGGGAATGCAGCAGCTCTCCAAGGTTCAATCACGATAGTCTGTCCATCGTGGAAGCTACGCATGTGCAATTGACATGTTGTTGTACCTTCTTTAGGACCGTGAGGGCGACCGTTGATGACTAATGAACACATCCCGCAGATACCTTCACGACAGTCGTGATCGAAATATACAGGATCTTCTCCTTTACGAGTCAATTCTTCATTGACAATATCAAGCATCTCTAAGAAAGACATATCATCAGCGATATCGTTTGCCTGATAAGTTACAAATTGACCTTTATCTTTATCATTTTTTTGACGCCAAACTTTCAGCGTTAAATTCATATGTTGTGCCATGATAATTTTCCTTCTTATTTATAACTTCTTTGTGTTAACTGAACGTTCTCGAATACCAAGTCTTCCTTGTGTAATTCCTCAGGTACATTGTCTCCTTTGTATTCCCAAGCAGATACATAGGCGAATTCATCATCGTTACGTTTTGCTTCACCTTCTTCAGTTTGGCTTTCTAAACGGAAGTGACCACCACAAGACTCCGCGCGTTGCAATGCATCGACTACCATTAACTCACCTAATTCTAAGAAGTCAGCTACGCGACCAGCTTTTTCTAAAGAAAGATTTAATTCTTCATTCTCTCCAAGGACTCTAACGTTCGTCCAGAATTCTTTTTTCAACTCTTGGATCAAACCTTGTGCTTTTTGTAAGCCTTCAGCAGTACGAGCCATACCACAGTATTCCCACATGATGAGACCTAGTTTTTTGTGGATATCATCAACCGTTTCAGTACCGTTTAAAGACAACAATTTGTTGATTTTGTCTTCAACTTCCTTACGTGTAGATTCGAATGCCGGATGGTTGTGATCTACTGGTGCGAATGAACCTAGTTTAGCTAGGTAATCACCCACAGTGTAAGGAATTACGAAATAACCATCGGCAAGACCTTGCATCAATGCCGAAGCACCTAAGCGGTTTGCGCCGTGGTCAGAGAAGTTACACTCACCCAATGCATACAAACCTGGGATTGTAGTCATCAAGTTGTAATCAACCCATACGCCACCCATTGTATAGTGAACAGCTGGATAGATACGCATTGGTTGTTTGTAAGGGTTCTCGTCCGTGATTTGGTAGTACATGTCAAATAAGTTACCATATTTAGCACGTACAGCATCTTCGCCTAGACGACCGATAGCTTCTTTAAAATCCAAGAATACCGCAAAACCAGTTTTACCAACACCACGACCATCATCAACAGCTTCTTTTGCATTACGAGATGCCACGTCACGTGGTACCAAGTTACCGAATGAAGGGTATTTACGCTCCAAGAAATAATCTCTGTCGTCTTCTTTGATGTCATTGGCTTTGATCTCACCTTTACGCAATCTTTCAGCCATTTCTTGAGTTTTAGGAACCCATACACGGCCGTCATTACGTAGAGACTCTGACATCAATGTCAATTTAGATTGGTGATCACCTGTTACCGGGATACAAGTTGGGTGAATTTGCGTATAACAAGGGTTTGCAAAGTAAGCACCACGTTTGTGCGCTCTCCAAGCTGCTGTAACGTTACATCCCATTGCATTTGTCGACAAGAAGAATACGTTACCGTAACCACCAGTACACATCAATACTGCATGTGCAGCATGCGTTTCGATTTTACCTGAAACCAAGTCACGAGTGACGATACCTTTAGCATGACCATCGATCATAACTAAGTCTAACATCTCATGACGCGTATACGATTTTACTTTCCCTTTTTTGATTTGACGGTTTAACGCTGAATAAGCGCCCAACAACAATTGTTGTCCCGTTTGACCACGTGCATAGAACGTACGGCTAACTTGCGCACCACCGAAAGAACGGTTGTCTAATAGACCTCCGTATTCACGCGCAAAAGGAACACCTTGAGCAACACATTGGTCAATGATGTTGACAGATACCTCAGCCAAACGGTAAACGTTTGCCTCACGTGAGCGGTAGTCACCACCTTTGATTGTATCGTAGAATAAACGGAAAACAGAGTCACCGTCATTTTGGTAGCTCTTTGCTGCATTGATACCACCTTGTGCTGCAATAGAGTGCGCACGACGAGGTGAATCTTGATAACAGAATGTAATTACATTATATCCTAATTCAGCTAAAGACGCTGCTGCAGATGCACCAGCAAGACCTGTACCAACAACAATAACGGTAAATTTACGTTTGTTAGCAGGGTTAACCAACTTAAGATTAAATTTATGATTTGACCACTTTTGGGCTAATGGGCCCGCTGGTACTTTTGAATCTAACATATCTCTTAATTTTATATTAATGAATAGAGCTGCTGCTCTATCTTAAAAGATTCTGAATTATTTAAAGAAGAAAAACAATGGCATTATTGCAAAACCAATTGGAATTAATACCCCAAATACCCAAACACCGATTGCTCTGATGATTCCAATATATCTTCTGTGGTTAAAACCTAAAGTTTGGAACGCAGATTGGAAACCATGAATTAAGTGGAATGCCAAAGCTGCCATCGCAATAACATACAAAGCGACCAATGCAACATTTTTGAATGCAAAGTCAACTTGCTTATACAAATCTCTTGCCTTTAAGATTTGAACGTTGTTTTCTACCGTTTCTTGGTAGTCGTGGAATTCAGAAGCTTGAAGTTCTCTCGCTGTGGTTTGTCCAGTTGCCAAATCAGTACGGTATTCGATGTACGGTACTTCATCATTGTGAAATTTCCACCAAAAATTAGACATGTGCGTAGCTAAGAATACTAAAATGACAGTACCTAAGATACCCATGTTGCGTGAATTCCACTTGCTGTTTGCTTGACCATCATATTTGGCATAACCAATAGGACGAGCGGCCTTGTTTTTCATCGACAATGTAATAGCGTAGATGACGTGAACAATTACCGAAGCATACAATAAGTAAGAAACGACTTTGATTGGTGTAAAGTGAGTCATAAAATAGGCGTACTTGTTGAACGCTAGACCCGCATCATCTTTAAATAATTGCAAGTTACCAACCAAGTGAACAACTAGGAATAAACATAGGAAGATTCCTGTTAAGCTCATGATTAGCTTCTTCCCAATCGAAGAACTGAAAACTGGCTTTGATTTACTCATTATCCTTGTAATTTAATTTGAATTAGGCAAATCTACTATTTGCTATTAAATATGATACCATTTTGACAAGAAAAAGCAATAATTTAGAACGGTTCTAAAGTTTATTGAAATAAAAAGTCCGTTTTGAATAAAAACGGACTTTCTAACGGTATATGAACAGTGTTTAATGAACTATAGAATACTGAATAACCTATAGCCTAAACCGATACTCCACATGTTAATTTTTGGATTAGCCTGGCTCTCGTTGTTGACTTTATTTAAGCCCATTTCGTAACGTAGATCTACACGCAAGCTTGAAATATCAGCGCCTACACCAAAAGCCCACGCGGTACCATTTTTCTTATAGCTGTTTGGATTTAAATTAGCAATTGGACTGTCTTGTTTGTCATCGACTTTAAATGAAAATATTGGGCCAGTTTGAATCCTTGCTCCAATCGGACCCAAGCCAAAGCGTTTGCCCAATAATACTGGAACATCAACTGTTGTAAATTTAACATCTGTAGATTCCCCATTTTCAGCTTTCACTGTTGTGTTTTTACCTGTTAAGTACACCTCAGGTTGAATATGGAATCCCAAAACACCAACACGTCCATAAAGACCAGCTTGGTAGCCTGCTTTCGTGTCGGAATTGAAATATTTGCCATCGCTTTTAAGTTTGGAGAAGTTCAAACCTCCTTTTACACCCACCTCAAAACCCGGCAAAAGCTGCGCCTGTGCCGTTGCTACGCTACCACAAATCAAAAGTAATGCTGGTAAAATCTTTTTCATAATCTTTTATTTATGTATATATTGTATCTTTAAACAAACTTTTACAGTTCAGTAAAGATATACAAATTTTATACCTAAATCTGAGTTATGCTGAAAATTAACGAAGAACAGTGGCAAGTAGCCAAAGAAAAACTCCGTCGCAAGTACAACCACTTAAGTGATGAAGATTTAGCTTTTAAAGCTGGAGAGGAGGATAAACTGATTGATCGATTGTCTTCTCGTTTGGGCCGTAAACCTTCCTATGTTTTATTTACGATAGGTAAAGAGATCCAGGATATTAGTAGCAACCGATTATGAGTGATGCCATTAGTTGGACCGATTTTGAGAAAGTGGATTTACGGGTAGGAACTATTTTAGAAGTAAAGGACTTTCCGAAAGCTAAAAAGCCAGCCTATCAATTGAAACGTGATTTTGGAGATGAAATTGGTATTTTACAAAGTAGTGCCCAGATTACAGTACACTATAACAAAGAAGAGTTGATTGGAAAGCAAGTGGTCGCAGTTGTGAACTTTCCCAAAAAGCAGATCGCTAATTTCTTTTCGGAGTGTCTCGTGACCGGATTTGCCGACGAAAATGGCGATATTATTTTGACATCCGTCGACAAAAAATTACCAAATGGATCTAAACTTAGTTAAGTTTGTACCATGACATTTATAGATTTTGAAGGAACACAACTCATCGATAGTGACGAGTCGTTCATGCGTATGGCATTGAACGAAGCTAAGGTTGCATACGAAGAGGGGGAGGTACCTATTGGAGCAGTTATTGTTCATCGAGGACGTGTTATAGGGAAAGGTCATAATTTGACGCAGCGATTGAATGATGTGACAGCTCATGCTGAGATGCAGGCTTTTACAGCAGCTGCTAATTACCTTGGAGGCAAATACCTGGATGAATGTACATTATACGTTACCATAGAACCTTGTATTATGTGTGCCGGAGCGGCCTATTGGACACATATTGGTAAAATAGTCTATGGCGCCAAAGATGAAAAGCGTGGCTATTCTCATTTTCACGATAAAATATTACATCCCAAAACAGTCATTACACATGGTATTTTGCAGGAAGAATGTGCTGATTTGGTAAAATCATTTTTTCGTCAAAAACGGTAAGGAAATAATGGATTTATTGTAACACATAAAAACATAACCGTGTATATTGTGTTATATTTGTATGTATAAACGAAGTAATAAACATTTAAATTAAAATAGATATGGCATTTGAATTAGAAGCGTTACCATACGCAGCCGACGCATTGGAACCACATATTGACAAAACTACAATGGAAATCCACCATGACAGACACCATCAGGCATATGTGGATAACTTAAATAAAGCAATCGCAGGTACAGACGCTGAGAACTTATCGTTATTGGATATCATTAAAAATGTAAGTAAATATTCTGCAGCAGTACGTAACAACGGTGGTGGTCATTACAATCACTCTTTGTTTTGGAAAGTTTTAGGCCCAAATGCTGGTGGAGCTCCAACAGGTGAATTAGCCGAAGCAATCAATGCAACATTTGGTTCATTTGATGAGTTGAAAAAGCAACTTCAAGCAGCTGGTGCAACTCGTTTTGGTTCAGGATGGGCGTGGTTAATCGTTGGTGCTGATGGTAAATTAGCCGTAACTTCTACACCAAACCAAGACAATCCTTTGATGGATGTTGCTGAAGTAAAAGGAAATCCTATTTTAGGTATCGATGTTTGGGAGCACGCTTATTACTTGAAATTCCAAAATAAGCGTCCGGCGTATTTAGAAGAAATTTTTAATGTTATCAATTGGGATGCCGTAGCACAAAACTATGCTGCAGCAAAATAATTGAACATTTGATAGAACCATAGAAAAGCGACAATACTAATTTATTGTCGCTTTTCTATTTTATAAACAAAACCTCAGTTGTATTTGTTTATAAGACCATAGTAGAACACTACAGTATAATAGTTAACTCCACGATCATACCCGCTACTGATGAAAAATATTTTAATGCTATTAGCAGCACTTTTTATTTTAGGCTCCTGCCAGGGACAGCAGGCAAAAAAAACTGATTTCTCGAAGTTACCGGCAAAAAATACGGCAAGTTTGGATACAGCGACATTTGCGGCAGGTTGTTTTTGGTGTACTGAGGCACAATTCAAAGAGTTAAAGGGGGTTGTACATGTTGTTTCAGGATATACTGGCGGATGGGTAGCAAATCCAAGTTATACGCAGGTTTGTACAGGGAGCACAGGGCATGCGGAAGCAACCAATATTATTTTTGATCCAAAAGTGATCAGCTACGACAAACTATTGGAGGCCTTCTTTGTCGCACATGATCCAACAGAGCTCAATCGCCAGGGGAATGATATCGGCACCCAATATCGCTCGGCTATTTTTGTGCACGATAAAGAGCAGCTTGACAAGACGCAGTATTATCTTTCGGCGTTAGAAAAAGAGCATGTTTTCAATAAACCTATTGTAACCGAAGTAGTTCCGGCAACAGTCTTTTATCCTGCAGAAGACTATCATCAAGATTATTATAGATTAAATGGGAAAGAACCATACTGCCAATTGGTGATTAAACCGAAATTGGAAAAATTTAAACGTATCTTTTCCAAGGTGCTCAAAGAGGGACAGTAACTTTGGGTATTCATAAAATTTGAGGTAATTTTACTTCTATTAACGCTATTTAGTATCATGCTAACAAGTTGAAACCATGGTTTCTTATGCAAATAATGGAACGAACAAACTTGATAGCTTCATGATTCATTGATAGCATTTTTTGGATGAATAATTAATAATTGTAATATGTCTAAAGGATTTTTTACAGTTCCTGTTCCTACCAATGAACCGGTGTATACTTACGCTGTCGGAACGAAAGAACGTAAATTGTTGAAAGCAGCAATTGATGAGGCACGTTCGAAACAAATCGATATCCCAATGTATATTGGTGGTAAAGAAATCACTACTTCTAAAAAAGTAAACCTAGCTCCTCCACATGACCACCAACATATTTTAGGTCAATACAATCAAGGCGATAAATCTCACGTAACAGATGCAATCAATGCTGCTTTGGCGGCAAAAAAGGATTGGGAAAATCTTACTTGGGAGGATCGTGCTGCAATCTTTTTAAAAGCTGCTGAATTAATTTCGGGAAAATACCGTTATGAGTTGAATGCTGCTACAATGTTGGGGCAATCGAAGAACCCCTATCAGGCAGAAATTGATTCGGCATGTGAGATTGTGGATTTCTTGCGTTTCAATGTACAGTACATGAGTGAAATCTATAAGCAACAACCTCCTATATCAGGTAAAGGTGTTTGGAACCGTGTAGAACAACGTCCTCTTGAAGGTTTTGTATTTGCATTGACTCCATTTAATTTTACAGCTATTGCGGGTAATTTACCGTCGTGTGTTGCAATGATGGGTAATGTTGTTGTATGGAAACCATCCAATACCCAAATCTATTCAGCAAATGTATTGATGAAAATTTTCCGTGAAGCTGGTCTTCCGGATGGTGTAATCAACTTGGTGTATGTTTCAGGTCCTGATGCAGGTGATGTGATTTTCCAACACCCAGATTTCGCAGGTATCCATTTCACTGGCTCAACAGGAGTATTCCAAGACATTTGGAAAACGATCGGTAACAATATCCACCGTTATAAAACATATCCACGTATTGTTGGTGAGACTGGTGGTAAGGATTTTATCGTTGTACACCCTTCGGCTGATTTGAAGGTTGCGAATACAGCTTTAGTTCGTGGTGCTTTTGAATACCAAGGCCAGAAATGTTCTGCTGCCTCACGTGCATATATTCCTAAATCATTGTGGCCAGCATTGAAGGAATCTATGACGAATGACGTAAAATCTTTTACAATCGGCGGAACAGAGGATTTCACGAACTTTTTCAATGCTGTCATTGATGAGAAGTCGTTTGATAAATTAGCGAAGTATATCGACAGAGCTAAAGAATCTAATGAAGCAGAAATTGTAGTTGGTGGTACATACGATAAATCTAAAGGATATTTCATCCATCCAACAATCATTGAGGCTTCAAAACCAGATTACGAAACCATGGTTGAGGAATTGTTCGGACCTGTGCTGACGGTATATGTTTACGAGGATGCTAAGTTTGAAGAAACGTTAGCTATTGTTGATACAACATCTATTTATGCCTTGACAGGATCAATCATTGCGCAAGATCGTTATGCCATTAATTTAGCAACAGATAAATTGAGACATGCTGCGGGTAACTTCTATGTGAATGATAAGTGTACAGGTGCTGTCGTAGGTCAACAACCGTTTGGTGGTGCTAGAGGTTCGGGTACAAACGACAAAGCAGGATCAATGATCAATTTGCTTCGTTGGGTATCTCCTCGTACAATTAAAGAGACGTTTAATCCAGATACAGATTATAGATATCCTTTCTTGGAAAAGGGAGAATAAAGAAGCTAGCATAACAGCTTTGTTAAAATAGAAAAAGGCGCTTATAAAGCGCCTTTTCTATTTTTTAAATAATCCCAATTCTGTTCCGTCGTCTCTAGTCATCCGAATATTCAATGACTTGTTGTTCCCGGCCACATCGATGATGGTTCTTTTCCCCGCTTTTGGACCACCACCTATAAAGACAGGGTAATTGTGGTCTTTATCTGCTGGATAGTATCCATATTGATGGGTGTGGCCCGAGATCATGGCATCAATTTTATATTTCTGAAACAGGGGATGGAAACATGCTCTGTTATCCAGGGTGCCATGCCAGTCGTCCGAATGAAAAATTGGAATATGGCTAATGACAACAGTATGTTGAGCACGCTTTCTTTCTTTGGATTGGAGGACCTGTTCCAGCCATTGAGCCTGTTCTTTTCTGTAGTTATCGTAATCGACTGTTCCGGCGTATACCTCATGATTGTCAGGCTTGTCTTCGCCACTGTCTAGCATGATCCAAAAAATAGGCCCTCTTTTAAAGGCTTGGTAATACTTGTTGTCCGGATAACCAAAATATCGTTTGAAATTACGAGCGAAAGATCCCCTTGTCTCATGGTTTCCTCGATTCATGATGAATGGTTTGCTTGTCGCAAAAAATTCAATTGGCTTTAGCAATTTCTCTGTGATATCTTGCTGATTGGTGACATAATGAAATGAGTCTCCATTCATCACAAAGAAATCGTAAGGCGCGATATCCTGATTTGGGATAAGGTCATGATAACTGCTCTTTTCCTCATGTACATCGTTATATACAAGACAGCGAATCTGCTCTTGATCGCTCTTGGCTAATTTAGCCTCAAAAATAGGTGTTTCTATTTCTTGGCCATATACAATTTTATAAGGATCGAATTTTTGGACTTCCTTCGCCTTGATGCGATAGCGAAATGAGCGCGGCGCGTCCTCAATTGTAAAATGAAAAAAGTCAGTATTGGCGTTGATCATCCCATCTTCGGATTGGTAGATTTTTTTATGGACATTTCCTGCGTTATCGAGAATCTCGAGCCAAGCAAAAGCCTCTTTGCTCAAAATTGTAAAAATACTGACGCCTGTTTCCGTTTGATTCTGTAGATAGGCAGGTACGAGAAAACTGAACTCGCCTTCTGCCTCATTTGCTTCTTTTTCTTGCGCGACGCTTATATTCGGTAATGTAATCCCAGCCAGCGCCAGGACTTCTAAAAATCTTCTTCTGTTAAAATTCATATTTAAAGGTCACAAGTGGTTATTTAATATTTATCTCGACATATAATGGACGATGATCACTAGCGTATTTCTCGTCCAAAATTCGATGGTTAGAAAACCTTGCGGCAACTGTTTTATTGATCATGATATAATCAATTTCAGTAGTGGGTTTATCTTGAGGAAACGTAAATCCATTGGCAATACTGCTTTTTGTGAATATTTTGCTAAGTTCAATAATCGCTGGATCATTGGGCTCGGAGTTCAAATCACCGACAAGGATGGTGGGTAACTTTTCGTTTTTGAAGCGATTGGTGATGAATTTTGCCTGTTCGATTTTGTTTTTGTCTTTCAGGTCAAGGTGTGTATTCGCAAATAAGAGTTTCTTTTTGTGAATAGTGACTTCGATTACAGATAAACTACGTGTTTCGCTTTCCACAGGTGAGGGTAGAAGGTGTTTTTCTACACGTTCAATCGGATTTTTTGACAATATGGCGGTGCCATATTCACCTTTATCCAAGTCTATTCCTTTGGAAAATATATAGTGCATGCCTGTTAATTCGGCTAATTTCTTGGCTTGATTTTCAAAATATGATCTACCGAGATTAACATCGATTTCCTGAAGACCTACAATGTCAGCTTTGGAATTTTTAATAATCTTGGCAACCGTGTCAAGATTGATAATAGATTCTTTTTCAGTGGGTGGGTTTCCATGATGGATATTGAACGAGAGTACGCGTATTGTTTGTGCATGTAGATGGAATACTGAGCTTAGCAGTATTAGAAGGAATAGAATTAGTTTACGATTCATTGTTTATATTAAGTTTAGCATTTGGATGTCAGGCGTTTTTAATTCGCCTTTCTAAAATTAATAAAATCTATGAGTACAAATTGAAAACTTTGGACATGTAACAAAATAATCATCTAAGCACTTGAACTTTCGCAAAAAAATAGCCATCCTAAACAGGATGGCTACCTACATTATACTAATTTTTACAGGAACTAGTCTTCGTTTTCCTCGGTGTTAAGCATTGGATCTTCTCCTGTCACTTCAGCGCGGATTTTAGCTTCAAGTTCGTCCATTAAATCTGGATTGTCGAATAATAAGGCTTTAACAGCGTCTCGACCTTGTCCTAATTTGGTCTCACCATAGCTAAACCAGGAGCCTGCTTTTTTAATAATACCATATTCAACACCTAGATCAATGATTTCACCTACTTTAGAGATACCTTCACCAAAGATGATATCAAATTCCGCTATGCGGAACGGAGGGGCTACTTTATTTTTTACAATCTTCACTTTTACGCGGTTACCCGATACTTCATCAGAATCTTTGATTTGTGATGTACGACGGATATCTAAACGTACAGAAGCGTAAAATTTTAAGGCATTACCACCAGTTGTTGTTTCTGGGTTACCAAACATGACACCAATTTTTTCACGCAATTGGTTGATGAAAATACAACAACAGTTTGTTTTTGAAATTGTACCTGTTAACTTACGTAAAGCCTGAGACATCAAACGAGCTTGAAGCCCCATTTTAGAATCGCCCATTTCGCCTTCGATCTCGCCTTTTGGTACCAAAGCCGCAACGGAGTCAATGACAATAACGTCGATTGCACCAGAACGGATTAGGTTATCAGCAATTTCTAAACCTTGCTCACCATTATCCGGTTGAGAAATCAATAAATTTTCTACATCTACGCCTAATTTTTGAGCGTAATATTTATCAAAAGCATGTTCAGCATCAATGATTGCTGCAATACCGCCTTTTTTTTGTGCCTCTGCAACAATGTGAGTTGCTAAGGTAGTTTTACCCGAAGATTCAGGTCCGTATATTTCAATGATACGGCCTTTTGGTACACCGCCAATGCCTAAGGCGATATCCAAGCCTAGAGATCCTGTAGAAATAGCTTCGATCGGCTCAACAGCAGTATCCCCTAACTTCATAATTGAACCTTTTCCAAAGTTCTTCTCCAATTTATCTAACGTCAGCTGTAAAGCCTTTAGTTTATCTGTGTTGCTCATATTTTTAGTATATATTTCTCAAAATTAAAAATTAAAAATCATAAACCAAATATTTTCACTAAAAAAATTAGCTTTTTGTTTCTGATATAGCTGAAACACTTTTTATATGGTGATTTTTTTCAAAGTATTTGCACATATAAGTAATAGGGCATTTCTCACACATTGGTTTTCGGGCCAGACATATGTAACGTCCGTGTAAGATAAGCCAATGATGAGCAATGGCAATTGTATCTTTGGGTAGATTTTTTACCAACTGTTTTTCTACAGCCAATGGCGTTGTCGCACGATAGGTTAGCCCAAGACGATTTGCAACACGAAAAACATGGGTATCTACGGCCATCGCCGGATTATGATAAACAACAGATGAAATGACATTAGCAGTTTTTCGACCTACACCAGGAAGTTTCACAAGATCCTCAATTTTTTCGGGTACAATGTTGTTGAACTTTTCAATCAGTAGTTGAGCCATTCCAACAAGGTGTTTGGCCTTGTTATTTGGATAGCTTACGGATCGTATATAGCTAAACACCTCGTCTACACTAGAAGCTGCCAAACTGTGTGCATCAGGGTAGCGTTCAAACAATTTGGGCGTGACTTGGTTGATCCTTTTATCTGTACATTGTGCAGATAAAATAACAGCGACCAGTAATTCAAACGGATTACTATAGTTGAGTTCTGTCTGTGCGTCAGGACTATTTTTGGAGAAATAATCTACGAAAGCCTTGTATCGTTCTTGTTTTAACATCGGTTCAAAACTAGCCAAAATTTCCATCAAAAAAGAAATTTTGAAACCTACTACATGGTGAATACTCTGATTTTAATGTGCAAAACGGAAGGGAAGTCTCAACTGTTTTGGATCATAGATAAATCAAGACGATATTAAGGTTAAAAAATAAGGCCTAATCTCCCAGATTAGGCCTTTCTTTTTTCCAGTTGTTTCGAATATGCCAGGATATTCTCTACACTTCTTTTGCTTGGATGAAGCAACATTTTTGGTAATTGAAGTTTCAATTCATTTTCTATGTCCTCGTCTGTCATTACCTTCTCGTTTTGGGTTAGCAAATTTTGAACTTCGTTTTCTGATTGGGTAAAGTTTTCTACCATAAGCATCTGTTGTTTTGTCTCTGTAAGTTAAATAATTAAACGGACAAAAGATAGTTTTGGTATAAAAAACGAGAAAATATTTATTTTTTCTTTTTGTTGGTATATTCTTCTGCTTTTATAATGGCGTTATAAGCATTGACGATTCCTCCGGTGACCGAGATGTCCGCTAATCGAACCGTTTTGGTGGCATCTTCACCAACCTTTATCTGTACCAGTTGGTTCGGCTTTTCCACCGATTCCATAATAATCTGTTTGGTTTCCACCGCGCTCAAATTGGGATAATAAGATCGAATCATTGCCGCCAGACCAGCGACAACGGGCGCAGCCATACTCGTGCCCTGTTCTTCTTTATACTTGGAATCTGGTACCGTTGAGTTGATGTGGACGCCAGGAGCAAAAACGTCGACCGTTTTTTTGCCATAATTGGAAAAATCGGCTAATAGTTCATTGTCCAAATGAAGACCGGTTGCGCCTACGGTGATCCATGCATTGGCAACTCCGGTGGTATCACCTTTTCCATCCGTATAATACTTCATTGGAAAATTAGGTTCTATATCGTTATCTTCACTGTCATTTCCTGCGGCATGAACCATCAATACATCTTTGGATTCAGCATATCTGATGGCATCGTCTACGGCCTGCTTATTATGGGCATAACTTTTCCCAAAGCTCATGTTCAGTACTTTGGCTCCGTTGTCTGCAGCGTAGCGAATAGCATTTGCGACGTCTTTGTCACGCTCATCACCATCAGGGACGAGTCTAACCGTGAGTATTTTAACGTTATCCGCTACTCCATTGATACCGATATTATTATTGCGTTTTGCACCGATAATTCCTGCGACATGGCTGCCATGTAATGCATCTGGTCCCTTTACGTCCGCGTTGCCATAATGGCGCTCTGAAGCATCTTCATAATTATCGCCAACAATAGGTCGAGAATCGTATGCTTTGTTTAAATGATAATCAACTTGATTGTTGAAATATTTTGCACCTTCGGTGATATCATCAAAAAATTTGGCAAAGCCGCCGTTGTGGATTTCATCCTTTGCATAGCCCAGTGCGATGCGTTGCGTATTTGTGGTCGCTTTGAAATTGTCTATGTCCTCCTGTGTGATATCCTCGGGCTTTTTACCTATTTCACGTACCACAGCGTCTATGTTGCGTTTGAGCGCATCGTACGAAAATTGACCCATTTTAGCTTCTTCTAGCTTGTTTTTATATTTGGCAAGCATTTTTTGATAACTAGCGAAAGCTTTTCGACCAGCTTCATTGAGTTCTGTTGCCGCTGTGATGTTTGCAAACTTTTCGTCCAGTATCCTAAGCTGTCTTGTCAGTTCAAGGTTGTCAAACTGAACATCTTCTCCATTGGCGTTTCCAATAAAGTTCCAGCCATATTTATCATTGATATAGCCATTGCCATCATTATCTATACCATTTGCAAGACTATCCTTCACATTGATCCACACGACATCTTTGAGGTCCTCGTGATAAACATCCACACCTCCATCCAATACGCCAACGATGACTGGAGTGGATTTTCTCCCTTTCAATAAAGTTTTATACGTTTTTTCGGTACTGATTCCCATCACCCCATCCGTTTTATAGTCCAAATTAAACCAATTTGCTGGAATGGTATCCGATTGTCCGAAAGAGATAAGTGGCAATGAGCCTAAAGCAATTAGATATAGTGATTTTTTTAAATTCATATGTAAATAATTCTTAATGAAGTGTCTGCTTTCAATGATTGCCATGAACGCATTCCACCTGGTTATTCTCTCCTGTGTGTTTTAATTTTTTTTCAAGAGCGTGCCTGCTCATTTATTCCTAACTATAGCAGAATAGCAAAGATAATGCTAATGCTTCTTCTGAACTGTTAATTTTTATTAAAAGTATTTATAATCCATATCTCTTATTAAACTGTTGACGAAATATCTTAAATTCAAATCTTTCTAGGAGGCTCCTGTTTTATGGGATGGTCCGGACAGCAGAATGAGAAAGCGTTTATATTAAATAGCGAATAAGAAAGCGAATGCAACAAAATAAAAAAATAGTTTGGCCTAATGTAATGGCCCCAATGGCAGCAGTTTACCCTCATGTAAGAAACATACATGATGATGCTGTGCGAGATGATTATTATTGGATGATTGATTACTTTAAAAAAGGAGAAAAAGCTCAAGAAGTTATTGACTATCTGGAAAAGGAAAACGATTACACCAGTTTGATGCTTCAGGATACAGTAGACCTACAGGAGGATCTTTTTCACGAATTGAAGTCCCGTATTAAGGAAAAAGACGAGTCGGTACCTTATTTCAAAAATGGCTACTACTATTATAGCCGTACGGAAGAGGGGAAACAGTATTTTAAATTCTGTCGGAAAAAGGGTACGCTTGAGGGCGAAGAAGAAGTGCTATTGGATGTAGATCAGCTTGCCCAAGGGCATGCATATTATACGGCAAAGGGATTTTCGGTTAGTCCGGATAATCGTTTGCTTGCCTTTAGTGTGGATACCGTATCCCGGAGGGAATATACCATATTTATCAAAAATATTGAGACCGGAGAAATTTATCACGACCAGATAAAGAATACAGAGGGGGCAGCGATATGGGGAAATGATAACCTGACGTTGTTTTATACGGCTAAAAATCCTATAACTTTACTTAGCGAGAGGATTATGCGACATACATTGGGCAGCGATACAAAAGCGGATGTGGCCGTGTATGAAGAGAAAGATAATACAAATTATATTGCTGTCGGGAAATCCAAAAATGGAAAATATATCATCATCAATTCTGAAGGGACATTGTCTTCAGAAATTTGGATATTGAATGCTGATTTACCGCAGTCGGAATTTCGCGTTTTTCAGCCAAGGATACACAATGTTCTCTATTCGGTCATTGCATTGGACGATCGCTTTTTAATTCTGACCAATGATGAGGCCATCAATTTTCAAATCATGCAATGTCCCTTAGATCGTACAGAGCGCGGTAACTGGCAGACATTCATCGATCATCGACCGGATGTATTGGTCAGCGATATTAAAGAGTTTAAGGGTTTTCTAGCTATTGCTGAACGAAAAAACGGATTGACTCAATTGGCAATTTATAATTTAAATAGTCAGCAACAGCACTATTTGGATTTTGGAGAAGTTACCTACACGGTATATCCGGCTATTAATGTTGAATACAACAGCGATAAGTTGCGATATGGCTATACTTCTTTAGTAACACCAAGCTCAGTCTATGAATATGACATGGCTAAGCAGGAGAAAGTATTGTTAAAGCAACAGGAGATTTTGGGTGGATATGACCAAGCTGCATATATCAGCGAGCGTGTTTTTGCAACGGCAAGAGATGGTATTCAGGTGCCGATCTCTATTGTTTATAAAAAAGGAACCAAACTTGATGGTTCAGCTCCATTGTTGCAATATGCCTATGGATCTTACGGGGCATCGATGGACCCCACTTTTTCGAGCAATCGACTGAGTTTGTTGGATCGTGGATTTATCTACGCTTTGGCACATATCAGAGGTGGAGAGGAAATGGGGCGGCAGTGGTATGAAGATGGGAAAATGATGCATAAGATGAATACCTTTTATGATTTTGTGGATTGTGGTAAATACCTGATTGATCGACATTATTGTACACCCGAACATCTTTATGCACAGGGGGGAAGTGCAGGAGGTTTGCTGATGGGCGTAGTCGCTAATATTGCGCCCGAGCTATATCATGGCATAATAGCTCAGGTACCGTTTGTGGATGTAGTGAATACCATGTTGGACGATACTATACCGTTGACTACAAATGAATATGATGAATGGGGCAATCCCAATGAAAAGGAAGCTTATAGTTATATGAAGGCCTATTCTCCATATGAAAACATTGAAGCAAAAGAATACCCCAATTTATTGGTCACAACTGGGCTTCACGACAGTCAGGTGCAGTATTTTGAACCAGCAAAATGGGTGGCTAAACTTAGGGCAACTAAAACCGGAGGTACGGTTTTACTTTTAAAGACAGATATGGATTATGGCCACGGTGGGGCATCTGGTCGATTTGACTACTTAAAGGAAATTGCATTGGAATATGCTTTTCTCTTTAAATTAGAAGGTCTTATTTGAAATTATACAAACGAACAATAAAAAAGCGGCATTCGCCGCTTTTTTATTGTTGAGCATGATTAATGCTATCCTGTTGTTTTTGTAAACGCTCTTCCCGCTCGATCTCTCTCGAGTCGATCTGATGCTGTTGATAATTGTCCATGGCCACTTTACTGGCTTTCTGCGATACGTAAATCGCTAATAGGGCAACAATAGTAATGATTGCTATTCCCCAGGCATATTTATGTTTGTCCTGTTTGACGAGCCAATACATAAAGATAATGTAAGGGACAGCAAAAATAAGATAGAAAATTAAACTCGGTGACATACTATTCTCCATTAAATGATCCCTACAAAAGTATTGTTTTTGACTAAAAATAACGAACCGATAGGAAAAACAACAATTTTAATTGATAAAGCCTTAAACCTTTATACGTTTTGTTGTCAAATTAATATCGCTAATGTGCGCGGTCTATTGCCGGCTTATTGCGGATTAATTGCTTGAAAATGAAGCTTACAACGCGGTTTTGATGGTAGATTGTAAATTTTTGATTTTTGCAAAAAATCAATTAGAATATTGTGGAAAAGAAAAAAATATTTTTATACATTTGCATCGTCAGAAACAATTGACAGCGCATTAAAAAATGAAACAGAACAAAAAGAACGATTATTCTTATACTCAAGCTTTTGAGAAGTTTATGAGGAAGGTCTTCTGTGCTTTCATTTTTGTAGAAATACCTGTTTTACGCCTCCGACGACCTATACTACCTCGGGCTTGATTTGAGGTAGTGAATCTTTCCAAGCAAGACCATGATTGTCCGATGGTTTTGAATCCATTATTTTAATTTATTTAGTAACAAAACACGACAGTAGTTGTTGTTTTATTATTAGGGTCGTAAGTCAATGACTATATCAGATTTTTTAATTATCCCGGCTAAACCTGAGCATGCACATTATGCAGAGGTTATTTGCGACGAAATGTTCGAGTCTGCAAAGGCTCGTGGTACTGGTATTGCGCGTCGTAAACCAGAATACGTTGCCAACAAGATGAATGAAGGTAAAGCAGTGATTGCTTTACATAGAGATGGCCGATGGGCAGGTTTTTGTTATATAGAAACTTGGGGGCATGGTGATTATGTTGCGAACTCAGGTTTGATTGTCAATCCCGAATTCAGAAAAGTCGGTTTGGCAAAAGCGATCAAAAAAAGAGTCTTCGAACTTTCCCGTGAGAAATACCCTAAAGCGAAGATCTTTGGTTTGACAACCGGGTTTGCCGTGATGAAAATCAACTCAGAACTAGGCTATGAACCGGTTCCATATTCCGAATTGACCTCCGATGATGAATTTTGGAAGGGTTGTCAAAGTTGCGTGAATTATGAAATTCTGATGAGCAAAGACCGTAAAAACTGTATGTGTACAGCCATGCTTTGGGACCCCGAAGAGAAAGAACGTGAATTGCGAGAGAAGATCCAGCGCAAGCATGAAGCGAAAGAACGCTTGGAAAGAATTACACAAAAACAGTCTCTGCTAAAGCGTATACAGGCGAAGTTTTGGAAATCGGCCAATAAATTTATTGCCGTCAATTTTCCGAAGCATAACAAAGTAGCAAAAGGATATTAAGCTAAAGCTGATCGATTATATTGAAAATAGATGTAACAGGTAACTGAAGACGTTCATAATAACAAGATCAGTTCAAGGTTCTCTCAACATAATAATAAAAAACCGAGTGAAACGAGCTTAAGTCAGCCGTTGAAAACAAACACTCATAAAATAACATTCTAATGAAAAAAGTAGTTTTAGCATTTAGTGGCGGATTAGATACTTCATTCTGTTGTATTTATCTTACACAAGATTTAGGTTTAGAAGTTCATTCCGTAGTTGTAAATACAGGTGGTTTTTCGGATGAAGAATTAAAAAATATTGAAGAACGTGCTTATGCTTTAGGTGTGAAATCACATACAGCTATAGACGAAACGGCAGACTATTACCGCGAAACTATTAAATTTTTGATTTTTGGCAATGTGTTAAAAAATGCGACTTATCCATTGTCAGTATCTGCTGAGCGTGTATGCCAAGCAACCGCAATTGCAAACTACGCAAAGAAAATTGGTGCTGAATGTGTTGCTCATGGATCTACCGGTGCAGGAAACGACCAAGTACGTTTCGATATGATTTTCCAGACCCTGATTCCAGGAGTGGAAATTATCACCCCAATCCGTGATCTGCAATTGTCGCGTGAAGCCGAAATTGAGTATTTGAATAAGCATGGTGTAGAGTATTCTGCTGAAAAAGCAAAATACTCCATCAATAAAGGACTTTGGGGTACTTCTGTTGGTGGAGCAGAAACATTGACATCCAACCAATATTTGCCTGAATCGGCATGGCCTACTCCAGTGACTTCTTCAGAGCCACAACAAATTACAATCGATTTTGAAAAAGGAGAACCTGTGGCCTTAAATGGTGAGAAAATGGCTTCTGTTAAAGTGATTCAAGAATTACAGGCAATCGCTCAACCATACGGTATTGGCCGTGATATCCACGTGGGTGATACCATCATTGGTATCAAAGGTCGTGTGGGTTTTGAAGCTGCTGCTTCTGTCATTTTAATTAAGGCACACCATGCCTTAGAAAAACATACCTTGACCAAATGGCAATTGTCTTGGAAAGACCAAATCGCTGCTTTCTATGGAAATTATATGCACGAAGGCCAAATGCACGATCCCGTTATGCGTGATATTGAAGCATTCTTGCAATCTTCACAAGAAACAGTGACTGGCCGAGTGATTGTTGAACTTCACCCATACCGTTTTGTCGTCATTGGTGTCGAGTCTGAACACGATTTGATGTCCAATAAATTCGGTAGCTATGGTGAGATGAATAAGGGCTATACAGGTGACGATGTGAAAGGTTTCTCCAAAATTTTTGGAAATCAAACCATCATTTGGCACAAAGTGAATAAAAAATAAACCGTGTTTTGTGCCCTGTATTTTTTCTTAACGTAAAATTGATAAGAAAAAATACAGGGCATAATGGGGGACAACACATCCCTAAATTCTAAATTCAAAAAAATGATAAGAGTAGGAATAATTGGTTCGGCAGGATATACTGGTGGTGAATTATTACGTGTATTGATTTATCATCCTGAGGTGGAAATCGTATTTGCTAATAGTGCTTCCAATGCAGGAAATAAGTTATATGAAGTTCACAATGATTTATTTGGCGATACTGAATTGACCTTCTCTTCCGACTATCACTCCGCGATTGATGTCTTGTTTTTATGTGTGGGCCATGGAGATGCACGCAAATTTTTAGATGCAAATCCGATCGATGCATCCGTGAAGATTATTGATCTTTCACAAGATTATCGTCTTCGTGCGAATACAGCTTTCCAAGGGCACCAATTTGTGTATGGGCTTCCAGAACTAAACAAAGAAGCAATCAAAACAGCGCAGTATATTGCAAACCCAGGATGCTTTGCTACAAACATACAATTGGCTTTATTGCCATTAGCGAGTAAAGGCTTATTACCGGATCAAATCCATGTTAATGCAACGACTGGATCAACAGGAGCGGGGCAAAAACCGGGTGCAACCACGCATTTTTCCTGGCGTAACAATAATCTTTCTGCTTACAAATCTTTTGAACACCAGCATTTACAGGAAATTTCAGAATCTTTGGATCAGCTGCAAGCGGGATTTTTACCGGTGTCAGCAGGATCGTTGTTGGAACGTGCTGCAGCAAAAATTAATTTTGTTCCACAACGTGGAGATTTTGCCCGGGGAATTTTCTCGGCTATTTATGTAGACACCGATTTGTCTGAAGAGCAGGCCTACGCATTGTATGAGAGCTATTATGCCGCTCACCCTTTTACGCATATCAGCAAAAAAAATATCGACCTTAAGCAGGTTGTCAATACAAATAAAAGTATTATCCACCTCGAAAAGCACGGAAATAAGCTCCTTATTTTAAATGCGACTGATAATTTGCTTAAAGGAGCATCCGGTCAAGCTGTACAAAATATGAACTTAATGTTCGGTTTAGACGAGCGTACAGGATTAAACTTGAAAAGCGTTGGTTTTTAACCCTTTTTAGGATATTAAACAGCAATATTAACAAGTTGTGAATAACTTGGGAGTTCGTCCTGAAAGCGAAATAAGGTTTTCAACATTTTATTAATATCGTGTGGAAAAGTGAAGGGTAGCCCCTTCACTTTTTTTATGAATCGGTCTTTCGAAACGTACATTATCCAGTTATGAACAATGATATGTCGTTTTTCAAAAAAACGGACTCTTATGTCGACAGCCTATTGAATCAGAGTGAATTGATAGGTTGGACTTTGATGATGGATATTATTTTTAGAAACTCAAAACTACCAAAAGGCCAGTTGCTGATAAAAATTCGATGTCCAAATTGTTTGAATATGGTAGATAAAGACCATCAAATGGATAAAGGATGCGTTCTTCAATTTCAAAATTACCATCTAACGTAAATGCAAATACGTTTTTGTGGTCTGGGCCAGTTTGTAATTCAAAATCATGTTTTCCAGCAAATGCACCGAAGTAGAACTGAAAATCAGTAGCTAAATCGGTGCCTACAGGATACATCTTGTTTTTCTCAAATGAAGATGTAAATGGAAGATCCACGATATGAGGTAGTGTAGGAGTGTGTATTGTCGAATTAAGTCCAAATTCTTGAAAGGTCACTGGGCCTTCAGTTTCGGACGATGCCCTTATATGAATTGCCGTACTATTTCCAGGATTGCATATTAAGATTGTCCCAACGGGTACCGTGTAGGTTTGGCCATTCATTGTTACAAGTAGATCCCCAATCAAAGGAATCAAAAGCGAGACCGTACCTTTATTGGTCGGGAGATCCAAAGTGCCTTGAGGCGCAACTTCCCAGTTATTGACCTGTTGAAGTCGACCAATAGCTTCCCGGTGAGGAGCAGCAAAGGAGCCATAATTGAGGGTGCTCCTGACTAAATGTGTTCCGGTAGATGTTTCCCCTCGCTGTTCCGCGATATAGATTCTAATATCCTGCATGATCAGGCTGTTAAGCATTAACATGAATCGTCATTTTCATTTGGAAACCTTCAGATAAGGATCCTGTGACCGTAGACATTTCTTTGGTAACACCATCGCTGAATACGTTGTCATTGGCATTATAGGTATATCCTGAAACACCTTTTTTGTAACCATAAGATGAACCTGTATTATTGACTTCAAGACACAGGCTATCTTGAAAAGCGATTTGTGTCACTAATAGCGATTTACCGGTAGCATCATATACATGGACGTGAATATGTGTTGCTCGGCCTTGATACCAGCCCGGAAAGATGGTTTGGAAAGAAACAAGTCCATTGGCATTGGTAACTTGTCTACCACGATACCAATTGACAGACTGATAGTTGCTGGATTGCATTTGTGTTCCACCATATTGCGAGTAATTACCTTCCACATCACAATGCCATATATCCACTAAGGCACCTTCTAGTGCCGCACAGTTATTATTTGTATTGACAATAGTAATTAAACCGAGCATATTAGCCCCAATACCATCACCTTTGCGTATATCTGAGCGGACATAACTTGAAGGTGTTTTTGTCGGAAAGGGCCCTTCGGTTTCAGATGGTGTCACACTACAGCTTGAATCGACATTGACGTCAGTGCCCTCGTCCGTGGTTGATGCGGTATCGTCTTTCTTGCAGGCTGCCCAGACCATTGGACCTGTAAATGCCAGCAATGATAAGGTTTTTATAAAATTTTTGCGTTCCATATCTCTTCTTTTTTATGAATGGAAGCAAGGTAGTGGACGGAGATGTAAAATAATGTTAAGTGTCGATAAAGAGGCTTATTGCATCGACGAATCACGTAAACATTTGATCACTTCATTATAGTACCCATCGCCGACTTTCAATGTGAAGTTGGGTAATTGTATTTTACGTTGTGAAAACGTAATGATGTGTTTGACCGCGATAACAAAACTGCGATGAATGCGGATAAACTGATTTGGCGGTAAACGATCCAACATGGCTTTCATCGTCGACAAAGTCAATATTGTTTTTCCTTGTATGAGATGAATTTTGATATAATCTTGCATGCTTTCCAAACACTCAATTTCATCAAGGTAGATTTTGATGCGTTGATATTCCACATTAACGATTAAGAAAGGGCGATGGCTCTGTGAAGCTGAACGTGTCATTGCCTTATCGATAGCCCGTTCAAAACGAGTGAAGTCAAATGGTTTGAGAAGATAGTCTACTGAATCAAGTTCAAATCCATCTATCGCATATTCTTTATGTGCCGTAGTGAAAATCAATAAGGGTCTTGGATTTAAGTTTTTTGCAAAATCAATACCGTTGATTTCGAGCATATCAATATCCAAAAAAATCAAATCAACACTGTTATTGGCGAGATACAACTTCGCTTCATGGGGGTTATTGAAGGTTCCAGCAAGCTGTATAGCGGGATGCTTTGCTGTGAACGTAGAAATAACACGAAGAGCCAATGGTTCATCGTCAAGAGCTATGCAAGTTAACATCGATTAAATTAAGATAGACTGCTTTATGTATACATAATCGTATAGCCTAATATAAAAACAATTTATGGAGAAATATAGAGGATAAGCTGAACAAAAAAAGAATGATCCTCCTGTTGGATCGTCAGGCGGTGCCTGTCGGCATAAAAATGTTCCAATAGACGTTGAACATTTTTAAGGCCTGTTCCTGTGCGGTGTTGTTCGGTTGACTGTGTAGCAATGCTATTCTTTACATTTAATGTGCAGGATGTTGGCGTTAGAATGACCTCAAAACTTAATTGGCAGGGCTCTATGGTGCTTAATCCATATTTGAACGCATTTTCAACAAAAGGAAGCAGCACAAATGCGTGTATCGTTTTAGGGTGTTCGAGCCCCGTATAGTGTTCACTGATCGAACAATTCGGGCCAATGCGTAGCTTTTGGAGATTGATAAAATCTTGTATAGCCTGGATTTCGATCTTGATGTCAATCGTATCACTGTGCCGTTCATCCATGTAATAACGCATTAATTGCGAAAGACGATGAATACTACTTGCGACGGCATCATCATTGGTCAGTGCCAATGCGTAAATATTATTTAAGGTATTAAACAAGAAGTGGGGGTGGACTTGCGCTTTTAAAAAGGAAAGTTCGGCCTTCATACGGTCTTGTTCGACCAATTGCATTTTTTGCTGCGTTTCCATCCAATAGGTTACGATTCTATAGAGCGCGGCAAGGCTAATAGTTAACAGGAAAATATACACAGAAGCGATATCGATAGGTTGTGGCCGTTGTCCCGGGGATTGCCCTGGACCTCGGTATGGGAAATGCCTAGCAGATGGTGGCGGTGGAAAATCAGGATGATGCCTAGGTGAAAATTCTCTGTCCCCAGGGGTCGGTAATTGTTGACGTCCAATACGCATCAGCCGGTCAAAGGGCTGAAGATAGCAAGCTAGTAACAAACCTGTCAAAATAATGGAGATTCCGTAACTGATAAATTTTCGATGCTTTATGCTGTATGGAATCAGTACATAGGCATTGACATAAAATAGGATTAAAAAACAGCCTGTGAAAATCCAAAATGCCGGTGCAAAAAGTATTTCCTTAATTTCCAATTGACCGTTGTTAAAAAATAGTACTGGAAAGGATAAGAAAATAAGCCAGGCGAGTCCATGGATCAATATGGAGATTTGTTTTTGTCCTAAGATACGTTTTGATGTGCTATAAGCAGATTTGTCCATGGAGCTTGCTATTTTAGCTTTTATAAAAGGGGACTCTGATCCTAAAAATACACAAAAAGATTAGATCGTATTTTTAAAATGTTAAAATATACATCTCATTTTATAATAGTTCATTTAAATGGAAAGGAATGGTGGTCAATTATTGCCGTTTTTTTACACAATCGATTGATATACATTTCCTTTCTTTTTCTGTAAATCTAAGCCTTATCTTCATCAAATAATCCAGTTTCACAAACCGATACCATCTTTATTCAATAGTAAAGTGCAGCATAAAGGTAGCTGATAAATTGAATTTCGGAACTAATAAAGTAGTCGGTTTCGCGAAGTATTAGAATGTAATAGCATCTCGAGTTTATGACGAATATGAATAACCGCAGGTAGTATAACTAGCTTAAGGTTGATATATAAATTGATAAAAAAAATAAAGTATGAAAAGAAAACACTTTATCCAGTATCTCTTTCTGGGAGCTTTATCCTGTCTTTCGATAAGCGGTATCGCACAGACAGCAGGGAAGACGTATGCCGTTCCTCTAGCCGGGAACGCTTTCATCACCGCAGGGCAAGCCGGTGATGCGGAAATTTCCGGTCGTAATGGCCTCGTAAAATGGTCAAGCAATCAGGAAGTGGCATCGGTTTATTTTCGGGCTCAGAAAGCAGGGAAATTGACATTAAAGCTGAAAGCGAAAAATGATGCTGGGAAATCTAAAATAGAAATTGACGCACTAGGGAAAAAAGCCGTTGTAGATGTTGAAGGAAATGAACTTGCCGAAACAGCTCCGCTGTCCATTGAAATAAAGGCTCCCGGTTATGTTCGGGTCGACTTAAAAGGAGTCAGTAAATCGGGCAGTAATTTTGCTAATGTGACAGAACTACTTGTTAGCGGTGAAGCCGCGTCAGAAGGACTTATCTATTCTGATAACCCCGACTATTACTACTGGTCCCGAAGAGGACCTTCCTGTCATCTTAATTATACCGTTCCTACGGAGGGCAACGTGAGTTACTATTATAATGAAGTTACCGTCCCTCAAGGCGAAGATAAAGTTGGTTCCTATTTTATGGCGAATGGTTTTGGCGAAGGCTACTTTGGTATACAGGTTAATTCAGAAACCGAGCGACGTATCTTATTTTCCGTATGGAGTCCATTCCATACAGATGATCCGAAAAGTATTCCAGATGAGCAAAAAATCCATCTACTAAAAAAAGGAAAGGATGTGCATTCGGGCGAGTTTGGAAATGAAGGGTCAGGCGGGCAGAGTTACCGCAAGTACTTTTGGAAAGCAGGTATAACCTATAAGTTTCTCTTGAAAGGTGTGCCCGATGGAAGAGGAAATACCGACTATACCGCCTGGTTTTTTGTACCTGAAGAGAATGCATGGAATGTGATCGCAAGCTTCAAACGTCCGCAGACAAATACCTACCTGAAACGATTCCATAGTTTCTTGGAGAACTTTAGTCCGAATCAAGGCTACCTGGGTAGAAAGGTTGAGTTTGGCAATCAATGGGTCTATGATGGGCAATGGAAAGCTGTACAAGCGGCTTCTTTCAGTGTGGATAATACCTATCGTGCAAATCAGCGCATTGATGCAATCGGCGGCATCAACAAAAACGGATACTTTCTTAGAAATGGTGGTTTCTTTAGTGACGTTGTTAAGCAAGGAAGTAAGTTTGAATTCCGGAATAAAAATAATGCACCAGAAATTGATTTTGACAAACTACCTTAATCAAAAAGGAATAAAGACGATGCCTTATTGTTGCTCAAAGTTTATCCTAAACAAAAAAGAGTCGCATTTCAATGCGACTCTTTTTTGTTTTGTACAGCTCTGGATTTATTTTTCAGACAGTTTGATATCACGTTCTACCGAAACATTATCTCCGGTAACAGCATTACCATCCTTATCTACTAGAGTCAATTTTACTTTATTGTTGCCCATTGGCAGGCCTTTTATCTCATATGGGCCCCATTTGTCCAATGTAAATGTCTGGCCATTGATATCTGCAATTACCTTGTTGCCATCTGGAGCAAGTTTGGTATTGATTACGTAAAAATCTAACAGGAGATTTTTTGTTTCATCTCCTTTATACTCACCTTTAGGTCGAGAATAGAAAAGTGATGATTCCTTTGGTGTTGCATCCGTCGTCAATTTACCCGTTGCATCAATCTTAAATTTTACCAATTTAGAAGCTTCAGTGGTTTTTATGGATTCATGATAGGATCTTGATAAAAATGAGAGCAGGTAATGTTCCGAATTTAACGGTACTGTTACAGAGTTCTCGGGCTTGTAGAGAGCCGTGTAAGGTTTATTGTCTAAAATAAAATGAATATGTTGCCCATCATGCGAATTTGCCATATGGGCAGCATGGGCATCATCGGTCATCTCCGTTAATTTGAAATTCTTAATCGCATATTTTACAGTTACTTTTGCGGAGTCTGTTCCTACCTTTTCTGCAGTGATCGAGGCGATCTGCAGATCAGCTCCAGGAAATTCTTTCGAGTCTGCAATAGGACTAACGGTGATTGAGTCCATTTTCTGTGCAGTATTTGTGTCCATACTGCTGCTTGAGTCAGCTCCACCTGTACTTTTCGTAGATGAGTTGTTACACCCGATAGCGCCTACCATGAGCGCTACTGCAGCAGTAATACCGATAATTCTGTAATACTTCATAATTTTTTTGTTTAATTTTTTAATCATTCAGCATCTTAAGTAACAGTCTATGTTCCTATTTTGTTTGTAATAAGGTTAAAAATAGGCCGTTTGGGCTACTCATTGAAGTTTAATACACAGTGAATTAAATATTTTTAAAAAAATAGTCATATTAGATGTAATAAATCGATAAGCTGAAATGTCTTGATAATATAAAAGGCACAGGTGATACGGAGATGGGGCAAAAGCCGATTAGAAGATTAAAATAGCGTAAGTCTCAATATTGACGATAACATGAACCAAGAGCAATTTAAAAATACCGTTTTCATCCATAAGGATAAGCTATTTCGCTTTGCGAAACGGATCTTGGTTGATGATGATGAGGCTTTTGATGCGGTACAAAATGTGATGATGCGGTTGTGGCAATTAAAAGATCAGCTGCTTCAATATAAAAATATGGAAGCCTTCTGCATGCAGAGTGTTAAAAATGAAGCGCTCAATCGTCTAAAAAAAGATAAGGTCAGGGCAGACTTTGTTGAGCAGCATCAGGTTGTTACCATGACGGAACATACTGTTGGGAATACGAAAGAAATTATCCTTGAAATGATCAATTCCCTTCCCGAAAAACAACGGCTTGTTATGCATCTGCGCGATGTTGAGGATTATGACATCGATGAAATCGGTGAAGTATTGGAGATGGGCGAGTCTGCGGTAAGAGTTAATCTGATGCGTGCTAGACAGAAGGTAAAAGAACAATTGACAAAATTATTCGATTATGAAACCATGAGGATTTATTCTGATAAGAAATAAACCCGATTGTTTCATCGTCTTTGAAAATAAGATGAACAGTGATGAAAGATAAGAAATTAAAAGAATTGGAAGAGAAGTACTTTAATGGCCAGTCGTCATTAGAGGAAGAAAGAGCATTGAAAAGCTCGGATGATGCTTTTTTTCAATCATTGAATCAGGAAAAGAATAGGACAATGGATTGGTCCTTTGAGGACTTCCAAAGTGAGATCAATGATGATAAGAAACGTATTATCTGGTGGAATAATAGCTGGATAAAATATGCAGCAGCAGCCATGTTGTTAATGGCTATTGGAATTGCACTATTCCTAAATCAGGAACCAACAACGCGAGTACCTGTACTTGCCGAAAAGGAAATGAAAGAGCTAAAATCCGCGGACAAGAAGCTGATCGAACAACAAAATGAAGAAACGGTAGTTTCCAATGCTAATGATGGGACCCCTTCGGTGGAAAGCGGTAAGACGTTACAGATCGCAGAAACGCTCAAACATTCTAAAGTTAAAAAACGAGCGAAGGCATGGACTGAAAAGAAGAAAATAGTTGCTGAAAGTCTGCAATCAGTCGAAAGTGAACCCTATCAGGCAGATTATGTGGTTTTGAATGGGAAACCTGTCGCGAACGAACAGGAAGCTGTTGAACTGACCCTAAAATCTTTAGGCTTACTGGCAAATAATCTGGAAAATGGTGTAGATAAAGCAATGAATATAAAACAAATGTCAATAACGATTAACTAAAATAAAATGAAAGGTTTTTTAATAGCTTGCCTTCTACTTGTAGCAAGTATGGCAAATGCACAAATTTCAAAATTGGATAAACTTTTTGAACAATATCAAGGAAAGAAAGGTGTGACAACACTCAAAATCGGGGCGCCGATGTTCAAGCTATTGGGTAATTTGAAAATAGACGATGAGGATATGCAGACAATTACACCACTACTTAAGAATGTTAAATCGTTGCGGATGCTGATTGTTGAAGATGGGGAGGATAAAGCCTTAACAGGTATTATTCAAGGGGCAGTTTCAAATTTAAAGTATGAAGAACTCATGTCGCTCAATAATGAAGGTCAGGATATCCGGTTCATGGTCGAAAATATGTCTGCAAATGCCGACATCTTAAACAATCTGTTACTAACGATCAACGGAGATGGGCAAAATCTATTTATGATCCTTGACGGGGCTATACCGTTGAAAGACGTGACTAGCTTGGTCAACGAAGGGAACAATAAAGTGAGTAAGAATAAAGGTGATAACAACAAAAAGTAGAAGATTATGAAAAGATTACTAACCTTGTTGTGCCTAGTTGGCGTTCTTTTCTCCATGCAGTCATGCATGATAAAAAAAGCCTCCAATATGGATTTCGTCAGCCGGTCTAATGTATCGGACGACGCTGAGATTGTTGCCATTAATTTACCGATGTGGTTAACAAAACCCTTTATGAAAAAAGCCTTAAAGGACGATAATGATGAAGAGTCTCGTGCAATGGCTGAAATTGTAAAGAAATTAAAGAAGTTCAGAATGCTGACACTTTCAAATAATGACAAAACGAAGAATGCACGGATTTTGGACGATTACCATAAGTTTTTGAAGAAGAACAAATTTGAGGAATTACTGGTTATTAACACGGATGGACAGGAGATTTCGCTGAATGCGCGTATTGATAAGAATAATGTTATTCAGCGGGTTTCTCTACTCGTTCATGATAACGAAGATGAAAGTGTTTTTATGGATATCAAAGGTAAGTTTTCATTGGATGAACTTATTGCCGGACTAAATAAGATGAAATCTAAAGATAAGAAGCTGGCAAACAAACTCTAATAAGCACGTTGATTCGAGCCTATACTTCCACTAACCTATAAAAAAAGCCCTCTAGTAATATACTGGAGGGCTTTTTTATAGTAGTTTGATTTTATGCACTAAAGACAATGTCTAAAGCATCGAAAATATGTTTTTTTGCCTGGTCAAGATCCGCTGCTGTATGTGCATCAGAAACAAAGCCTACTTCATAGCCTGAAGGACCAAAATATACGCCACGATTTAACAATTCGCGGTGCATAATTTTATAAGATTCCATCGATTTAGGATCGATTTCACTCGCTTTTTTAATTTCGTGCTGTTCTGTGAAGGCAAACCAAAAAATAGAAGCCACATGGAAAAGTTGAACTTTATATCCTTTCTCCGCAATATAAGTACGCATATCATTGACGAAAGCTTCTGTTTTGGCATTTAAATTTGTGTAGAAATCCTTTTGTGCCAAGATACCTAATGCGGCAATGCCGGCAGCCATAGCAACTGGATTTCCGGATAAAGTTCCGGCTTGGTAAACTGCACCATCAGGAGATATACAGGCCATCAATTCTTTTGAGGCTCCATAGGCACCAACAGGCATTCCGCCACCAATAATTTTGCCGTAGGTAATAATATCTGGTTGTACGTCATAGTAAGCCGAAGCACCTTCAAAACCAATACGGAATCCCGTGATCACTTCATCCATAATCAACATTGCACCATGTTCTTTGGTGATATTACGTAAGAAGTGAACATATTCCTTAGATTGCAACAATAAGCCATTGTTTGCAGGTATACCCTCAATAATAACTGCGGCAATCTGATCTTTAAATTCTGCAAAAGCAGCTTCTAAAGCTTGCTTATCGTTTAATTCGATAACAATGGTTTCGTCTGCAAATGCTTTAGGTACACCAGCCGATGATGTCTCACCAAAAGTGACCAAACCAGAACCCGCTTTAACCAAAAGAGAATCGGAGTGGCCATGATAACAGCCATCAAATTTGATGATCTTATCACGTTTCGTGTAGCCTCTAGCCAAACGGATTGCAGACATTACGGCCTCAGTTCCGGAACTGACAAAGCGAATTTTCTCAATAAACCTATTGTTTTCGATAATCAACTCAGCCAGTTGGTTCTCCAACGCAGTGGGAGCGCCAAAACTTAAGCCTTTCCCGAGTTGTGCCGCTACAGCTTCACGAACTTGATCATTATTGTGCCCTAAAATTAAGGGGCCCCATGAACAACAAAAATCGATGAATTCATTTCCGTCAGCATCCCACAGGTGTGCTTTATCGCCACGCTCAATAAATAATGGGGTACCATATACGGATTTGAAAGCCCTAACAGGAGAGTTTACGCCTCCAGGGAAATATTGTTTTGCTTTTTCAAATAGCTCAGCAGATTTTGCTCTTGAAATATCAGGTGCTTGCATAGTCTATGTATTTGAATGCGAAGTTATCTTTTTTTAAGAAGATAAGTCTCATAGAAACGTAAGGAATCCATAATAGCCTGATATTAGCTATTTAAATTGAGTAACAGCTTCTTTTTTTAGCAATTTTATTTCCTGTTTATTGACAAACAGGATAATCTCATTTGCTGACTTAATTTCAATCTCAAAAGCCGTCTTGTTATCACTATATTTTCCAAAAAGATTTGGACTAAAAAAGTAGCCACTAAATTTTCTGCGATTTAATATAGCAATGCTATCTACTTTCTGATGAATTGAGGTCTGGGGACCCTGAGGGTTTGAATTTGAAAAGGTAAATAAGGCGTCACCATTCTTATTAAATGTGATTGATTTCAGCTTAGCGTTGTCCGCAATCCAATTGCCTTCCAAAAAGAAGTAAAAGGTAGTTTAATGTATGGAGGGAGCCAATAAAAGGAAACTGCTGATTATGATACTTTTTAACATAATAAGGCGCATTATAATTTTCTGTTTGACCGCAATGTCGTAAAAAGGTTTAAATAATATTTTAAAAAAACAGAAGCTCGAAAATGAATTCCCGAGCTTTTGTTAGTTAAATTCCGATTATCGAAGATAATCTGGAAGTTGTTAAATAAAACCTTTCTCCAATACTTCTTTGGAGTGGTAGGATAAGATTGCTGTAGCGCCAGCACGTCTGAAGCTCAATAACGTTTCTAGGATGACACGTTCGTCTAACCAGCCGTTTTGAATTGCCGCCTTTAACATCGCATATTCTCCACTGACATTATATACTGCAATTGGTAGATCGAAGTTGTCTGCAAGAAGTTTAACGATATCTAAGTAGGGAAGTCCTGGTTTCACCATCAGAAAATCCGCTCCTTCCTGTGCGTCGAGCTGTGCTTCAATAAGCGCCTCTTTTGCATTGGCAGGATTCATCTGGTAGGTCTTTTTATCGCCATGCTTGGGTGCTGAGCCTAAGGCATCTCTAAAAGGACCATAATAGGCCGAAGCATATTTTGCCGTATACGACATCAAAGAAACGTTAGTAAAACCATTATGGTCCAATAGCTCACGGATGTAACCGATGCGGCCATCCATCATATCTGATGGTGCAATGATATCTGCACCTGATTGTGCATGTGCCAAGGCCATTTTGCCCAATACCTCTAATGTCTCATCGTTTAGGATCTCACCGTTTTCGACAATTCCATCGTGCCCGTCACTGCTGTAAGGGTCCATGGCAACATCCGTTACGATACAAGCCTCCGGAAAATTTTTCTTTACCGCAGCAATTGCACGTAAGTATAAACTTCCATCACGGTAGCTTTCTGTAGCATATTTGTCTTTTAATGACTCTTCAATGTTAGGGAAAAGATCAAATGAACGTAAGCCCAACTTCAGGCAACTTTCCACTTCCTTCAATAGATTGTCTATTGAATAGCGATAGATGCCTGGCATCGATTTAACCTCAGTTTTTTGATTTTGCCCATCGACGATAAAAAGTGGGAAAATCAAATTTGACGCGTCTAAACGTGTCTCTTGAATCATGTCGCGAATCACGGCAGATTTACGATTTCTTCTCGGACGTTGTAACATTATATTAAGATTATATATGATCTATGTTGTTTATTTCAAAGTCAGTGGAATCGTTTACCGACGTTGAAATACAAACTACTTTATACGATTCTAATACTCCAATCCAAAAACGGCTTCAGAAAGACCTATTTCATCTGGAGAATAAGGAAGTGCATAAGGGACATTCATCTCATCAAACTTTGCACCGGTAGAGCGGCCAATACAGATTACTTTTTGGCCTGGTTCCAGTAGGTTGTCTGCAAAATATGCTTCCACATTGCTCGGACTGGTAAAGACCAATACCTCCGCATTGGATGGATCTACATTTTCTTCTAAGACCGTTTCATATACCGGTATATTGATAATTTTTGTCTCCGGGCTTAATGCTTTTTGGATCGTCTCCAAAGATTCCTTCGCACGTGGTATAAGCACGGTACCACCATTGGCCAATTCAGCAAATTTCTTCGCAATTTCCTCCATATTGATGCCCTCACTGTCGCCAGAGAAATCAGCAACGCGGTCATATTTGCGCAAAATCTCTTCCGAGCCACGGCCAATGACACCAATCTTGGTCTTTTTGCTCAAACGTGGCTCTAAATTGAAAAAGTGCTCAATACCATTCTTGCTTGAAAATATAATCCAATCCACGTGTTTTAGGATAAAAGGATCCAATTTGTTGATGATGGGGAATATTTTGATCAAAGAGCGGCCCTCAATAGTAATATTGTGCTTGGCCATTGCTCTTGCGAAATAGGAATTTTCGTCTACCTCCCGGGAAATAAATACAGATTGTGGCAATTTTCTATCCTTTGCATATTTGCTGAAAATACGCTCCGCTAACCGCGTCGCATCGGTATCTCTAAGGTAAACACGGTCAGGAAAATCTTCGCTTGTGTCAGCAATAGAGGCCCAAGCTTCGTATTCATCACCGCTTTTACGGCAATAACAGCCTAATGGCGCATGACATCCCGCGTCAAATTTATTTAATACCAAACGTTCTACGGAGATTGTTTTTGCTACTTCTTCATTGTTTAAGGGCTGTAAAGCGTCAAAAAGTTCCTTGTCAACTTCACGGATCTGAATAGCAAGTACTCCTTGCGCCGGTGCCGGGATAATTTCAACAGGAGGAATCTCTTCCACATGAAAATCTGTAATATCCATTTCAATACGGCTAATACCTGCCTTTGCAAGTACGATAGCATCGTATTGCTCATCACGTAGCTTCTGGATTCTTGTCTGTAAATTACCACGGAGATCGTCAAATTCTAGATCCGGACGTAGCGCCGAGATCTGCGCTTTTCTACGGTTGGATGATGTCCCAACAGTCGCATTGTGTTTTAATGAAAGACGTTTTTTGATATCCACACAATCTTTGTGGATAATCAATAATTCAGCGGGATCTTCACGCTCAGAAACCGCTGCAATGATCAATCCCGGAGGGTTGACCGTAGGTAAATCTTTGTGTGAGTGTACAGCTAAATCAATGGTCCCGCTTAAAAGCTCCTCTTCAAGCTCTTTGGTGAAAAATCCTTTGCCTTCTAATTTATCCAAACGAAGGTGTTGAATGATATCCCCTTGTGTTTTAATGACTTTTAATTCTGCTTCAATTCCGATTTCTGCCAATCGATCTTTTACAAAATTTGCCTGCCACATGGCAAGAACACTTCCCCGGGTACCAATAATTAGTTTTCTATTCACGTTAATTTTACTTTACCTATTAAAACAATCACAAAATGTTCCCCCAGTAGCGACGTATTCAACTAGCACAGCATGTGTTTTAATTCAATTGAGCCCCGGAAATAAACAATTTCGGAAAAATGTGTTTAATACCATTAATCAGAGCAAAAATAAATAAATAGAAGGAATATGTTGACACGTTACTGTCATTATATGTCAGGAAATAATTGACAAACCGAAATTTAAAGAAACAGTCAAAGGATAGCTCCGGGTGACGGGCACAGATTCATTCCGCTAATAGGCATTGGTACAAAACCTAGGGAAGCAACAAAAAGTAATAGAATATAACGCTGTTCGAAGAGGAAGCTTAGTATTAGTTTTTTTCCGTTTCTGGAGTTTTAACCAAAATTTCTTTCGCCATAACCATTGGAACCTTGATGTATTTCTTTTCCATGTAGTTGATGACTTTTTCCAATACTTCTCTCGCTTCAGGGGTTAGGGCTTGAACCTCTTGAGCAAAAACCTCATTTAGCGCAAATGATTTAATTTCTTTAATCTTTTCAGGAACCTCACGCATAGCAACCTCTACACGTCGCTGTTTGATTAAAGGTAAAAATTCTTGGATATTGTCCTGTATAATCTTTTCGGCACTCTCCAATTCGTTATAACGCTCTTGGATGTTTTTCTCCGCAATAGCTTGTAAGCTGCTTACTTCGATATAATGAATCGGATTGTTTTGGAGAACTTCAGCATCAATATCATTCGGAACGGCTAAGTCAATGATTATTTTCTTATCCGTTTCTCCGTTTAATAAGGATTGATAAAGTGTGTTGTCAATAATGGAGGTCGGAGCACCTGTGCAAGTAATTAAAATATCAAAGCCTTCTTTGTACTGATCAATATCAGCTAGGGGATAAGCTTCAGCATTTAATTCTTCGGCTAAGGCCTTTGCGTTCTCTATTGTGCGGTTGAAAATAACGAACTTAGCTTTTTGGTTCTTTTGGAAATATTTCGCTAAGTTCTGATTGGTTTCTCCAGAACCGATAATGACGATTCTAGGGTTTTCAACCAGTTTTAGTTCGCGCAATTTGCGATAGGCAAGCGAGACAACGGAAATTGGGTTTCTGGAAATTTTAGTATAGGTGTATACTTCTTTAGCCGTTTTTACGAGACGATCCATCATCAGACGTAGAAAATCTCCAGTAAAACCAGCTTCTCTACAACGATCATAGGCCCGACGTACCTGTGCCAAAATTTCTTTTTCACCAACAACAAGACTTTCAAGTGAACATGACATCCGAAGCAGGTGGTTTAAAGCATCCATACCCTCGTATTTGTTGACCTGTCCTAAATAACATTGTAGTCTCTCCTGAGGAACACAGAAGTTCAATTTTCCCATAAAATCAGCAATGAATTCATGGGTCAATTCGTGAGCACCATAAAATACAAACTCTACTCGGTTACAAGTACCAATATAAAAGATCTCTGGAATGTCTAGGCTATGCTTTAGATTGATGAGGCGACTTTCTAAATCCTCATTGCAGATCACTAGATTACCTAGATCTTTTAGTTCGACATGTTTATGAGTAAACGCTAATACTTTAAGATTTTTCAAAGCTCTAATCCCTCGCTTATATTTAACGGTACAAATGTAGCTTAAAAGCTTTGTGCTTGTGTCAAAAATCTGTCAAAGGGATTAATTTAGAAAGATTTTAAATAGCTGATTTTGATGGTTATATGTCTGTAATTCAGGTGTTTGTTTTGCGTATCAATATCGAATGATTTTCGTCACGATCTGTCGTGACGAAAATTTTAAGCGATAAAATACGATAAACTACTCTTTAATACCTGTATTTGTAGTTGCAGAGTCGATGGTGACATCTTGCAATTCTTCCACATAAGGCTCCTCTTCAGAAGTGGTAGCTTCCTGAATTTCACTATCACTGTATTGGTAATAGCTGTCGAAGGTCTTGCTGCTTTTATTGTAAATTAATGCGTACTTGGAATTTTTATTCTTGACAATAATTCCATCAGCAGGAGCAGGTACTAACTTCATCTCATCCATAAAAATTTTTTGTCCCTTTTTGAAGCTGTTGATGAGTGGCAGTTCGCTTGAATATTCCTTCCAGAATAAAATATCGCCTTTTGCTGAAATGATCCAGATGGCACTGCTCTGGTAGTCGTTCTTTTCTACCAAAAAAGCCATTTCTTTATTCCAACTGTCTGAATCGTTGCGATCGGTAAAGTTACCATAACAGAAAACAGATTTAGCACGATCTTTTATGCGTGTAAACTTGTATATAGGTTTATCATCTACAGGTTCAAGGTAGTTATTACCCATGAATATCTTTGTAATACCCCTTCTATAGCGTAACGGGATATTATCGTATTCGGGAATCGTGAAGATTGCATTGTTCCAGTGTTGATAGTCTTCCAGTGAACTCCAACCATCAGCATCTTCCAGATCTTTGGGATCTGCATTGTCAAACCCTACAACAGCTGTCGCGGTACTATCCACCTGCAGGCCGTCGATAGCTTGTCGATGGCTATAGTTGTAATATCCGCCACCCGCTAGGACAACCAATAGCACGACGCCAATAATGATATAGATCTTTTTCTTTTTATTAGGCTGTGCAGGTTGTTCTGCTGCGATTTCTTCAACTTCTCTTTTCATGTTTATTATTCGGCTTAAATGCTAAAAATTATATTCATCTCTTTTAAACAAGTGAAAACCAGATTTAAATGATTGATGATCTTTGGATTAGTCTTGTTTTTTATTTGTTCTAAGCGTTAATTGCGCTTAAAAATAGAATAATTTTTCAAAAAGTGAAATACAAGTTATATATGTGTCAATATTCAACTTATATTCGTAGCAGTTTTAAAGGAATTTGAACCATGATTATTATCAAAAAATACTTTGCCATTGTTGGACTAGTCATTTCTTTTTTGTCCAGCATGACACCATTCTTAAAAGTGCCTATTAAGGGAAATTGGAACTTATATCAGGTAGATGCCTACTTGTTCTTTATTACATTACTTATACTCGGGGTGACTGCCCTCTTGTTTTTTGTCCGTGCGGTTCGAGCTTATCAGTGGATGACCCGAGTGGCCGCCTGTTGGTATCTGTTGAGTATAACAGCGGTCTGGTTTAAGATCAATAATTATTTCGGCTGGGGATTTGCCGATAAATTGCTTTCTAAATCCCTGCACATGCGCTGGGGCTGGATTGTCTATTTGGTTGGCATCGTACTATTATTGTTGAGCACCAAGAAGGTTTCTGCGACAGCTGAATAAAATAAAGCCGTTTGGTATATAAAAAATAAGCTAGATGAAATTCATCTAGCTTATTTTTTATTTGGACGATGTGGTATGAAATGATTTTTCAACTTGTCCAGTCCTAAATCCTCTTCAATCTTATCCAGTTCGTAGGACCATATTTTTTCATCCAAAATTTCGTTCAGGACTTTTGGATTAGTTAGATCTACAGGACGTACACGCTGTTCTCTGTTGATTGGTGATGTCAGTTCCTGCAAACTAGCACTATGCCGTATGATCTGAAAACGGAAGGTAGGCCATTTCCCAACATTTGCAAAGTTGCCTGTATAAAACTGCATCGAATCGTGTGGCGGTATTTTATTGCTGAAAATACCTTTTACTTTATTCGCTGTAGCTTCAGCTACGGACACTAGGAGCTCAAAACTCGTTTCATTGATGATATGTAATTTGGCAAGTCCATCTTTGTGGTCTCCCGAAATTGCCAAAAGTATTCCTTTTTCGATAAATCGATGTGGTGTCAGTGGTGTCGCATGCTGGTCAAGTTCATCATCTGCTCGACGCATATTACCGAAGACAAGAGTGATTTTATCCATTGGCACCGGAATCTCAAAACCAGTGTCATCTGTAACGCCTACAATATCGTTGGGCTGCATGGATGTGATATGCCCCTCAATGGGCTCATCGACAAACCGTACTAAGTCGCCTATTCTAAATTTCATGTTTACTTTACTTTTGTGTCGATAATATATAATAGCTTCTCAAGATCCGAGTGATCATTGTATAAATGAAATCCAACACGGATCCCCGATCCTCGGGGAAAGCATTTTATGCCCTCATCCAGGAGAGTCTGATAATTTTCGGGGTTGATCTGAATATTGAAAATATTGCTCTGTGGACGTCTATTGATGATGCTGTCCAATAACAGTTTCCGGTCGGCAAGTTCAGCGCGGGCATCTGCAATTAACTTTTGGGTATAGGCCACTGTTTCGGAAAATCCCCATTCCTCCAATTGAAGAAGGGACTGCTGTAGCGTTCCGTGCGACAGGGTGTCCAGATGCCCTGGTTCAAAACAAAGTTGTACCACAGATTTATTCATCCATTGGTTGTTGAGGAAGCTGTAATTTTTTTGGATATCCGCATAAAGTATCGCTTTGAGTCTGTCACTTAAGAGAACAAAACCATTGCCGAAGCCAGCCATAAGCCATTTGTATCCACTGGATAATACGGCGTCAAAGCCCGAAAGCGTAAAATCAAAAAGATCTGTTCCCAAGAACTGGGTGCCGTCGCCTACAATCAACAAGTCGGGATGCTGATGCTTCAATTCCTGTATGAAAGATAGGTCTATTTTTAATCCCGAAATATATTGAACAATGGAAAGAATAAGGACATCTGGTTTAAATGTTGCTATTGTGTCCAATAAATTCGTTTCCAGCTGTTCGTCCATCCTGACAAATTGATGTTCAAAACCGCTTATAATTGTAGGAAAATTAACCGAAGGATAATCATTGTCCAATAGCAGCACTTTCGATTGTTTCGGTAAACCTGCCAATAGCGCATTGAAGGCAAAGGAAAAACAACTTGATAAGAACACATTTTGGGAAGGGCAATTAAAGAATTTACCGAGCGTATCCCGACAGGCATCTAAAGTTGCACCTTGCTGTTCGCGTAAGGTACTGTTCGCGTCAAAGAAATCTTGGTCTCTTTTGGAGCGCCAAGCCTTTGTTTCACGTGAAAGTAAGCCGGATCCTGGTGTCGTGAGGTAAGTTACGGCTGAAGCGATGTCAAAATGTTTACGATAGGGACTACTCATGTCTTTGGTCTTTTGTTAGTATTGCTAAATAATCTGTCAAGGAAAGGTATTCACCGCCCATGCTTTCCAAATGATCCGTGTGAAATTGGCAATCAATTAAACGTAGTTCAATTTCTTGGGCGAGATAAATCAGGGCCGCTTTCGAAGCGTTGGGGACTTTTGAAAACATGCTTTCTCCACAAAAGACACCATTGATTAACACGCCATAAAGCCCGCCAACGAGTATACCACCTTGCCATACTTCCACCGAATGTGCATAACCTAGCTCCGCAAGTTTACTATATGCTTGGATCATGCCCTGGGTTATCCAGGTTCCAGCCTGATCTTTTCTATTGATAGTCGCGCAAAGCTGAATGACTTCTTTAAAGCTGCGGTCTATCGATAAGGAAAATGTTTTTTTCCGGAGTACACTCGCCATGCTTTTGCTGATCTTGACCTTGGAGGGATCGATCACAAATCTGGGGTCTGGGGCATACCAAAGTATAGGGCTGTCATCACTGAACCAGGGGAAAATTCCGTTACTATAGGCCAGTAGCAAACGATCTGGCGAAAGATCTCCACCTACGGCGAGTAAACCATCTTCTTCTGCATAACTTGGGTGTGGAAACTCCAGTCTGTTCGTATCCAGTTCAAATACCATGGTTGTTTAACAGGCTGCGATAGATAGCATTATTCTGGCTGACGCGGTTCTTTGCCGATCTCGTCAAATAGTTTGTCCATGTGTTCAACATATTCGTTGGTATCATCGAGGAAGAACTCCAATTGAGGAACAATCTTTACCTGGTTCTTAATTTTTGCTCCCAGTTTGTAGCGTATTTCAGATGTTTTGGAACGAATGGACTTCATATTTTCCTGTGCCGTTTTTGTGTTCAAAAAGCTTATGTAAACACGGGCAATTGCCAAATCAGGTGTAACACGAACCCGTGTAACCGTGATAAACGCTCCAGGAGCCCATGAATTACCTTCGCGTTGAAATAATGCTGCTAAATCCTGTTGAATCACCCCAGCAAAACGTTGCTGTCTCTTGCTTTCTGTTCCCATCGTATACGTTTTATGTTGAATATTCTCAATTATGTTAAACAAAAATAGCCAAAATTTCAATTAAAAGAGAAACTTGACTCGACATAAGAAAAAAGGCACATCTTGGTTTGACGTGCCTTTAAATTTCGATTCACAATTGGTTAGGTAATTTCTTTCAAGTTTTAAGACTTTGGGGTCTATCATATTTGGTTTGAAATTTCGGTGTATTTAAAGCGGTAAGTATTTACTAACCTTACCATCTTCTATTTTTTCATCTCCCTTACACTACAAACATAGGAATACTTAAAAAACTGACAAAATAACTTTTAAAAATAAAGTGAGTGGTTACTTATAATGTGTGTTTATCGCGATTTAACAAACTTTTAACATTTTATTTTTTTTGTAACAGTCTTTTTTTTCCACCTGATTTTTTGTTTTTCATCCAATTTTCTGAGCAAAATGTATGCAATCTTTGCATTGATATAACCATTTGCAATTGGTATTTTTGTAAAAATTGTATGTGATAGAATTATCAGAAGCTTCAATCAACACTAAACCGACCAAAGGCTTTTGAAAATAACAGGATCAAAAAGAAATTATACGAATGAAAATCTGGCAAAAAAATATAGATGTCGATTCTTTTGTAGAATCGTTTACAGTGGGCAATGACCGCGTAATGGACCTGCAACTTGCTGCTGCGGATGTTTTGGGTTCATTGGCCCATACACGCATGTTGAATAGCATAAACCTGATGACCGATGAGGATCTAGCGCTTGTACAAAAAGAACTGAAAAATATCTATAAAGAAATTTTAGCCGGTGACTTTCGTATTGAAGACTCGGTAGAAGATGTGCATTCGCAGGTTGAAATGTTGCTTACACAGCGTATTGGAGAGGCTGGTAAAAAAATTCACTCCGGCAGATCCCGTAACGACCAGGTTTTGGTCGATCTAAAATTATACTTCCGCTCAGAGATTCAGCATATCATCCAGAATACGGAGGCTCTTTTTAATGAATTGATCCAACTCAGCGAGCGGTATAAGCATATTCTGATCCCTGGATACACGCACTTGCAGATTGCCATGCCTTCATCGTTTGGATTATGGTTTGGTGCTTACGCCGAAAGTCTTGTGGATGATCTGGAGATGATGCGTGCAGCATGGAAGGTTTGTAATAAGAATCCTTTAGGATCTGCTGCAGGGTATGGATCATCCTTTCCATTGAATAGAACGATGACGACGCAATTGTTAGGATTTGAAGACCTCAATTACAATGTGGTTTATGCTCAGATGGGTAGAGGTAAAACCGAACGTATCTTGGCCCAGGGCATGAGTTCCATCGCGGCGACGTTGGCCAAGTTTGCAATGGATGTATGTCTATATATCAACCAAAATTTTGGCTTTATCTCTTTTCCGGCACATTTGACTACGGGATCGAGCATCATGCCACACAAGAAAAATCCCGATGTCTTTGAGTTGATCCGTTCACGTTGTAATAAGATACAGGCCTTGCCAAATGAAATTGCGCTGATGACGACCAACCTGCCATCTGGTTACCATAGAGATCTTCAGTTGTTAAAGGAAAATTTATTCCCGGCGTTTAAATCGCTCAATGAATGTCTTGAAATCGCAACTTTCATGTTGGAAAACATTTCTGTTAAAGACAATATCCTGGACGATCCAAAATACGATTATTTGTTCTCTGTTGAAGTCGTGAACAATGAAGTTCTGAAAGGAGTTCCTTTCCGCGAGGCTTACAGGACTATCGGGATTGATATTGATGAAGGGCGCTTCAAGCCATCAAAAGAGGTAAATCATACCCATGAAGGAAGTATTGGAAATCTCTGCAATGATCAGATTCAACGGATGTTCGGTGAGGTCAAAGCAACTTTTGGTTTTGAAAAAGTCGAATCAGCATTGGATGACCTTTTAAAATAAAAAATATGCTGTAGCCCTACAGAGGAAATAGCACATCAACATAAAACGGCCGGTAAGCATGTGCTTATCGGCCGTTTTATATTCTTATTTTTTTATGGAGAACTTAAAATGTGTCTCGGAGTCGAATGATTCGCCTGCTTTTAACAAAGTTGAAGGAAATTCCGCTTGATTGGGTGTATCCGGAAAATGCTGAGTTTCCAGACAGAATCCGGCATAAGGAAGATACTTGTAACCTCTTTTGCCAAAATCATTTCCGGTCATCCAGTTTGCTGTATAGAGTTGTACGCCCGGCTCCGTTGTAAAGACATCCAGCTGAATGCCCGTGTTTTTAGAATAGACTGTTGCACAAGGCTGCGAAATAGGCTGGTTGTTGACATAACAATGATCATATCCTTTGGCAGCGATCAATTGTTCGTTATTTGCGGTAATATCTTGCACAATAGGTTTTGGTATGCGGAAGTCGAAGGCGGTGCCCTCCACAGGTACTATTGCATTGGGTATCTGGTTGTCGTCTACAAATAAGACCTCATCTGAATTGATTTGAAGGATCTGCTGCAATACGTCGCCACTGCCTTCCCCATCCAGATTGAAGTACGTATGATTGGTCAGGTTGACGTGCGTATCGGCATCCGATTGCGCATGATATTTGATAATAATCTCGTTATTTCTGGTTAGGGTATAAGAAACCATAACTTTTAGATTCCCTGGAAATCCTTCTTCACCATCTTGGGAAACATAATAAAATTCGACGTGCGATTGATAAGTGACCCTTCTGTCCCAAACCTTATCATGAAAGCCCGAAATACCACCATGAAGACAATTATTGCCATTGTTTTGCGGAAGCGTATAGTGTTTTCCGTTTATTTCAAATTTGCCTTCAGCAATGCGATTGGCGAAACGCCCCGCTGTGCAGCCATGGTATTTCTCATCAGAATCCAGGTAGGCCTGAATGGAATCGAAGCCCAGTGCAACATCCACCAAATTTCCCTTGTTATCAGGTACCAAAATGCTGACAATACGCGCACCGTAGTCCGTTAAGAGTACTTGCATGCCCCCTTCGTTTTTTAATAAGAGCAAATGCGTGTTTTTGCCGTCAATTGTACCTTCAAAATGTTTTGGAATAAGTGTTTGATATTTCGTCATGATGAATCCCTATTGGTATTTAGGTTAAAGATACAGAATATAACCAGTATAAAAATGACTTTGACAACAGCTGTTTGTAAAATTTGTCATTTTGAAATGCAATCCAGGATACTGTTGCAAAAATGACTCCTGGACAGGTAAATAATAGCAGTAAAATATAGGGATATGTGCACAGTCATTCGGGGAATTTCTGAGCCGGTCTCCTATGATTATAATTGTATTTAAAGGCAAATTTATCTAAGTTTGCGCTATGTCTGAAAAAATGAATTGGAAAGATTTGCTCTCTGCAAAGCGCTGGGGTTACGAAGATCGGAGCGTAGATAGTTACCTGGTGGCCCGGTCGGAATTTCAACGGGATTATGATCGTTTGATCTTTTCATCCCCATTTCGGAGATTACAGAATAAAACGCAGGTTTTTCCACTTCCTGGCGCTGTATTCGTGCACAATAGGTTGACACATAGTTTAGAAGTTGCCAGTGTAGGACGCTCTTTGGGACGTATGTTTTATGCACAGTTGAAAGAGGAAAATCCAAACCTGGATAATGATTACCCTTTTTTGCAAGAAGTAGGAAATATTATCTCTGCGGCATGTTTGTCACATGACCTGGGCAACCCGGCCTTTGGTCACTCTGGTGAATCCGCTATTTCCACATATTTCACAGATGGCGATGGACGTAAATACCAAGAGCAGGTAACAGCCGAAGAATGGGCCGATCTGACCCACTTTGAAGGAAATGCCAATGCGCTACGGATTCTGACACATGCCTTTCAAGGAAAGGATCCCAAAGGTTTTGCATTGACCTATACTTCCCTGGCTTCCATTGTAAAATACCCCTGTCTGGCAATTGATGGCCACCTCAAGAAAAGCCATCATCGCAAGAAATATGGCTTTTTTACGGAAGAACAAAAAGCATTTGAGAAGGTTGCTAATGAATTGGGATTATTAAAAGATCCTTCCAATTCAAAGGGCTACCTAAGACATCCTTTGGTTTATCTCGTGGAGGCTGCGGATGATATTTGTTACAATATTATTGACTTGGAAGATGCACATCATCTTAAGATATTGTCCTATCAAGAAGTGGAAGAATTACTATTGCCGCTCTGTGGCAAAGAAAATCTTCGCGACAGGCTCGATGGATTGCTGGATACCCCAAGCCGTGTAGCATTGTTGCGTGCTAAAGCGATCAATACCTTGATTAAAGGATGTGTTGATGTCTTTGTACGTGAGCAGGACAAATTTCTGTCAGGAACTTTCGGATCAGCGTTAATGGATGCTTTAGATGAGGACATTGTTACACAAATGAAAAAAATCTCGAAGATTTCCATTGCAAAAATCTATAATGCGCCCACGGTTGTGCAAATTGAGATTGCTGGTTACCGGGTGATGGATGCCCTATTAAAAGAATTTGTTCCGGCATACCTAAAGAAGAACAAGAACAATTACGATAAAAAGCTGGTCGCATTAATTCCTGAACAATTTTATACGGACAAACAAGATTCGTATTCCAAAATCCGTTGTGTATTGGATTTTGTTTCAGGTATGACTGACGTTTATGCCATAGAGCTGTACCGTAAAATCAAGGGAATAACAATACCATCCATAGAATAGAGACGTTTCAGGTAAAAGGTTAAAACATCAATATTAAATTGAGACAAGCTGTAATATCCGCGTGTATTATCCTAAAGTCTCGGATCGAAAATCTAACATCTCATATCTAAAATGAAGGTTGTAATTGCTGAAAAGCCCTCCGTGGCGCGTGATCTGGCTCGAGTGATGGGGGCGAAGGAAGTCAAAGACGGTTATATCGCCGGCAATGGCTATGCTTTTACGTATGCTTTTGGCCATTTGGTTCAACTCTGTACGCCACAGGCTTACGGATACAATTCGTGGACAATTTCAAATTTGCCGATCATTCCATCCACATTTAAGCTAGAATCGAAGAAAGTGAAGCGTGATGGCAAGCAGATGGATGATACCGGAGCAGTTAAGCAACTCAACACCATAAAATCCCTGTTGGAACAGGCCGAAGAAATCATTGTGGCTACCGATGCGGGACGGGAGGGTGAATTGATCTTTCGTAATATATACTATTTTTTAGGTTCTAAAGTACCTTTTAAACGCCTTTGGATATCGAGCCAAACGGATAAAGCCATTAAAGAAGGTTTTGCCAATTTGAAAGCAGGTACGGAATACGATAGCCTGTACATGTCTGCCCGTTCACGTTCGGAATCGGACTGGCTAATCGGTATCAATGCGACGCAGGCCATCACCTTGGCGGCCGGGAATAAAGGATTACTTTCTTTGGGACGCGTTCAGACGCCAACCTTGGCCATGATCTGTTCGCGCTATCTGGAAAATAAAGACTTTAAACCCCAGGCATTCTATAAAATTCAGGCCGGTTTTGAAAAAGATAATATCAGTTTTAAGGCAACCTCCAATAAGATCGATAAAAAGGATGTCGCCGAGCAAACCATTGCGCGATTGACCGTTGGTTCCAATGCCCGCGTGGCAAAGGTGGAAGCCAAAGAAACAAAAGAGCAACCGCCCTTGCTATTTGATTTGACATCGCTGCAACAGGATGCAAATAAGAAGTATGGTTATTCGGCCGATCAGACACTGAGTATTGCGCAAACACTTTACGAAAAGAAGGTCATCACTTATCCGCGTACGGGTTCCCGTTACATCGGTGAGGATGTTTTTGAAGAAATTGGCGCACTTTTTCAACATTTGTCGGATACCGCAGATGAATCCATCTCGTCGATCGCAAAAAATCTGATCGGTGCAAAATTGAACAAACGTTCTGTCGATGACAAAAAGGTAACCGATCACCACGCCCTATTGGTGACGGATGAAAAGCCGGGTCCCATGCTCAAAGAGCAACAGAATGTTTACAATATGATCGCCAAGCGCATGGTGGAAAGTTTCTCGGAAGTATGTATAAAAGATATTACCACCGTGACAATTGATGCGCAGGGGGTTGAACTTATCGCCAAAGGTACTGTAATCAAGCAATACGGCTGGCGTCTTTCCGCGGAGCAGATCGAAGCGCCCGATGAAGATAAAAACAATGACGATCAGGATAATGAAAATGCGCAGTTACCGAAGCTGTTAGCTGAGGAATTATTGCAGATTCTGACCCTCGAACTTGCCGAACGTTTTACCAAAGCAAGACCCATACATACCGAAGCCTCCTTATTGAAGGCCATGGAAACTTCGGGAAAGGAAATTGAAGACGATGAAATGCGGCAGGCTATGAAGGACTGTGGACTTGGTACACCTGCTACACGAGCCGCAACTATCGAAACACTTTTCCAGCGGGATTATATTAAGCGCGACAAGAAAAAACTGATCCCAACGGAAAAAGGACTTGCGGTATACAATCTTGTAAAAGATCGTTCCATTGCCAAGGTAACCTTGACCGGTAAATGGGAGCAGAAGCTGGAGGAAATGCGAGCCAATAAAGTGTCCTATGATGTTTTTATGAAACATATTAAGGATTATACGGCCAAAATTACAAAAGAACTGTTGACGCTGCGGATTTCTCTCGCGCAAGAGGAAGTTAAACCTCAACAAAAAGGAAAGATAAAATGTCCGAAATGTGAGCAGGGATTGATTTTGCTCTACGATAAAGTAGCCCAATGCGACCATTATGCCCGGGGATGTGATTTTAAGATCTGGCGGACATTGAATGGTATCTTTCTCGACGAAAAAGAGATGAAGAACCTGTTGGAGAAAGGAAAAACCTCCGAGTTTAAAGGGGTAAAAAATAATGAGGGTGCTATTGTCACTGCGCCGCTTGTATTTGAAAATTTTAAGGTTAACGTGGGNNCCCACGTTAACCTTAAAATTTTATTCCCGCTGCAGAATATCCTGTAAAGCACTTGAAATCGATGGAAACCTGAACGTAAATCCACTATTCTCCAGCTTTTCAGGTAATACCCAACGGCTTTTTAAAAGCAGCTCTGTCTCCGTGCCAATAAAAGCAGCACCTATTTCCAGCAGCCATTTGGGAGATGGTAGACCAATTTTACAGTTCATTACTTGTCGAAAAGTCACCATAAAAGTTTTATTCGTAACGGGGTGGGGGGCCGCACAATTGACGACACCATCCATATCCGCATGATCTTTTAAGAACAAAATAATTTGAAAAAGATCTTCAATATGGATCCAGCTAAAATATTGCTGGCCATTTCCTTGTATGCCCCCTAGTCCAGCCCGGACAAGATTTTTAAAAGGCAGGATAACACCTCCATCCGCACCCAAAACAATCGCCATCCGAAGTGCCACCTGTCTTGTCTTTTCCAATTTGAAGTCGAAAAAAGTCTTTTCCCATAATTTGGCAACATCAACAGAAAAACCTGTTCCGATCTCCCCCGAACTTTCGGTCATCGGACGATCTTCGGCGTGCCTATAAATGGTTGCTGTACTGGAGTTGAGCCACAATTTTGGTGGATTGGTACAGCCTGCGATCAGCTCACCAAGAATCGTTGTGGTCTTTGTTCTTGAAGAAAATATTTCGGCCTTATTTTTTTCGTTATATCGACAGTTGACAGACTTTCCGGCTAGATTGATTAGCATATCCGCATTTTCCAGTGCATCGGAAATGCCGGATCGATCGGTCCAAAGGATATTGCCCTGCCGACGGCCAATGACGATAACCTGGTAACCCAATGTTTGAAATCGCTCGGAAAGATATTGTCCAACAAAACCTGTTCCTCCAGCGATGACTATTTTACGCATGGCAAGTGTGTTTACAGTCCAGTTCATGATGCTACATCATTAATTTGATCAATTTAATTAATAAATCTCCACCGCTAGTATTGAAAATCTTGTTGGCAATAGTTTCGAGTTGATCCGTCAGATTTTGGATGTCCTTGACCGTTTTATGGAATTCCTTACCTTCTGCCGTCTGATCCTTCTCTGTATTTCGGCTGATATCCTTTAGAATATCCATAACGGGGTCAAGTTCTTTTTGCTTACGCATTACCGCAATTTTCATGGCCCATTTTAAGACTTCTTTCTCGGCAACAAAATATTCTTTTCTGTCGCCAGCAATATGCTTTTTGTAGACGATGCCATAATCGATCAATTGTCGGATACTCATATTGGCATTGCCGCGCGAGATCACCAACTTGTCCATAATCTCGTCTGTAGACATGGGATTGCTTGCCGAGAGGAGTAAGGCATGAACTTGCGCAACGGACTTGTTGATTCCCCATTCAGAACCTAATGCCCCCCAGGTGTCTATAAATTGCTGTTTTGCTTCTTGTAATTCCATCGTGCTTTTATTTTGCCAATACCTCAATTTGTTTTTATCGGACTATTGAACCGATCGGCTTTCTCGTTCTTTTTATGAATTGCTTATATTAAAGTTATTCAAAGTTTTTGAACTTTCAAAAATTTCTGAAAATAAAATAAGTTTAAATAGACAAGTCACCATATCGTAATAAGAATTTGCTTTTCTTGCGGACTTTTCGATTTGTTTTAACTTTGCCTGCATTATGGCGGCAACTTTGTATAATCCATTCAAACAATTTCAGTTTGATTCAGATATTTGTTTTTTAACAGGAAATAAACTCCAATCGGAAGAAGAATCCATTCAGGTGTTTCCTGCATGGATGATGAAATCTTTTCAATTGGAAGATAAACCTTTTAAAATGCTGGATGAGAATCTGGTGACTTATAAATCGTTGAAGCTCCCCTGTTCCATAACTGCAGCTGAAGCGATCGAACAAATGGAACGTGTGGTAGAACAGTCGTTTGAACAAGGTTATGAAGCCGTCAAACAGTTGGATCCCTTATTATTGTTTCAATGGATGACAAAAATCATCTATGGGGTGGTCTTTAATGAAATTCTTGCGGGAATTCGGCAGCAAAAAGCTTCTGGCGAAGATATGAACTTTTCTCAGGCCCTTGCACAGCGTTTTACAAATCTCCATGCGATGTTGCAGTCGCTGGTTGTACCGATGGAGTTTGAAAATACCTTCCCATTTTCATTGGTTGTTGTACCGGTTAAGAATGCACCCGATACATTTATGTATCGTGATGAAATCAATACCTTGATCTTTTCTATCCGCATGAAGGACTTTGCTGTAATCGCCTGTCTTCAAGATAATGCCACAAACAATATTTATCACGAAGATATCCTCAAGGTTATTGCGGGCAAAACATTGCATCCCATTCAGTTTGAAGAATTGTGTGCACGCTATTTTTATTCAGCCTACTTATTTAATCGTTTACCAGATTATACCTATTTAAATACCCCGCAAAAAGTCTATGTTGAACCGATGCCATTAGCAGATATGTCGATGAAACCTATCTTTGATCATTGGCAAAACAAGACCTATGGCCAAGTTTTGGAAAATTTTTGGAAACCTTGGGGTTTGACCTTGTTCGAGATTATTAAAAATCCAGAGCATCCGATTAGTTTTCTTGTTGACGAAGCAGGAGAGTTTGTTACTGATATTGCTAGGCCGCTCAATTAGTCCAAAAGAATTAAAGTAATAAATTATCTTAATAAGCGTTAAATGGTACGGTTATGGATAGGATAGGGTATGTATTTAACAGGATTCAAGACTCTTTTTTCAGTTTTACTTTTTATGGTATGGTGTACTTCCGCAAGTGCACAAGTGATTGCTAAGCGGGATATCCCTGCAGACAGTATCGCACAGCATGTTGATGATTTTCCCTATTTCAAGGGCGGGGTGGTGGCCTGGTCCAAATTTATACAAAATAATCTGGATCTGTCCGGAACAGTCCGGGCAATGGACAGTGTGGCCTATGCAAAATACGGATCTCGGCAAACGGCAATTCTGAAATTTATTGTTTGCGAGGATGGGGCGATCTGCAATATTGAAATCGAGAATCCCGATAAGATAAGCCCCGAGTTTGCAAAGGCTGTGTTGTCTGCTATGCGCCGGTCGCCACAATGGATGCCTGGTCAGGTCAAGGGAAAACCGGTTAAAACAAGATTCAGGCAACCTGTCGTTGCTGTGATCGAATAAATTGATAAGAAAAGAATAGCTTAAATTTTCACCATTTATAAGATAATATGTCATTTTGGGATAAAGTCAAAAAGATTATGAGTAGCGGAGCGGAGGAATCTTCGCCTGATAAAAAAGATACAGAAATTACTGCCGGAGGTTCTACGGTCTACCGTTATGAAGATCAATCTGATGATAAGGATCCAAAAAACTTATTTCCGGAGGTACAATGTGTTTATCTGGATGAGATTGAGGAGCATTTGACCAAATATATTGCCGAACCCGATATGGTGTTCCATGAGATAATCTCTGAGCTTGTTCATATCGATGTTCATTGGATTAAACCAAGTGCAAATTATCCATACCATATCTTGGTTACTTCGGGCATGAGTGACCTGGCTATGCATGTTCCAGATGAAGTGGAAAACAAAGAGTCTTATGAGCGCGCAGAGCTAATGGTTGTGCTGCCCGCTGATTGGAAGATCGGAGAAGAGGAATTTCAGGATGACAATAATTATTGGCCGGTCTACTTTTTGAAAAGATTAGCGCGGTTTCCACATGAGTACAAAACCTGGCTGGGCTATGGGCATACCATTCCCAATGGCATGGAAGCCGAAGATATTGCAAATACAGGTTTCGGTTGTATGTTGCTGCTTCCGCCTATGTTAAGTTTTGATGAGGAATTTTTGGAGTTAAAGACCAAAGATGGTAATCTGATCAATTTTTATGCAATGATTCCCGTGTATAAAGAAGAGATGGATTACAAACTGGAAGAGGGCACAGATGCACTCTTAGACTTGTTTGATGAATATGGAATTTCCGAGCTGGTCGATATCGACCGTCCCAATGTCTGTAAAGATAGATAGTTTATAAAAAATATGCAATGCGATGGGCTATTTTAGAGCTTTTAGCATTGCATATCTTTTTAGGAAATACTTTTTTCTATAATTGCTATCGTTTTATCGATATCCGCATAGCTCACATTGAGGTGCGGTCTAAAACGGATACTTTTCTCTCCACAGCCTAACATAATCAGTTTATTGGCGTAGGCTTTCTTGATAAATTCATTCCGTGCAGCTTCCGATTCGAAATCCACTGCAACGAATAAACCCTCACCCCGTAAATTGGACAGCTGCGGTTTTTTCGCTAGCAGTTCCTGGAGCTTATCTTGTAGATAGCGCCCTTTTTCTGCCGCATTTTGAATCAGGTTTTCTTGCTCTATGACTTCAAGAATTAATTTAAAGCGGAGCATATCCATAAAATCGCCACCAAATGTCGAATTGATACGACTGGATTCTTGAAAGACATGATGTTCCACCTGATCAAATTTTTCCTTGCTCGCCAGTATACCGCAGACTTGTGCTTTTTTGCCGAAGGCAATGATATCGGGAATGACGTTATAATGTTGGTAAGCCCACATTTTTCCCGTAATACCCAATCCCGTCTGTACCTCGTCAAAAATTAAGAGGATCTGATTTTCATCACATATTTGACGAAGCTGTACGAAAAATTCCTTTCGAAAATGGTTGTCGCCACCTTCACCCTGTATCGGTTCAATAATAATGCAGGCAATATCGTTGGGGTTAGCCGTGATCGCCTGACGTATTTCTGAGACAGCTTTTTCCTCCAAAGCAATCGTCTGGCCGATATGTTCGTTTGTTAAAGGATAGCTCAATTTAGGATTGGTAATGCGTGGCCAGTTGAACTTTGGAAAATAAAGGTATTTTCTGGGGTCTTGTGTATTCGTTAATGACAAGGTATAGCCCGATCTACCATGAAAAGCCTGTCTAAAGTGAATGACCTGGCTGGCTTCCTTTTGTATTCCCTGTGAAAAATTAAGCCTTGTCTTCCAGTCGAAGGCAGCTTTTAATGCATTTTCCACGGCGAGTGTTCCCCCCGAGATGAAAAAGGCATAGGGGAGTTCTTTCGGTATGGCTACGCGATCAAAAGTGTCGACAAAATCAGCAAACTCTTTGGGGTAAATATCTGACATGGCTGGCTTATTGACGGCCATTTTACCCAGGAAGTCACGTTGTTTGACCAAATGTGGATGATTGTAACCCACGGCCATGGAGGCAAACATACTGAACATATCGAGGTATTCATCCCCATTTTCATCCACGACATAAGAACCATGGGATTTCTCCATATCCATAACCAAAGGGAATCCATCGGCTAATATATGTTTGCTTAATCTTTCATGTACGCTGCTCATAGTTTTGTGTGTAAATGGTTTATAAATCAAATTTGATACCTTGTGCCAAGGGAAGGTCAGTTGTATAATTGATGGTATTTGTCTGGCGGCGCATATAAGCTTTCCAGGCATCTGATCCAGACTCCCGGCCTCCGCCAGTCTCCTTTTCGCCCCCAAAAGCACCTCCGATTTCGGCGCCCGATGTGCCGATATTGACGTTGGCAATACCACAATCAGAGCCAGCAGGACTGAGAAATAGCTCGGCTTCCCGTAGGTTGTTGGTCATAACGGCAGAAGACAATCCCTGGGCGACGCTGTTTTGAAGTGCTATGGCCGCACTGATATCCCCTTTGTATTTGATTAAGTAAAGAATAGGGGCAAAGGTCTCATGCTGTACGATTTCATAATGATTTTCAACTTCGGCAATGACAGGCTGCACATAACAGCCACTTTCATACCCTTTGCCTTCAAGGACCTTTCCCTTGATCAGCATTTTTCCCCCTTGTGTTTTAATTTTGTCCAGTGCGTTTAAGTATGATTTTACGGCGGCTTTGTCGATCAATGGTCCCACATGATTTTTCGTGTCCAAAGGGTCACCAATTTTTAATTGACCATAAGCTTTTGTCAGTTGTTTTTTGACGTTGTCATAAATGTCCTCATGGATAATAAGTCTTCGGGTACTTGTACAGCGTTGTCCGGCTGTACCTACGGCACCAAATACAGCACCGATAATGGTCATTTTTAAGTCGGCGTCTGGAGTAACGATGATCGCATTGTTTCCACCGAGCTCCAAAAGTGTTTTACCAAGGCGTTGTGCTACGGTAACGGCGACTTCTTTTCCCATTCGGGTAGATCCTGTTGCAGAAATCAAGGCGATGCGGTTGTCTGCCGAAAGCCACTCGCCAACTTCCCTGTCGCCCATAATGAGGTTGGATATTCCCTCGGGCAGCCCGTTGTTGTGTAAGATTTCTGCAAGTAATTTTTGGCAGGCTATGGCACATAACGGTGTTTTTTCGCTGGGTTTCCAGACGACAGTGTTGCCGCAGACCAAGGCGAGGGCGGTGTTCCATGCCCATACCGCCACTGGAAAGTTAAATGCTGTAATAATACCGACGACACCCAAAGGATGATATTGATCGTACATGCGGTGCCCAGGACGTTCCGAATGGATGGTATTACCATACAATTGACGGGATAGGCCCAAGGCGAAGTCACAGATATCGATCATCTCTTGGACTTCACCCATGCCTTCTTGGTAAGATTTTCCCATTTCATAGGAAACTAATTTTCCGAGAGTAGGTTTAAGCTCACGTAGCTTGTCTCCCAACTGGCGAACGATGTCTCCTCTTTTTGGAGCAGGCAGTAGGCGCCAGTGTAAAAATGCATCTCCGGCCTGCTTAATGACTGCTTCATAGTCTTTACGATTGCTACTTTTTATGTTTGCGATGAGTTTTCCATCGACAGGTGAAAAGGATTCGAATTCTTTACCTTCGGAAAACCATTGCTGTCCAGTTGATGATCCTAAATTCTGGGAAGATATTCCAAGTGTTTTAAGCGCTGATTTTATCATAATGGTTTATTTTATTCGTGGAATAGTTTAAATATATGAAATAAATTTTTTTTTGACAATTTTTTTCTGAATATTGTTCAGTGAAAAATAATCGTTATCTTAGATAAGCTAATGTAGACTATATCATGATCAAACAGATTAATACCGATTATTACCAGGTGGACGATTTATTGTCCGAAGAACATAAACTGATACGGCAGTCTGTCCGTGATTTTGTGAAAACAGAGATAAAGCCTTTCATTGAAGATGCGGCGCAGGAGCACCGTGCTATTGCGGGTTTGATGCCTAAATTGGGGGCAATTGGAGCCTTGGGACCTTATATTCCTGTCGAATATGGTGGGGCAGGGTTGGATCAGATTTCCTATGGCTTAATTATGCAGGAATTGGAAGCAGGCGACTCGGCAATTCGTTCGGCAGCATCGGTGCAATCCTCTTTAGTGATGTTTCCGATTTATACCTTTGGTAGTGAGGAGCAACGTCGTAAATATTTACCGCGGTTGGCATCGGGGGAGTTGGTCGGTTCTTTTGGGCTTACTGAGCCTAATCATGGTTCTGATCCGGGTGGAATGGAAACGAAATTGACGGCAAAAGGAGCTGGTTTTTTATTAAATGGAGCAAAGATGTGGATTACAAATTCGCCTATCTGTGATATTGCCGTCGTTTGGGCGCGAGATGAGGCCGGGAAAGTACGGGGAGTTATTGTTGAGCGCGGAATGGCTGGTTTTGAAACTCCGGAGACCATGCATAAGTGGTCGTTGCGCGCTTCCAAAACAGGTGAATTGGTTTTTCATGATGTTTATATCCCTGCCGAAAATATACTTCCTGCTGTAAATTCAATGCGTGGCCCACTTTCCTGTTTGAATTCGGCCCGCTATGGAATTTCATGGGGCGTGATCGGAGCAGCAATAGACTGTTATGAAACTGCGGTTCAATATGCGTTGGAGCGACATCAGTTTGAAAAGCCAATTGCCGGTTTTCAATTGCAGCAAAAGAAGCTGGCGGAATTTCTGACAGAAATTACCAAGGCGCAGTTGCTGTCGTGGCGTTTAGGAGTACTCAAGAATGAGGGGCGTGCTACTCCTCAGCAAATCTCCATGGCAAAGCGGAACAATGTGAATATGGCGCTGCAGATAGCGCGTGAATCTAGGCAGATTCTTGGCGGAATGGGGATTGTCGGTGACTTCCCAATAATGCGACATATGATGAACCTAGAGTCTGTAGTTACCTATGAAGGGACGCATGATATTCATTTATTGATCACAGGACAAGATATTACGGGGCTGAACGCTTTTTCTTAATCTTTTTCTTCGTACGAACACGCTTTATACAGTAATAAACGATGCTATGATTTATTGAATTTTTAGTCAATAAGAGGTGGCATCGTTTGTGTATATTTTGCTGCATTAGTGTGGATTCGTGGATGCTTCTACATCATGTTAATGCCTATGTAATTTTATTACTTATATAATTTTGTTAGCGCTAATACTTATATAATTATGTGGTGTTAATACTTATTATGTAATAAGGATTCAATAGACCTCATTTGTCCCTGTAGGTATATTCTATCGTTCTCTTTTGGTCATTCCATGTGAGCGCTATGATCAGTCGCCGTTCAAGCCGATAACAGGCTAACTTCTTCATAAGCATTGTATTTAATTCCGATGCTTGAAATCAGTATGGCAAATCAGTACCGCGAAATGGTTTTTTCCTTCGTTATAGCGTGTTTTTCCGAGTTGTTTTCGTGTTGCAGCGTCGCTGCGGAGTTTTTCGGCTGCGGTTCGGATTGGCGTTGGTCTTTTTTAGGGGCATCCGGGGGATATGGTCGCGTTCGGAGCGTCATTTGCCCGTGTTGGCAGCGGGGTGAGTGCGGGCTTAGACTCGGACTCAACACGGACTCAACACGGTTGCAGGGCAAATCTGCCCCGAGCATGGTACGAAGCAGGTGGAGATGGGAGCCGAAGGTTCCCGCAAGCCCTGCGCAGCAGCCGGAGCCCTGTCCACGAGGCGGAACCCTAGTTTGCCCTAAATGAGCCATGCTTCCCCAATAAATAAAGAAAAGTTGAGGGCTTCTTATTCCTTAGGTTAGCTTTTGTTTATATTTAGCTTAGCAATAAGTTAGGTTTTGTTTAGCTCTAACCTATACTATACCTAAACAAAACCTAACTAAAACATAAACTAAACCTAAGTAAACAGGTAGGAAAGTATAGCTGCAAAAGAAGGTATTCCGGAGCGCTGAGTTCTGCGATCTTTTACGCTTGTTCCCGTCCATCTGCTGCGCCTGTGCGCACCGTCTTCAATTGGGCATTGAGGCGAGCGGGCTACCATAGTGATCCCGAGCTTAAGCAGATCGAGCAATACACTGTCCATCCATGTTTCCGCTGCATAGCCTGTATCAAGTCCCGGTTCCGCGGATGTCCGTGGTGCGATCCAATTTTCAGGATCATCCATGTTTCCCCCGCAATGTCCAGGTTAGATCCCGGTTCCCGTCCCCATTCTGTCCCGGAGCCGACGTTCCCAGCCTTCCGATCACCTGTTTTACAAAAAGAATCTCGCACCGTTACAGGTAGTTAAGGGGAAAATGAAATAA
>NZ_DBGB01000011.1:0-60377 GCF_002295765.1 Sphingobacterium sp. UBA865 | reverse complement strand
AGCAAAAGGATAGGTCAATAAGTCGATCTTTCCACCAGCTTGTGTCACAATCGTATTGACCAAATATAGACCTACGCCAGATCCATCGACCATTTTGGTTGCGCGTTTAAATTTCTCAAAAATCGTCTGCTGCACTTCTGGCCCCATGCCTATCCCATTATCCTTTACAGAAATAACGACATAGCCATCTTCCTTGAAAGATTGCACTAGAATTTCTGGAGACTGTGACTCTGGTGTATATTTAATCGCATTATTCATCAGATTATAGAGCACACTACGCAGCTTACGTCGTACAAAAGTAAATTCCGAAACTTTTAAATCCTGTCGGATGATTGCATCGGTTTCTATCAGCTGCGGTGCTAAACTCAACCGCACGTCCTCTAGAATATTTGGAAGATCGATCAGTTCAGTTGATGCCTGATACTTCTGCTTTTCCCAACGACTTTCGGTCAGATCATCTATTATTTTTTTTATTTCTACCAAACTTTTCTCATGATTTTGCATTAAGGGCAAGAATTTCGCTGAATTTTTATCCTTAAATTCCTTCATTAACCCAAATGTTAGTTTAAGTACCAATAATGGATTTTTAATATCATGGGCTATTGTATCGAGCAGCAACTCATGTTCTAGAACAAGCCGTTCTTGTTCTTTAAGATCCTTTACTCTTGGCGTAATATCTACAAATGTAATAATGACTCCATTCGTCCGGTTCTCATTACGGACATGATAAGGGAGTATATTCATCTGGTACCACTTTAAATCTGTAGTCTGTATTTCTTTCTCCAAGATTTTACCTGTCGCTATCACCGTGTTTATATTACTGATAAAGGTCGGAAATCTAAAATTTTCTCTTATATCCTCTAGCGGCATTCCTATGAATTCAGATTTAAGATCAAACTGCTTCATTGCTGGTGGAGTGAACTTTCTTAAAATTAAGTTAGCATCAACGAATAACTGCGGGATAATGGTATTGCTAAAATAGTTTTCCAGGTCTTCGTTGAGTTGAGTTAAGTCACTAATTTTCTTGTTTTTATTCATTAAATACCCTATATATTATGAATAAAAACAAGAAAAAAACAGATATTGTTTTGCGGTATTAAAGCTCAAAACCGTAATTTGGGTCCATCTAAAAATTTTTAAATTCATTTTAAACAGCAATAGGGCTGAATTGATTACTGACATCAATCGTTACAGGATTGCTACAAAATAGAAAGCTTGGTAAGGGCTGAAATATCATTTCTTATACCAGATACTATCTCCTACTTAAAGCAACTTGCTGCACAATCCATTAGGTATTAAAAAATTCAATCTTGGGCATACATTTCACACTCTTTTGCCAACGGTGAAATTAATCCATTTATTGCCTGATGGACTTGGAGAATATTCAAATAAATTTGGAGAGGAATTATGGGCAGCCTGTTGCATTTTTCTATATTTGAAGTAAATGGAACTCTTATCTTATCTACTTAGAAACATAAAATTGAACAGCGCCGAATGTGATGCTATCGGCAGAGCCTTTAGTAAACAAATATTTGCGAAAGGTACTGTACTGGCACATCCTGACAATCACCACCAAAATGTTTATTTTATTGAAAAAGGATTATTACGCGCTTTTTATAATTTAGATGGAAAGGATATCACTCATTATTTTTTCGACGAGAATAATTTCCTGATATCTTTTGAAAGTTTTTTTTTGACCGCCCCCACCCCTATGGTAAACAGGTATTGGAAGAAGCTTGTTTGCGTGCTATCCCCTATAGCAAACTCGACGAACTCTGTAATAGCATCCCTGCTTTTAAGAACTTCCGGCTGCAGGTATCGCTGCAAGTGATTAGTATGCTATCCGAAAAAACTCTTGCATTACAATTTCAAACTGCCGAGCAACGCTATAAAAATATGCTCGACAAATTTCCTGGCATATTGCTAAGAGCCTCCTTGGGACATATTGCCTCCTATCTGGGTATTACCCAACAAACACTAAGCGTGATACGCGCGTGCAGGTAGTCGATTTCATTTTTAAGATATATTAAAAACACTGCAGATTATTTTAATTTGCTTTGCAGTATGAAATCATTACATATGAAAAAAATACTGTCATCCCTTGTCATCATCTTCATGGCAATAATGAGTGTTGCTCAATCCTCCAATGATAATTTTTGCAGGTAAATGGAAAACCGAGGAAGGCTTCATTATCACCATCACTTACAGCAACGGAAAATTTTCTGGTCTTGATCCCAAAGGACGTCCAACCCTCTACAATGTGCGTTTTGAAAAAAATGAATGGAAGGGGACTGTGGAAAACCATGATACTGGCCAAAAAGGCAATTGCGAAATGTACCTGCAGGGAAAAAAGTTGAAAATTGTGGCCCATAAAGGCATCTTTTCAAAAACTTTTTACTGGGTAAAACAATAAGCAAAAAAATTAATTAAGGTATTTTTAATTCAAAGTGAGAGTCGATAAAGTAAATCCATTACAAACATGGATTTACTTTCCAAAAAATCAAGCAGCGGATTTCTGAGCTTATTTGAGCTGTCCAAATGCATCCACTTTATAGATTGGATTTTAGGGGCATACTTTGAAACTTTTTGAAAAAGTAAAGAACCCACAAAAACTGAGTGTATCCGTACACTGCATCTTCAACCGGAATCGTAAGTACCCTAATCCCCATAAATTCCATTGGATTGTAATTGACAATAGGGGACTCCAATCCTGTTCCGGTAAGTATGCCGTTGACAGGTAAAAAGCCCAGCATCAGCAAAGTGAAGACTAAAGAGGCCTGCGTAATCCATTGTATCCGAAATACAAAGTGAAAAAGCACCAATGTCACCATAGTCACAGCAGCGGTAACTACGGTATAGATTCTGTCAGCATATCGAAGGGCAACAACAGCACATATAATGAAACTTACAAAGACAACAACATTATTAAAAGCCGATAGCGATTGTAATCTAAAAAATTTATCGATGCAGAAATAGGTAAAAATACATGAAAAAGGGATGAAGATAAAGAATAGCCATTCTTCCAATGGTAGTCCTGCTATAGCCAGTCCCAAGGTATATCTTGTGTCAAACCACCACACTCCCTTACTGGTAAACCAGACATCCCAAGCTATAAAAAATACAGCAACAAGCGCTGATGCCTTTAAAAATGGGATGAACTCACGATCGAATCGAAGCCGCTTGTCGAAGGATGCGACAAAACAGATTATGACCGTAAAAAATAAGATAAGCGAATAAGTATATTGCATCATATTTTTTCATTGTTAGTATACATTTTAAAGTATTTCATTGGAACATATAAAAAGCCAAAACACTCGCCCTCCTCTTTGCCTAAATGTTTATGGTGTTGTTTATGGGCGCGACGAAGCGCTAAAAAGTAAGGGTTATTCGTTTTACTCAACCATTTGAAACGTTGATGGATAAATATATCATGCACAAAGAAATATGCCATACCATAGAGCATAATTCCCAATCCAATATAAAACAGATAATTGTACGCCTTTAACGACCCAAAATACATCAACGCGATCGTGGGAAGGGCAAAAATGATAAAAAAGTAATCATTCTTTTCCAGAAACCCCACATTGCTGTGATCATGGTGATCGCGATGTAATATCCAGAGAAAGCCGTGCATAATGTATTTATGGATAAGCCAGGTGGCGCCCTCCATAGCAATAAAAGTGACCAATACTGTAATAAAATTCATAACTCTATTTTATAAGTAAGCAGCTTTGTAACGTAGATAACTTTTAAAAGCAACGTAGGCTTTTTGTGCATTAGGTATCCTAATCCTGCTTTCCAAAATTTCTTTGGAGGATTTTTTCCGAATCTTCGCAAATAGTGAAAGATAATATTTATAAGCCAGATAAACGCCAAATTTTGCCGATGCAGGCAATTTTTTGATTCCCAAAAGCGCTTCCTTAAATTCGCTGTGTATCTCATCCTCAATCTGGCTTTTGAGTGCATTGTCAAACACCGCCATATCCAGGTTTGGAAAATAGGTACGTCCAAGCACCTGATAATCTTCCTTGAGGTCACGCAAGAAGTTTATTTTTTGAAATGCAGAACCCAGTTTCATGGCGTAAGGTTTTAACTCCTCATAGCGCTGTCTATTACCTTCTGTAAAAACCTGTAAACACATCAGCCCCACCACTTCAGCCGAACCATAAATATATTCTTTATAACGTTCGGAATTATAGTCGACCTTATTCAGATCCATTTCCATGCTATGCAGAAATTGTCGGATCAGCTCGATGTCGATAGCATACTTATGCACCGTCTCCTGAAAAGACTGTAATATCGGATTTAATGAGATACCTTCCTCTAAAGCACAGTTAGTCTCGAGGTATAACCGCGCCAAAAGTCGCTGCTTATCATAACCATGAAAACTATCGACTATTTCATCAGCCAACCTTACGTAGCCATAGATTGCATAAATACTAGCCCTAATGCTTGGCTTGAGGGCCAATATACCAAGCGAGAAACTTGTACTATACTTTTCAGTTGTTTTTTTGCTTACTTCATAAGCGAGTTCATCAAATAGCTTTTTCATGGTCTTATGTTTTACGATATAATTCAATGGCTTCTTTGGCAACAATTTTCCCCGATAAGATGGATGGAGGTACTCCGGGACCAGGAACTGTCAGCTGACCTGAATAAAAAAGATTATGGACTTTCTTATTTCTAATCTTGGGTTTCCATACCGCTGTCTGTTTTAATGTATTTGCTAGCCCATAAGCATTTCCAGCGTAAGCATTGTAATCGCTGATAAAGTCGCTTACGCAGTAACTTCTCTTGTATGTAATCTGCTCGTATAGGTTTTTTGTACCAGTATGCTTTTCCAAACGCTCTAACATCTTAATTAGGTATTTTTCACGTGTTTCATCATCGTCTGAGATAGCTGTCGCCAACGGCATCAACAAGAAGAGGTTCTCACTGCCTGGGGGAGCCACATGAGGATCCGTTTTGGATGGACAACATACATAGAACAGTGGATTTTGGGGCCATTTTTTTTCACCATATATACAGTCAATATGATCGTCCAACGGATGCTCAAAGAACAGTGTATGGTGTGTTAGATTTGGAATGGACGATTTCATCCCCAGATAATATATCAAACTCGAAGGGGCAAAGGTCCTACTCTTCCAATAATCTTCATCATAGTTTCTCAAATCCTTGGTAAGTAGTGTTTCGATATGATGATAATCAGCGGATGCAACCACAAGATCAAATGCGTAATCTACGCCATTAACACCTAATGAAGTGATCTTATTCTTTTCAATTTTTAATGTATCAACATTATGATCGAAATGAAAAGTGACACCTTGCCTCTCCGCTACTTGCTGCATCGCCAGTACTAATTGAAAAAAACCTCCTTTCGGATAATGAGTGCCAAGTGCGTAACCGCCGTAGTTCATCAGGCTATATAATGCCGGAATATCCTTGGGTGAGGCGCCCAGAAATATGACCGGAAATTCCATTAATGTCCGCAATCGTTGGTCCTTAAAATATTTGGCAACATAGGATCGGAAATTGGAAAGCAAATCTAGCTTAAAAGCGCTAAGTGCAATCTTTGGAGAGAGAAATTCTCCCCAATTGTGACAGGGTTTATTGACGAAATCCCGCATCCCCACTTCATACTTAAATTTTGCAGCTTCCATAAATCGATCTAACTGCGTACCAGCCCCAGGTTCGATCTGTTCAAATAATAGTTTTAATTGCTGATAGGATTCCGGAACACGAACTTGTCCGGAGTCAAATATCATTTCAAATTGAGGATTGAGCGATACAAGCTCAAAAAAATCAGCTGTGCTGCATCCAAAATCCGAAAAAAAGGACTCAATGATATCGGGCATCCAGTACCAGCTCGGTCCCATATCAAATTTAAATCCTTCTTTCGTACTGAATTGTCTCGCCCTTCCACCGGGCTGCGTATGTTTCTCAAAAACATGCACATCGTACCCTGCTTTAGCAAGATACGCTGCCGCTGAAAGACCCGAAAAACCTGCGCCAATAACGGCTACCTTCTTTTTCATTTGTTTTTTTAGCTAAACTACTTGGGCAATTCCCAATACTTATTGGCACCGCAACTAGTAATGTACACATCCTATTGATTTTTGTCATTTCTATCGCATCCCGATGTGGATTATAACTTCACTTGCTCCAGCAATTTTTCCGGTGCAATATTTCTATCATAGATTAATTGATGAAATTTGCTCAGTTTATCCAATAAACTTATCAATGTTATTTTTTCGTGGTAGGTCAAATCGCCTGAAACAATCTGCGTCGCATGACGTATTTTTCCCATTTGCCGGTCCAATGCCGACAAGCCATTTTCCGTGATGTACAGCAACTTACTGCGGCGGTCCAGTTTTGAATCGTGTTGACGTATCCAACCTTGTTTGATCAAACGGTTTATAATGGCCATGCCGGCTGGTTTTTCATGAATATTCCTTCTGATCAATTCCATTTTTGTCATCTCACCAAAGGACCGTAGTGTAATAAGATAGATAAACTCCTCTTGTGTGGAAAAATCAGATTCCCAAATAGCAGCCTTTGAATAACTTTTTGCGAACCTATTCATATGCACTATTAACGTGCTGATGACACTTTCCGGACTACGCCCATTTTCCTTACCGTCCCAATTGGGTTCTTCGAGAACATCGGTTGCCTTTGTTACTATCCAACGTTTAAATCCATTTGCGTCAGTGCTATAGATTCCGTCTACGTTTTCCTGTTCAAACTCTTCAACTAATCCAATGATTTCTTTTAAAAGCTGATATTTCATACACTTTATTTAGAACATAAATATACCATATTTGTTTTAATTATTTTAAAAATAATATTTTTTAGAATAAAAATAAACCAACATCATAGCCTTAATAGTGGCAAACTGTAACCCATCGAGGATAGAGACTTGCTTTAACTATAACAAGACCAAGGTTCTAAAGTTATGTTCGTTTTTATTATTACACGTGCAACATTTTTTCCGTGAGCTCGACTAACCTATAGTCACTAACTGCAAACAATTGTCATCAAGCTTTGCACAAGAACCTTAAATACATGAAAGAGTTAAAAAAAATTGCCCTAGTTCTCCCATACCTGTTGTTTTTCGCTATATCTCATGCTTCGTCTAACACGACGATCATTTCATTCATCGATTCAACCTTTACTGTTACGGGAAAAGTAGTTGATTCTATTACTAACGAACCTGTTCATTTAGTTTCCATATCCTTACTGGATCATCAAAGTGGCAGCAATCCTGTCAGAACAGTGGTGACAAATGAAAGTGGGGACTTCCAATTGACCCATAGTCAGCGTTCATTTTACCTAAAAATCAATCATATGGGCTTTCAGTTTCAGATAAAAAGAATTGTAATACCCAACGGGAGCAATATAGATATGGGTACTATAAAGCTTCATAAGATTGACAATAAGCTTGAGGAGGTTGCAGTTTCTTCCAGAAAACCTCCCCTAGAACTTATTACCGGTGGGTATAGATTTAATGCGGAAAACAATATACTAGGCAATAGTACAAATATAGCAGAACTGCTCAAGCAGGTTCCGGGATTAACAGTTGATGAAATGGAAGGCAAATTACAATTGCTTGGAAAAGGAGCTACTGTATTGATCAATGGTCGGAAAGTCAATTTGGGTGGTCAAGATTTATTTAACTACCTGAAATCTCTACCGAGCAATGAGGTCTCGTCCGTTAACGTGCTTACAAGTCCGGGTGCGGCATATGATTCCGCCGGAGATGGAGGTGTGCTCGATATCAGACTTAAGAAAAATTCCAATTTGGGCTTCTTTGGGTCGGCAATTACAAGTGTTTCCACCCTTTGGGGGACGGACCAATCGCTCAATTTAAATCTTAAAAAAAGTAAGTTTGAAATTTCAGTGGGCTATAATTTTTCATATAGTGAAAACCCTACATAAACGAAACGATCTAATAAAAAACTATTACTTACCCGATTCTAGTTATCTCTATAGACAAGAACAGGCCAGCCAAAGATCCCAAAGAACACATTCCATGAAAACCAATACACTTTATAATATTGATTCGACGAGCACACTCTCTTTTAATTATTGGTACGCCAGCTTTTATGGCAAATTTCCTAATGAAAGAGACGCTACGATCTATAATCGGGAAGATCAATTTCAAAGGCAGCTTAAACAGCAGGACTTCATGTTTTTGGACAATAATTTTCATATCGCCGACTTCATTTATGATAAAGATTTTAAAACGAAAAGCAAGCTTTCGATCGGTATGAATTACGCGAAATACTCGAATGAGAATAACACTTCATTCTGGAGAAAGGCATATGATTTTTCTAACACGGAAATAAATTCCTCAGAAAATGATAGCAGAAATTTTATTACTTCCAGACCATATGAAATCTGGACATTCAATACAGATTACAAAACAAACATTGGAAAGGGTATTGATCTAAAATTCGGTGCAAAATATGCCCGTGCAAATACAGAAAGCTTCTTTAAGAATCTAGCCACAGATGGAATTATCGATGCAGGAGAATTAAATAATGAAAATAAGGTTTAATATAACGAAAATATACTTGCAGCCTATTCTTCTCTGAATGGTAAATTGAAACACTTCTCCTTCGATTTAGGCTTGCGATTAGAATCATTCGACTATAAATTACGAGCCGTTTCAACTGACGAACAAATTAAAAACAACTATCTTAATTTATTTCCGAACTTTAATATACGTTATGATTTCGAAGACCTTAAAAACAGCATTGCTTTATCAGGGAACAGAAGAATCGAACGTCCCGGGTATAGTATGCTCAATCCTTTTGCGGTGAACAATAATCCTATCTATTTCACCAATGGTAACACGCATTTGAAGCCATATTTTGCGAATAGGCTAGATCTGCAATATTCACATAAGTGGAATAGCAACCATTCACTGATATTTTCTTTATATGGAAACTCCTCGAAGAATATGTTTACATATATCTCCAGATATAATGAGGAAGTTGGGAGTCCAGAGTTTAACTATTATAATGATTACAATCTAAATCAAATTGGAGGTTATGTCATGTCGCAAAACAAGTTTGGAAGCAGCGTGAATGTCAGTACATATTTATCAGCACAACGCCCAACTTTCAGATCGAACAATACAGAAGATATTTTGTTACCTGGGATTGTCAACTTTAGTGGGTCGATCAATACTTTCATCTATATTCTGCCAAAGACTACTGTTCAAATACTCGGCTTTTATGCATCGAAAAGAAATAGTTTTCAAATGCAATATGGCGCAACGGGATATATCACGACGGGTTTACAGCAAAAAGTGCTTCAGGACAAGTTAAATATATCCCTCACGATTGAGGATATTTTCAACTTACAAAAAGGACCTATTTCCAGTTTAGGCAATGTGATTAGCATTGAAACAGTGAATAAATTGAAGTCACGCTATGCAAAATTGAGTTTCAGCTACAATTTTGGAAAAACCTTTTCAGCAAAACAGACCAAAAAGCTCGAAAAGGATTCGAGGATAGATTAACCCATCAATACTTTGATCATCACAGATGATTCGTGGAGGCATAGCGCTGGATATAATTGAGTTTAGAAAATAGTTTAAATACAGATAGACATTAAAATACCGCGAATTTAAAACGATTCACCACGAATTGGAATTCCCTTGAAAATTTGAGGAAAGTTATTCTAATTTAGTCCTATAAATACATAGAAGAAAAAGTGAATTATGAATGAGACTATCATAGAATTTGATAATAAAAAGCGCCTGAAATTAGCGCTGTTTGGTTTGCTGATGACGATAGCGGCTTTGGCATTTGCCTACTATATCTTCTTTGTCGCCGAAAAAATAAGAATTTTCCCTGGGTCACTGATGTTGACCTTAGGAGGCTTAGGGTGTTATTGTCTGATTGGTGGTATAAAGGCCCTATTTAATAAAAATCGAACCGGCCTCCTATTAAACGCAGATGGTATTCGATATAACGGTACACCAGTAGGAATAAAGGTTGGGACAGTAAAATGGACTGCGATTCAATCCGTCTCAACAGGGATGGCCCATGGTGTCCATTTTGTTTTTTTGAAGCTACACAATCCCGAAAATTATATACAGCAGTTCGCTCCACAAGTACAACAACATCTGCTCGAAAATGGAATAGCCATTTCATCCGATCAGTTGTCGCTTGACTTCAATGAGCTCAAAAACCTCATTGAATCATATTATCAGCGGTATCAGCAATAGTAAAAAGAAAAAGATTAGATCCCCCAAAATCGTTCAAAACCTGTACAAATCAATTGAATGAGTTGTTCGCCTAATATTTTTCATTGATCTTTTAAACAAAGTAAGTTAGGACGTCTAAACAAAACCCTGCGTCAAAATCCCTCCTACCTTTGTCTTAACAAAATCAAATTTTTAAAAATGAAAGCAAACAATTATCAAGGGGCATTACAGAAACCAATCGGTTCTGGCTTCACAGCAAAATCTACTTCCGAGGACGTCATTAAAGGAATTGATCTAAGCAATAAAATCGCAATTGTAACGGGAGGTAATACGGGAATCGGACTTGAAACTACCAAAACGCTCGCTTCTGCCGGTGCAACTGTTATCGTTCTTGCAAGAAACGTTGAAAAAGCAAAAGTAAATTTAGCAGGTATAGTAAATATCGAAATCGAAGAAGTGGATATGATTGAACCATCTTCTATTGACAGATTTGCTAGAAAATTCATTTTATCAGGCAGACCACTTCATTTACTAATCAACAATGCCGGTATTATGTGGGTCCCTTTGCAGCGTGACCAACGTGGAATTGAATCGCAACTAGCGACAAATTATTTAGGGCAATTTCATCTTACAGCTAGACTGTGGCCCGCATTAAAACAGGCGGGTGCTGCACGAGTTGTCAATGTATCTTCTCTTGGACACCATAATTCTTCCTTCAATTTTGAAGATCCAAATTTTGAAAATCGCGAATATGAAACTCTTCAGGCTTATGGTCAATCAAAAACGGCAAGCAATCTTTTCACTTTAGAGCTAGATAACCGAGCCAAAGATTTTAATATAAGGGCGTATTCTTTACATCCCGGCTCGATCGGAGGTACAGAATTGGGGCGGGATGCAGACCCGGAACAATGGAGGAAGTTAGGATTTTTAGATGAAAATGGAAATATACACCCAGCGATGATGGCTGCATTGAAGACCATTCCACAAGGTGCTGCGACTACGGTTTTTGCAGCGACCAGTCCGTTATTAGATGAAATAGGCGGTGTATATCTGGAAGATAACGATATCGCAGAGTTGCTACCAACAGATCCTTTAATCCCAACCCATACAAAACTGCATCAGAACGGTGTCCAACAATATTCATTGGATAAAGATTCAGCAAAACGCCTTTGGCACCTTAGTGAAGAAATGATCGGAGTAAAGTTCAATATAGACTAATATCCAAACGGCTTACGATAAAAGATTTAGCTATTAATTTTTTATATTTATGTCATCACAATGCCTTTAAAGCCGAACAGAAAATTCGAATCATGGAGTATAAAGCAAAATATATAACAGATGATATTAAGCTATCCTGTTATGAGGATAAGTTTTTCAAATCGGATATCAGTTTCGAGTGCCATATGTTAATCTGGTTTATTTCCGGCGAAACAAAAATTGTACAAGCCGATGCTACTTACGTGTTTAAAAAAGGTGATATTTTTCTAATTCCAAGAAATCAGTTAGCAACAATTATCAACTACCCAAAAGATGGACAGCCTCACAAAACGGTCGTGATGCACTTAACGAGTGAGAAGCTAAAAAATTTCTATGCAAATCTGACCATAGAGCCTTCTGCTCGAAAATCGGAAAAGATATACAGCTTTAACAATCATCCTTTACTGGAAAGCTGTCTTTCCTCATTGATTCCTGATTTTGAACTACAGAAACTGCCCGAGAACATTGCCTCCCTGAAAATCACGGAAGCAATCAGTATCCTCCGGGCGATAGATAAAGAAATAGATCCTATTTTGGCTAACTTTGAAGAACCCGGCAAAATTGACCTGGCAGGCTATATGGAAAAGAACTTTATGTTCAATTTATCGCTGGAAAAATTCGGTTATCTGACAGGACGAAGTTTAACCACCTTCAAAAGGGATTTTAGCAAGATTTTCAACCTCACACCGCAGCGATGGTTAACAAAAAAACGATTGGAGCTAGCACACTATCAATTTGTTGAAAAAAGAATGAAACCAATCGAAGTTTGTTACGCGGTAGGATTCGAAAATCTTTCACATTTCTCCTATGCGTTTAAAAAGCATTTTGGTTACACGCCTACCGATCTGCTAGCATCGGGACTTTGAAAAAATGTTGAATAGGTCTAATAGCGAATTTCATTCCGGATACATATTAAGCATTTGAAAACGTTGAATACAAATCATAGCGAGCGCAAGCTTATCTCAAAGGCCACCTATCATCGTGCAGACTGAAAACTCATATATATCAGCTAGCACAGATGAATCCAACTCTTATACGTCTAATGGGAGCAGCTTATAATACCTTCGAATCAATTCTATTTTATGAATTTTATTCCAGTTGCAATATAGAAATTACGATAAATAATTACAGATCCAATTGAATACCTAAATTTGCTATTGTCCCGCTTCCTTTTACATAATAACGGCCTTCATTGGTGGCTCCTCTCACCTCCGCGTGCAGCGGGAAGTAATCATTATTTAGGATATTATTAACTGAAAAAATGAAAGCTAGATTCTTTAATTTATAGCGCGTTTGGAAATCCATCAGCCCATAGCCCGAAATCGGGTATTTGCCATAATTATATTCAGAAGGTTGAAAAACATCGCGTTTACCCAAATGTAAATATTGGAGATAGACGTTCCACCGATCTGTCAATTTGAAATCGGCATTAATATTTATTTTAAAAGGCGAAATAATGGAGTTGTCCAATTTATCCTTATACTTTCCCTCATTTTTCAAATCTTGCCTACCATCCATGTACCCGAGTATAGTACCAAACTTGAACCAGTCAACAGGAGTAATATCGACAACAAACTCCAAACCGTAAATACGTTGCGGCACTTGAATCAATTCATAATTACCAGGTGTTGACGTTTCTGCGAACGTACTGCCTTTTTTGGAGGAGCTATAATACCCTGTCAATTGGTAGCTCAACATAGAATAGGTCCCGTTTAGACCCAACTCAACGTTATTGACAACTACTGGCTTCGGATCGATTTGACTCAAAGGTACTCCATTTCGCAATACAAGCCCCACATCGCCGATAGAATATCCTTGCGAAAATGAAGCAAAGGGCTGTAGGTATTTCAATTTATTATACCTTCCTGCCAAATTGAATACAAATGCATTTGAATTGCTCTTGTCTCCCGGAGTGACTTTCCCTGCTTTTGTCAGATCCCCTACCTTAAAATCCAAGTTTTCGTACCGCACACCACCTTTCACTATCCAGTAATCGGCGAGATTAAATTTACTTTGAAGATATAAAGCCCCACTTTTCATGTTCATATCGGGTGTCACTAATTCATCGCTCAACGTTTTTTGAACCGTGTGATCTTTTAAAAGATCTACTCCATAAATTAAGGTTACTTTATTGTTGTTGGATAGATCAAAGGGCGTACTGAAATTTAGTCTAGCTCCCTTATGATCTGAATAGGTTTGGTTGTAGGTTTCAAATACCGTGTTCATATCTTCATAATACAGACTCATATTTGCTGAAGTCCGACCAAAGTTGCCATCATACTTTACATGAAAAGCTTTATTGTAAGGTGTTCCGCCATTAATCACTGTATCTGAAGGGATCCCAATAGCGGGTTTACTTCCAAACTCCCCCTTAGTGCCGACGTATTTACTATCCTGAACACTTCTATAATAGTCACCCATCAATTCAATGCGATGATTATCGTTAATCTGATAACCGATCTTCGCCAAGGTATTATAACTTTTTGTCTCGCCCAGACCATAAAATGGACTTACAATGGTGCCATCAGAGCTGCGGACCACGCCGGTTCGCGCAATCTTTCCTTGCACGACATAATCAAACTTGTTTTGCGATCCCGAAAATACTTGTGCCAAATTATACCCATATGTTTCACTTGGTTTGACCAAGCTTAGGGAATTATTTAAAGAGGTTGACGAATGAAAACTCTTGTCTATCTTTGGCTTCTTTGTAATGTAATTAATTATACCACCGGCGGCACCATTTCCATACATTGCAGAGGCACCGTTGATGACTTCGATATGGTCAATTGCGCTAGCATCAATCGTCTTCATATCTCTTCCGCCATTTCTTAAAGGAGTAGATTGAGGAATCCCATCGATAAGTACCAAAAAATTCCGACCACGTATTTTAGCGATGAAGTTGTTTTGGCTTTCCTCACTTGGAGAGATACTTGGCACTTTCTGCATTAGGATATTGGGTAAGTTGTCATTTATCAGACGCTGATCTTCTAAGGTCTTACCTCCGATATAGGTAATTGACGATGGTACTTCGTCGATGCTTTCAGCCAATCTGCTCGCCGTCACGACAACTTCATTCAAATGATTACTTGTTTGTTCCATGACAAAGTCCGGAAGCTCCAGAATTTCCCCTTCCAGTGCGATCTGCGATCTGATTTCTTGAAAACCAATATGCTTTACGGTCATGGAGTGAATTCCTTTAGGAATCTTTGAAAAAATAAAATTCCCCTCATTATCAGTCTTGGTACTATTTATCCCGTCAATATTGATATACACATTGGACAAACCTTTCCCCACGGAATTTTTCACTTTGCCCTTAATTATCCCTGGTTCTTGACCATGACCATTTTTCTTAACAGTCATCGGTTTTTCCATGGAAAAACTTATTGCTGGAATTATAGAAAAACTTAAAACCAATAGACTACTAGCCAATATTGTCTTCTGGGTAATAAACCAAGATCTTGTTGTTTTTTTCACGTATTTAAGGTGTTTAAAAAATCATTTGCCCTGTCTGCATATTGATGTCCTTCTATTTCCAAACCTTGCTATCCTGAAAATACTGCTTTGCAAAAAGACATAATTACTATTTAGACTAATTATTATTAGCGGCAAATATAGTAAAGTTGGGAAATACTTAAAGCTAAAAATTTAGAATAATAAGCGATCGAATAACTACATCGATTATTCCATTAGGATGCAGAATGATAATAGCAGCAATAAATCTTAATGTACATTATGTTTTATGCTTGTTGTACTCCATTTTTTGCTGCTTCAACAGTCCCTAACTTTATCAAACAAAAGAAAACAGGTTCCTCTAGGTCAGATTTCATGAATACCGGAACCATTGACATTATAAAAAATTAGTATTAACATTTTAAATCTTAAAGTCATGGCACTTACAACAAGAATCAACGCGGACGATGTAGCGTTTTTATTGATCGATCACCAAAGTGGTCTATTCCAGACAGTAAAAGATATTGAAGTACCTACATTGAGAAGTAATGTAGTCGCTCTTTCACAGGTCGCCACTATTGAAAACATTCCTGTTATTACAACTGCTTCAGAACCAAAGGGTCCGAATGGTCCATTGATGCCAGAAATCCACGAAAATGCCCCACATGCACAATATGTCGGACGTACTGGTGAAGTAAATGCATGGGACACTCCTGCATTTGTTGAAGCTGTTAAAGCTACTGGTAAGAAAAAATTGGTTATTGCAGGTGTATTAACAAGTGTTTGTGTGGCGTTTCCTGCCATTTCAGCAATTTCGGAAGGTTATGAAGTTTTTGCGGTCATTGATGCTTCAGGCGATATGAGTCCATTATCAACACAAGTAACAATTTCTCGATTACAGTTGGCAGGCGTTATTCCCATTACGACCACAGCTGTAATTAGTGAAATATTAAAAAGTTGGAAACATACGGACGCTGCGAAATATGCACATGCACTTTCCTTGGTGATGCCTAATTATCAAGCTTTAATAGAAAGCTATTATAAAGCACAGGAAGTCGCACTAGAAAGCAAATAAGTATTTTTATTTTGTTTAACCATCTGCGGGATCGCTTTTACATAAGCTTATTCCGTAGATTACCTTCCGTTTAAAAAAAGCGTATCATCCGTTTTCATCACTTTTACCCTTTTCCTAAAGGAATAAAGGTCTTTTCCGTTTGGCAGTCTGGATAAGAAAATAAAAAAGTCCCAATCTCTCAAAAAGGGACTTTCTTAGTATATAATCAAATTACTTTTTTGTTTTTGACACTTGAGTTATCAGTGTATATTGCTGAGATGAACCATCAGCAGGAGGATTTCTGACCTCTTCGACCTTTACTTTGATCACATATTCATATCCTGATTCGTAGTTAAATCCCTGGATATTTCCATAAAAATATTCCCAGTTATCTGATTCTTTCGCCTTAACCTGCATGCACTTCATTGGGCTTACACCTTCGCAATCAACCAACTGCGGTCCCACAATCATTATTTTCTCATTGCTTTCAGCAGAATTTTTGCTACACTGGATAAAAAAGAATAAAATGAAGACGGCAAGAAGCCCCTTGAGTAATTGGTTTATACGTTTCATAAAAGAAATTTTAATAATAACTAATATAACCATTATATATATTCTTTACTATACCTATTTTACGCGCATCAGTATTGCTTATAACAACAATATTCAATATCTTCAAACCTGATGATTCTTCTTAAAGCGTTTGAGTTCACTTAACACAGCTTCTTTTTAGTAGTTTTTCCTATCGCGTTATAAAATTACGAAACGATTCGCTGATAATATTGTTCTTCAATAAACAATCGTATTTAATATGGAAGATCTATTATATTTGGCAGGTATCGGTATGGTGATCATGTGGGCGGTCACTTTTTTAGGCGGATTCATAACTGAAGATTTTATTCATATACTTTTATTTTTTGCGATGATAGTGTTTATATTTCGTGCAATTAAGGGTTTTAACAACTCTAAGGTGCATCAACCTCAACAGTAAATCAAAGCTATTAATAAACCAATCGACCGGCAATAAAGATGACGATCCCAAGCCAATTAAATCAAAATCAATGGTACGATATGCATAAACAGAAGAGCGACTTCGACTCCTGTCAAAGAATTTTGGAGGCTTTATGTGGCCACACGAAAATGAGATATGGCATGATACGCAAGAAAGATGGCCGGAAATGGGGAAATTGGTGTGTTTACGATTATCATTCTCAGAAGATCGTCAATAAAAATAGTGAACACTACGTTAAAATATATCAGGAAATAAGGAAAGGTTTCTCCCCTATTTACATTGATGATACCGAGCAGTGTTCTGTCGACGAATGGACACAAGTTCTTCACGAATTCGGTTTAAAAAGCTATATCTCTTACCCAATTATTAACAAAAATAATTCTATTGTTGGGCACTTGAGTTTCATGAACGCTGAACCAGTACACTTCGACCCAATTAAATTAGAGACGCTGCTACCTGTTTGCAGTGATTTGATTGCAATAGATTTCAAAACCATTATTGAACGTAGAAATACGAGGAAAAAATTGGAGCAGGAACTTAATTATTCCAAAAACAGAGAACTTGTTTTATCGTCCTTGGCTCACGACTTAAATAATCCCGTCAGCATCGTAAAAGTGATATCACAATATCTTGGCGAAAACATTAAAGATGAAAGCCAAAAAAACTTAATAAAGAAAATACAAGAGGCTTCATCACGCGTCAAAGGAGTGATAGATGATATTTTAGATTTCAGTAGTATCCGTCTTCAAGACAAGCTAATTAGAATTAATGATCATTATCGCATGGATGCATTGATCAAGCAAATTTTATCTGAATTTGAAGTATTACATAACAGAGCACTAATTGCCAACATCAACCTTCCAGTTGATGTACCTTGTGATCATCAGAAAATGGGGCGTGCATTCACTAATTTAATTGGAAATGCGATAAAACATGGTAATCCTTTTCAAAATATCGAAATAAATGCATTCATTCAAAAAGAAAATTTCATTTTTAGTGTTACAAATGAGGTCTCCTATCCTCAATATTCGGATCTTAAAGATCTATTTAAACCTTTTGTAAAAGGAGTCAATAGTAATGGGCTCGGATTAGGATTGTTTATTGTGAGTGAAATAGTAAAAATTCATAAGGGAAAAATAGCCGTAAATTTAAAGGACAATAAAATAACTTTTAACCTGATGATCCCAATAGATTCAACTACAGTTGTTCAATAGTAAAGTATAAACCAAGATTTCGTATTAAATTTTCGGCTGTTACCATCGTATTTTCTTTTATTACTACCTATTATTTATGTTCGCCTGTCTCCCTTGCTGCAAGTTCATCATGTGCAGTAAGATCAAGACGTAAAGGCGTAATAGAAACCAAATTGTGTTCTACTGCCCAGCGATCAGTACCTTTTTCAGCAGGTTCTAATGGCACCACTGTGATCCAATAGTTTTTCCTTCCCATAGGATCCTCTCCGGGCACCACACGGCCATCATATAAACGTACTGATTGTCTTGTCCAGGAAAGCCCCTCCGGGTTGGCTGGAAAATTCACATTATAGAGAGCAGGGCCTTTATTTTTCAGTAAAATCTTCAGCACATCGGTTGTCCACGGATACAATCCTTCAAAATCCGGCTCGGTCTTTCCTACGGGTGTGCTCAATGCTATACCGGTAATACCGAGCAGTGTCGCCTGCTTTGCCGCAGCCAAAGTTCCGGAATGCCACATGGAATTGCCTAAATTTGGTCCCATGTTAATACCCGAAAGTACAACCTGCGTATCGGGAAACATATGTAGACCCAACGCCACACAGTCTGCTGGAGTGCCATTTACCCTAAACGCTTCAATATCCTCAAAAGTTATCGGTGCACGTCGGTAGCTTAAGGGCCGGGAATGCGTAATAGCATGTCCCATAGAAGATTGCTCCACATCGGGCGCAACAATCTTTACCGTCCCAAACTCCTTTGCTGCATTTGCCAGTGCCGCAATCCCCGGTGAATAAATGCCATCATCATTGGTAATAAGTATATTCATAACTGTCCTTTTCTATGAAAACCAATCTCAAGCAGGCTTTGTTCAGCTTTTATGAAAGAACATGGCAAAAACATAAGGTTAGTACATAATCCTGCTGCTGGGGATGACTCAAACGGAGACAAAGATGAACTATGCCAATTGATTGAAGATCTTGGCCACAATTGCATTGTAGTAACCAAAAAAGATGCTGTCAAAAAAATCGACCCGCAGACAGACATCATTGCCCTTGCTGGCGGTGATGGGACTATAAGAATGGTAATTATGGCGCTATTGGAAAAAAAACTACGATTTAAAAGGCCAATCGCCATACTCCCACAAGGCACTGCAAACAATATTGCTATTTCTCTTGGTATTCCTTTGAACATTGAAAAAGCTATCGATCTCTGGAAAAATTGCCAACTTAAAAAATTCGATGTAGGAATGGTTATGGGGCTAGAAAGAAAGCCGTTGTATTTTATTGAATCCATTGGCTTTGGTGTATTTCCTTTACTGATGAAGAAAATGGATAAAAAAAATACAGAAGAGCTGAGCGCAGAAGATGAAATCAAAACCGCACTAAGGCAGCTTCGCAAACTGGTAGAAACATTCCGAGCTACCACACTAAGACTCACAGTGGCTGGAAATAATTATGAAAAAGATTGCATACTTGTTGAGATCATGAATATATCAAGTATGGGACCGCGGCTAGTTCTTGCTGCTGACGCTGACCCTGGAGATGGACAATTTGATATCATCATTGTCACTGTCGATCAACGCCAGGAACTTATTAGCTATATCGATGGACTATTGAATGGAACCAACGTCGAATTTAAAATAAAACCTATCCGGGCTAGTCGATTGGCGATGGAATGGGAAGGCAACGAAATACACATCGATGATGAGCACAAGAGTTACTTCGGCCAACAATTGAAGCTTACCTCGCTCGAAGGTATAGTTGAAATTGTCACTGGCAATAAATAAAATATGATTTGAACCAACGATAATGGATCAAAAAATGTTCTTTTTTAAAAAACTCGTTAAAATGAACAGATCTAAAAACACCAAAGAAACGCATGTTGGCATGCTTGTTCTTATCATCGCAGCCATTCCAAACCCAGATCCACGGGAGCCAAGCCCAGACTTATCCGAAGCTCAACAAGAGGGCACTTCCAAAGAAGATAGAGATCCCAATACCAATCAATCGGGTATTAAAGATGATCGTACCCATGACAGGGAGGAAGCGCAAGCCGAGCAGAAAGAAAAAGATGATGAAGATAAACCTGATCTTTCGGGTGATATCAATGTCTAGATAGGGCCACATCTTCTGCTAGCTGTATAGGTGTTGCGCCGACCTTAAAATAGCAAGATTGCTCAGCTAACACTGGAAGAAGCTTCCCATTTTTAATTTTTTTGTGGTGGAAAGAAAAATAGTTTTGGATTTATTTTGAAATAGATCCAAACCGCCTTTCCCATTTTAATCAATTCTTTTGATGGAAGGTTCCTCGAGCGAAACGCTAACAGTAAGGAAAGGGAAAAGCTGACCATAAAATTAAAGAATCCTATGATACCAATCCCTAAAATGCCCCAAATCCATATATCAGTAGATAGCTCCATCCCATGACCAAATAGTCCCAATGCCAGATTCCCACTGGCGAATGTAATGTGCCTTATATCTAGATTTAAACCTAAAAAAAGTCCAACGGAAGCTGTCGTTCCCATAAAGATCCCAAACCAAATATTGGATACGATACCAGCCCATTTTTTTTCATAAAACGAAGCTAGTTTGTTTGTTTTTGCCTGGCCGAATATTTTTTTCAATAGGGGATGTTCTTGAATGCGGTAGTACACAGAGTTGTGTTTGTCTCGGTTTGAAATACTGCCGGCAATAATCCCGGAAAGAAATAGAAAAATACCGGCGATAGACGCATGCAAGATCAGCGGTGTTTTTATTGGATTAAGATCATTGACCAGATGTAACCACTTGGCGCTCGCAATATTGACCTGAAACAATTGTTGAATTACCCAGACAAGAAAAAGGCTCATCGGAAAAGCCATCACAACATTACCAATAAAGGCAATAAACTGAGACCGAAATAATCGGGCAAACAATTCAGCAAATTTCCAATAACGATGTTTGCTGTCCCCCTGTTCGGAAATCCCTTGCTCAATAGCGTTCACCAATGCAGAAGCTGTCATCGCAGGCTGTTTGGTTGCCAAAGTTGCACCAAGAAGATAAATAAACGTAAAGCCAATCGCATAATTCATGCTGTAAAGAAATGCATGACCAAATTCACTGCTGTGTATCTTACCTAACAATAATTTAACGATGCACATAACGCCGACAATGAGGCCTCCTCCACAGGCTGAACGGAACATTTTCCAATATTCCTGTTTACTTGAGGTAATATAATGCTCACCGGTCTGCGCAGTATGATGCGTAATTTCGTAGGCCAAGAGCTGTGTACTCTGTCCAACCAATTTGCGAATATTGCTTTTCCGGGAATTATAACCAATAAGTGTAGTGCCCAGCGCAATCGTCTTTTGCCTCTTTTCATCTGCATGATCGATGACTAAAAACGACAAGATTTCTCGGATCCTTTCCAGTTGTTGCCGCATACGTAAGAGCGATTGATTCACTTTGATGGAAATTCCAAAACGATGTGAATTATCGAAAGCCGTTTCAATATACGATTCGCATTGCTTATGAAGTACCAAGATTTGTTTATAAGAAAGATCATCCGAGGAAATAAACTTATATTCTGATTGTAAAATACGATCATTCAATTCGGTAAACTCCCGCATAATAGCAATAAATGGGCTATCAAAATTTTGAAACTCGGGTACCATCTTGTTTACGTCTGTTTCCATTGCACGCCCGGTAATACGTTGAACCAACAGTTCCAACCCATACAATATTTCGGTCATTCCAAAACCCGTTTTGTCATCGTAAATCGTTTCAAATTGACATACACGAAACAGCTCATCGAACTGATGTTGCGGAATCGCGGCAACCCAGTCCGCATCCCCAGGTTTGTAAAAAACCTGATTTAACAGATATTGTAAAGTAGACTTAGGTGGTTGAAAAGGCAAATACCGCTCGGTGATTCTTTTTTTTAGTTCATAAAAAAAATCTGCGTAACTAATTATACCGGTATCAGAAATCAATTGATCAAAATCTTTTTCAGCCAAGACTCTTTTGAGATAAAGTTGAAAACATTGGAGTTCTTCGGGTGCTGCTGTAAGAAAGCCCAATAAAAATTGAATATCAACCTGATAAAGTACATGAACATGCTTTGGCCGGATGATGTCCACGAGTAAAACCAAAAAATCAACGTTTACATAAGCAGGATCCCTTAATTCACCTTTAAATCGTCCAAACAAACTTTTTACCTGCTGCTCTTTATCCTGTTCTTTTCTCATAAATTATAAAATCCCTACTCTAGATACCAAATTTGCATACATTTTGTTTTCCTACTCACAAAGATTGGCTCGCTGAATTGTGTCAAATAGCCACTTGAATCAATGATTTTGGTCATTTAGCTTCCACTTGAAGTTTTATACTTTTACAGGTAAGAAATTATAAATCAACGATTAACTTGATATAAGAGACGAAAATGAAAAATAACAATAAAATGAAGCCTGCAAAATTATGTTACGAACATATCGGCGGAAAACTCGGCCAACTTTTACTAGAGGCTCTGATTATAAAAGGCTGGTTAGCAAAAGTAGATCCTAGTGATAAAAATTTCTATATTACTGAATTTGGAGCATCTCAATTGACGGCATTTGGTATTGACCTATCGCAAATTAAATCCTGAACAAAATGAGTTTAATATTGGATTACGACAATTTCTTTCTACCCGTAGAAAATCTCGAGAAGGCAAAGGAATTTTATGGAAATCTACTTGGCCTAGAAACTAAATTCGATTTTTCGGATAAGGGAATGACGGCTTTCAAGATAGGTGACAATGAACCTGCAATCATTCTTAGTACATTACAACATACCAAACCGACGATTTGGTTTACCGTTGCCGATGTCAGGACAACATATGAACGGCTTAAGGAAAAAGGGATCGTATTTTTAAGCGAGCCATTTGAGATCATGACAGGTTTAGCAGTTGAATTTAACGATCCATCCGGAAACAAACTTGGAATAACAGATTATTCCAAATCAAATAAAGTGTAAAGTTCGGAGGTACCCGCTGAAGCAATGTATAGTTTAGTGTAATATATCGTATCTTGCTATCCAATTTTAAACCAAACATCAATGTTATGCGAAGAATCCTTTACTCCATATTAGCTACCGGCCTTATTTTTGCAGGATGCGCAGGAATGAAAAGCCAGGGAGATAATACTGGCTGGAAATCATTATTTGACGGAAAAGACATCAATGATTGGTTTGTTAAAATTCATCATCATGATGTCGGTGTGAACTACGGAAATACGTTTAGAGTCGAAGATGGAATAATTAAGGTCAGATATGATCAGTATGATGATTTTAATGATCAATTTGGCCATTTATATTATAAAACACCCTTTTCTTATTATCATTTAAAGTTTGAATATCGATTTGTAGGCGCGCTCCATAAAGGTGCCCCCTCCTATACGCTTCGTAACAGCGGCGTGATGTTTCATTCGCAGGACCCCAGAACAATGTTGAAAGAACAGGACTGGCCTATTTCTGTCGAAATGCAACTTTTAGGAGGATTGAGCGATGGTCAACCCCGTCCTACAGGAAATATGTGTTCCCCTGGAACCAATGTGGTCTATCAGGGCAAAATAGCTTCCTCACATTGTTTAAATTCTACTTCGAAGACCTATGATGGTGATCAATGGGTTAAAGGGGAATTGATTGTATTGGGAGATTCGTTAATCAAACACATCATTAACGGAGATACCGTACTAGAATATTCAAAACCTCAGATTGGAGGTGGAACGGCCAATGGGTATGACCCCAAAATGAAGATCGATGGTAAGTTGCTCAGCAGTGGATTTATCGCTTTACAGAGTGAAGGTCAACCCGTAGATTTTAAGAATATATGGATTAAGGAGCTGCCTACACCAAATAAATAAGGAGCTAAAAGAAGGTGTAATTAATAATCTCAAATTGTCATAAGGAACTTAAACAGTTACTGTTCTCGTGGTGCATAGCGCGCAAAAAAGAAATTGTCTAATGGCGAAAGCTCAACAATGATTTAGTATTTTTAAAATAATAAACACTTAAAACAAAGATGGTAACATCAGATTTAACTATGGACAAAATAACAAAAGAAGATATTATCGAAGCTGAGAACCAGCTTTTTGCGGCTCAGCTAGCAAGTGATGTAGATGCTCTTGACCTCCTTCTGTACGATAGTCTGGTAGCAATTGCGCCAGACGGCCAAATGCTAACAAAAGAAATGGATCTAAATGCGCATAGGTCAAAGGCAATGGTTATTGAACAAGCCGCAACAGAAATCAATGCGATCAAGCTCGTGGGAGATACCGCACTTTCAGTCGTTACGATGACGGCCAAAGGTCAGGTTATGGGGGCATCACTCGAAGGAAAATTCCGGTATTTTAGAACCTGGAAACGCATTGACAACTCATTAAAGGTTATTGGGGCAAGTTTTATGCAATTACCCTCATAAATAATTGGTAATAACTAATTAAAAAAAGAATATGTTAGCACTTGTCTGCATTACAAAAATTAAAAAACGTGCTTTTTTTGTAGCTTGTATTTTTTCTTGTTTTCTTATCTCTTGTCGAAATATTGGCCAACCCGTCAATAAACAAAAATCGGGTTCCTATTTTATTGATTCGAAAGGGCAGATCGCTTATTGTCAGAATGGAAATTGGTTTAGCTTGGGTATTTCACAAATGCAGGCTGACGCCAAATCGTTTGAAGTCCTGTCAGAAGATATCGCCAAAGATAAAAATGCGGTCTATTTTCGTGGGATGCCCCAAAAACTTGTAGACAAAAGTTCCTTTTATGTTGACCAGCAGATTCCAAAAGATCGTTTTCACGTTTATTATATCGATCAGGTCCTGGGCTTCCATATTATCGAAGGCGCAGATCCGAAGACATATGAGCCGGTTGCGGGTCATATAAACTGGGCACGCGACAAGGATCATTACTTCTATTCGAATGATCCCATAAAAGTCGACAGGAACACCTTTTCGTTCATCAACGATTACTTTCTAAAGGATAAAGACTCCGTATATATTTCACCTAATATCGGTACTTTTAAGGCAATTTTAGCCAATACTGGAAACGTTGAAGCGATTAACAAATATTACATAAAAATTTATGACACGATTTATTATCCGCCATTTCAACAGGGGTTAGCTGTTGTAAAGAGGCCATTTAACACCATTCACAAAATTCGTGTGCTTGATCAGGACCATATCAATATCGACAATAAAACTATCCTATTCAGAGGAAAAGATTTTAAATATGCGCATGTTGATGCCCCCTCTTTTAAATTATATCCTATTGATGAAGAAATTGACTCTTACGGAAGCAACTCCTATTCAAAAGACAAAAGTCACGTGTTCTATAATCAGGAAATAATCCCAGGTGCCGATGTAAAAACATTTATACCCTTGGGCAATGATTTTGGAAAAGACACAAAAAATGTGTTTTATAAAAACCAGTTGCTTGAAGAAGTAGATGCAAGAAGCTTTAAGAAGGAAGGCGATTTTTATAAGGACAAACTTGGCAATAAGTTTAGTAGCCTTACAGGAAAAAAGGTATAAAATCCATCATGGAAGCAATTAGTCAGACGTTAAGCGCTATACATCAAACAACATTCTCTTCCTTCCTTGGGTTCGCCACAATCCGACCAATATAACAATTTCTTTTTCCATTACTTACAAATTTGTTAGTAACACACAAATAGCTGCTTGACACCCAGAAGCAAGTATTTGCCTTTACATTTGCTCGTATAATTAATCATACACAACAGTTTTTATTTATGAAAAAATACGCATATATAGGCGCTTTGGGTTTTCTCGCAGTAATCACAACAGAGTTTGGCATTATTGGCATCTTACCGCAACTAGCCGATCATTATCATATCAGTATCGATAAAGCAGGTTATTTATTGAGTGCTTTTGCTTTGATCATTGCGATAACTGGGCCATTTATGACATTACTGGCTTCGGGATTCGACCGCAAGAAAGTCATGTTAACTGCCATCGCTATTTTCTTAGTCACAGCGATTGTCTCTTCATTATCCCCTCCTTTTTGGTTACTGCTTATTGTAAGAATTCTTCCGGCCTTTCTCCAACCTGTCTATATTGCAACAGCATTGTCTGTCGCCATTTTAAAAGGGGGGAAACAAAATGAAAATGAACTTATGAGTATTGTTTTCAGTGGTGTTGCGATAGCCATGGTAACAACCGTCCCCTTCGCCACCTACATTGCCAGTCTTTCTTCTTGGACATATTCTTTCACAATACAGGCAGTTGTCAGTATAATCGCGCTATTAGCGATCTATCTTACCATTCCTCCGTTGCCCGTGAAAGAAAAAAAAACCTATGGAAGTCAAATGAAAATATTAACCAAGCCCATCTTTTTGGTCAGCACCGCCATGAATTTCTTTATGGTATCAGCTTGGTTTTCTACCTATAGTTACTTAGCCGAGTATTTAAACAAAGCAAAGAATATGGACAGTACCATGGTTAGTTATATGTTATTTGTATTTGGTATTATCGGAGTCATTGCTAACTGGGTTGCAGGGAAAATGCTCAACCGAAATATTACGTTTACCACGGCCTTTTTCTTATCGGGTACACTTATTATCCCCTTACTACTGTATTTTTCCGATGGCAATCTATTCGCCACGGTCTGTACGATTGCCTTGTGGGGATTTCTTTATTCTCCTAGCTTCTTAAACGCATCTACCTATATGATTTCCTCTGCACCCGAGGCGCTAGAATTTGCCAATAGTCTAGCGACTTCATTTGGCAATCTTGGGGTAACCTTGGGAACTACCGTAGGTGGCTGGATTATCGTTTCGAAAGGTGTAGAATTTTCGCCATGGCTTACGATGGGCTTTGGTTTTCTTGCTTTTTTGATGATCGCCCTACGACCGTTTCTAGAAAAACGTAGCGCAATAAAGCAAATAACGGTCGCGCAGTGTACATCGCAATAATATATTTTGCCCGTATCGTAAATAGCGAATGCACGGTCAATTTAGATCTAGTTAGCGTGAATAATCATTCCAGCGCGAACTAGATCTAACGCTTTCTCCTTAAAGACCATCGATAAGATACCAGCTCAGAATAATACCTATGACAAAAATTAACACAGCCACAATCGTGATGCTATTTGAAGTTTGAGTAAAGTTTTCCGCTTCAATTTGTTTGTTCGTTTTACGATATTTAAAGAAAGCGACAATAACTGTCAATGCACCTATGACTACAATGGAAACGCCAACAGCGCCAGAATGTTCATGCTGTGAGCCTGCAACTACATCTTTTTTTAAAATGAGCTCAATCTGACGAATAAATAATGAAAATTTAACAACTACAAAACCGAATCCCATAATCCCTAGGCTCGTCCGGATCCAAGCAAGGAAAGTTCGTTCATTAGCAAGATGGTCATTTACCTTTTGGGGGGTATTTTTAGTCATTCGAAATAAATTTTGATCAACAAATACGTTAAAAGAATTGTAAAATTTATACCTAGCCTTAAGCAACCTGTTATGGCTGTGACTATGCTTTAGCACATATCGTTCACAGGTTAGTCAATTTTTTAAGGTTCAGCAATCATTTTGTTTGTTTTTCAATAAAACGCTGCAGAACGTTGAAAAGTTTGATTAATATTTTAATGATATTTTTTATAGCTTTGTTTAGGATGAAAAAGCTGCTGGCTATATGCTTCTTGACGATTTACATCGCGTCGGCAACCGAAATTTCACAATTATTGAGATTTCCGTTGTTGATTGAGCATTATTTTGAGCACAAAGTAAAAAATCCAAGCCTCTCTGTCGTCGATTTTCTGAACGTACACTACAGTGGGTACCACCTAGAGAATCACCCACATGACGATGACTATGAGAAAGATCAAAAACTTCCTTTTATGATGCATACAACCTCATACAACGCTGTTTTTGTGTGCCCCCAAATTGCTGCTATCAAAATTAAAAATAGATCCTTACCCGAAAAAAATAACAATACCGCTGTTTGGAATGATCAGTTTATAGAGGATACATTCATAACTTCCATTTGGCAGCCGCCCAAATTCTGTTAATACATCATACTTCTTATTATTTCGGTTGAAGACTTCCACCCGACCATAACTTTCACGTCAGTAAAAGTTTAAGTTTTGTCATGTCACAATTGCATCCTTTTTTATCGCTGCGATTCTATGCTTGGCTGAAGTCTTCCGCTATTATTTTACGATTTAACAGAATCTATTTATTATGCTTACGAAAATCATTGAGTTCTCTGTAAAGAACAAACTCATTGTAGCACTACTGATGTTGGCATTAATCGGGATAGGCACATATCAGGTGACCAAACTTCCTATTGATGCTGTACCTGATATTACCAACAATCAGGTGCAGGTCATCACTATTGCCCCTTCTTTTGGTGCAACGGATATTGAACGATTAATCACCTTTCCAATCGAACAGGCCAACAGTAATATTTCTGGATTACAGGAAATCCGGAGTTTTTCGCGATTTGGGCTATCCCTTGTAACCATTGTCTTCGATGACAACATTGATGTCTATTGGGCCCGGCAACAAGTCGCTGAACGTCTGCAACAGTTACAGCAAGAAATTCCTCCAGGCATAGGTTCTCCCCAGCTGGGCCCTATTTCTACAGGTCTTGGAGAAATTTATCAATATGTCGTTCGACCCCAGTCGGGATACGAGCACAAGTATAATGTAACCGAACTGCGTACTATCCAAGATTGGATTGTCAGAAGGCAGCTGCTAGGCGTCAAAGGCGTAGCTGAAGTCAGTAGTTTCGGAGGAAAGCTGAAACAATATGAGATCGCTGTCAGCCCTGACAGACTCAATGCCTATGGGATTACAATCAACGATGTCTTTGACGCACTAAATGCCAATAACCAAAACACCGGCGGCGCATACATTGAGAAAGGACCAACAGTCCTTTATATCCGAAGCGAAGGACTGGTCGGCAACATTGACGACATCCAAAATATTGCGATTGCGGGTAAGCAAAACGACCTGCCGATTTTCATTCGGGACATTGCTCAAGTACAACCTGGCTATGCAACCCGCTATGGCGCGATGACCTACAACGACAATGGTGAAGTTGCTGGAGCCGTCGTGATGATGTTAAAAGGCGCCAATAGCAGCCAAGTCATTGCAGATGTAAAGGCCAAGGTAGAGGAAATCCGAAAAACATTGCCTAAAGGTGTCCTTATTGAACCTTTTCTTGATCGTACCAAAATGGTCAATAATGCCATCAGTACGGTACAGACAAATCTCTTGGAAGGAGCATTAATTGTCGTCTTTGTACTAGTACTCTTCCTAGGCAATATACGGGCTGGATTGCTCGTAGCCTCCGTCATTCCCTTAGCCATGCTATTTGCAATCTGCATGATGAACCTCTTTGGAGTGAGTGGTAACCTGATGAGTCTCGGTGCACTCGATTTCGGATTAATCATTGATGGGGCTGTCATTATTGTCGAGTCTGTGATGCATCAGCTTATGCAGCAGCAACGATTCAAAGAATTGCTCAAGGTGCCCGCTTCTGAAATGGATGATATGGTGACAGCATCTGCCGGTCGTATGATGAACAGTGCTGTTTTTGGACAGATCATTATCCTGATCGTTTACCTCCCCATCTTAACATTGGAAGGAATCGAAGGCAAAATGTTCAAACCCATGGCCGAAACAGTCGCGTTTGCTTTATTAGGCGCGTTCCTGTTATCGCTCACCTATATACCGATGATGAGTTCAATATTACTCCGTGCGAGAAATAGCAAACCTTCGCTTTCGGATCGGCTGATGAAAAGACTTGAAAAATTTTATGTCCATGTATTACTCAAAGTACTCCGACTTCCAAAGACTATTCTTGCATTGGTTATCTCGCTTTTTATACTTGCCGTAGTTACACTAAGTCACCTCGGCGGGGAATTTATTCCTTCACTAGAGGAGGGAGATTTTGCGGTCGACACGCGGGTTCTTCCAGGCAGTAACCTGACTACGACTATTGAAAGCACTCAAAAGGCTGCCCATATTCTGAAAAGCAGATTTCCTGAGGTCGAAAAAGTAGTCACCAAAATTGGCAGCGGCGAGGTGCCAACCGATCCTATGCCAATGGAAGCATCAGACATGATGGTTATCCTAAAAGACAAAAAAGAATGGACTTCGGCCCATACATTTCCAGAACTTGCTTCAAAAATGAGTATGGCCTTGACGGATGTACCCGGTATTACGGCCGGCTTTCAGTACCCCGTCCAAATGCGGTTCAACGAACTGATGACGGGGGCGCGGCAAGATGTTGTCCTCAAAATATTTGGAGACAACCTCGATTCTCTGGCCTTACATGCTCAGCAAATAGGTAAAATCATTGAAACGGTCCAAGGAGCCCAAAATCTTTACGTCGAACCTATTGGCGGACTTCCACAAGTCGTCATAACCTATAACCTTCCAATGATCGCCCAGCATCGACTCTCCATTGCTGACGTAAATAGAACCATAAATGCTGCTTTTGCTGGACAGAGTACAGGTCTGGTATTCGAAGGAGAGAAACGCTTTGACATGGTCGTCCGCCTAGCCGCCAAGGACCGAAAGAATATTACCGATATCCGTAACCTTTTAATCCCCACGCCTACGGGCAACCAAATTCCACTTTCCCAATTGGCACGTGTGGCCATTGAGCAAGGGCCAAATCAGATCCAACGTGAAAACGCACAACGCCGGATTGTCGTCGGATTTAATATCAAAGACCGCGACGTACAAAGTATCGTCCATGAACTACAAGCTAAAATTGATAAGGAAATCAAACTTCCAACAGGATACTCCATCAAATATGGCGGTTCTTTTGAAAATCTCAATAATGCCAAACAACGCCTCCTGATTGCTGTCCCTATTGCTTTAGCCTTAATCTTTATACTTCTATTCCTTGCGTTTAAATCTGTTAAAGAAAGTTTATTGATCTATAGTGCTATCCCATTATCGATTATAGGTGGGGTTTTCCTGTTGGCACTAAGGGGAATGCCTTTTAGTATCAGTGCCGGGGTTGGATTTATAGCCTTATTTGGCGTGGCTGTCCTCAATGGTATCGTATTGATCTCCGAATTTAACAGGCTTCAAAAAAGTGGCATCCGCAATATTGTACGCATTGTTGTCGATGGCGGAGAAAATCGTTTGCGCCCCGTTTTGATGACCGCATCGGTTGCCTCACTGGGCTTTATCCCCATGGCACTGAGCAATGGCGCTGGAGCTGAGGTACAACGCCCATTGGCAACTGTTGTCATTGGTGGCCTGCTTATAGCAACGTTATTAACATTATTCGTTCTCCCTTTGCTTTATGTAACTATAGAACGGGGATTTAAACTCAATAAATTAAAAGGACGACATGTTGCACCTCTTTTGATTGCATTTATTTTTTTAACAACAAACAATTCAACAGCACAGACTGTGGTTACTTTGGATCAATCTATTGAACTCGCTCTCCAAAACAACCGTAACATAAAAATTGAAAAACTAAGAGCTGCCTATGCCAAAGCGCTAATAGGGTCATCCACTGCCGATATTCCGCAGATGGATATCAGTTTGGATTATGGCCAGATCAATAGCGCCTATCAGGATACAAAGGTCAGTATCAGTCAACGTTTTGGTTTTCCTGCGGTCTACAAAAGGCAACGGGCCCGCTATACCGAAGAATGGAAAAGAAGTCAACTACAAGTCTCTCTCAAAGAGTTTGAGCTTAAAAAGGCTGTCAGTCTTACCTATTACAACATACTGTATTGGCAACAAAAGGAACAGCTTTTGACTAAAGCACTGTCATTGTATAGCAGCTTTCTCGACAAAACCATTCTACGTCAAAAAGCAGGTGAAAGTGATGCCCTTGAAAGTGTAACCGCGAAGAATCAAAAAGCAGCTATCACGATCCAATTGAGGCAGGTACGTGATGAGATAAAGGGACTTCAATTGCAATTCCAGTGGCTGCTAAATACGGAAGAGACCTACACCCTAAGTTCTATGGAAAAGATCGAATTTCGTCAGTTATCAATAACCGATCATCCTTTGCTCAAGGTATTGGAACAAGAAAAAATAGTCTCGGAACAAGCAACAAGGGTTGAAAAATCTAAATTGCTCCCCGAGTTGCTATTAGGCTATAATCTAAATAGTTTTAAAGGTACCGGTCCAGATAACAGGACCTACGACGCAAGTCCGCGATTCCATTCTGTACAGTTAGGTGTTGCCGTACCGTTATTTTCCAAAGGACAGAGAGCTCGGATCGAGACTGCACGTCTAGCGGAAACCATCGCCAGCGACGAATTGCAAAATGCACAATTTGAGCTTAAAAAAAGAGTACAAGAGCTTTCTCAACGCTATCAGACCAGTCTTGATATTGTCGATCAATATGAAACCGAAGGACTCAAGAATGCTGAAATAGTCTTTGAAACCGTACAGAAAAAATTCTCAAACGGCGCCATAGATTATCTCGAATTTGTCACTTTGGTCAACCAAGCAATCTCACTGAAAAGTAATTATACGGATGCGTTGTGGCAGCTCAATGAAAATGCCATTCTGCTTCATTACATTATGATAAATCGATAAAAATGAAAACGAAAAATCTTTTATCCCACTATATGGTTTATGTGTTGGCTGTACTCTGTATTTCTTGTCATCGAAATACGGAAAGTGCAGCCTCCACGCCACCAGGCCCCAAAGACGAAAACCTGGTTTCCCTAACAGATGCCCAGTTGCGAAATGTGCATTTAGAAATAGTAACGCTTGCGGACGAACCGATAACCAACATCTTAAAAGTCAATGGAAAAATAGATGTTCCGCCTCAAAACTTCGTGTCGGTAAGCATTCCTTTAGGAGGATACTTAAAAAGTACCAAGCTGCTTCCTGGTATGAAGGTTTCAAAAGGAGATGTTATAGCAGTTGTGGAAAATCCACAGTTTGTGCAGCTTCAGCAAGATTATCTCTCGGCCCAATCAAAGTTACATTTTGCCCAGCTTGACTTCAGACGTCAAAAGGAACTCAACCAGAATCAGGCGAGTAGCGATAAAGTAATGCAGCAAGCTCAGGCCGAAATGAACAGTCAACAGATTATAATGAATGCCATTGCAAAACAGCTAGAGCTCATACATATTCAGCCCAGTACAGTTTCTGCTGAAAATATTCGAAAAAGTGCTCCCGTATACAGCACTATAGATGGCTATGTGAGCAAGGTTAATGTCAACATCGGGAAATATGTGAATCCTTCAGATATCCTCTTCGAATTGATCAATCCAACGGATATCCATCTGAACCTCAAAGTCTATGAAAAGGATCTTGAACAGCTTCGCCCTGGACAGCTTCTATTGGCGTACTCCAATGCTAACCCAAGTAAAAAGTACAATGGAAAAATCCATTTGATCGGCAAAGATGTCGATCCCTCCGGCATGACAGATGTGCATTGTCATTTGGACAAATATGATCAGAATATGATACCTGGTGTATACATGAATGCTGAAATACAAACAACGGCTACGTTGGGGCACGCTCTGCCTGAAGAAAGTATCGTAGACTTTGAAGGAAAAAATTATGTATTCATATCGGAAGGAAACAGCAATTATCGCCTGGCGGAAATAGCAGTTGAGGAGCCTCAAAAAGGACTAGTGAAGGTATTGAATTACCGCGATTTTGAAGGGAAGAAAATCGTTAGCAAAAATGCCTACACGCTCCTAATGCAACTAAAGAACACATCAGAAGAATAAAACATACGTCATTGGAGAAAGACCTTTCCTGCATTTAGGAAAGGTCATAACCTCCCCCTCGGCTCCTACTCTATTTTTTATACTGGATCTTAAAGCAAAGGATCGAGAGATTCTTCTATAGTACGTTCTAGGTCCAGCCCAGATCCTCCGGTATCTATGATAAAACCATTTCGATCAATGATATAAACCTTTGGTAATCCCTGCACCCGATAGTTAATTGCTGTTTTGCTATTCAGCGCTTGCTGATCGCCCACATTGGTCCAGGATATGCCGTCTTCGACCGCTGCTTTCTTCCAAATCTCCCTATTTGTGTCTAGGTTAAAAGATAGGATCTCTAGACCTCGTTTTTTATATTTAGCATACAACATCGGTAGCTTCTTATTACTTTTTCTACAAGGCACACACCAAGCAGCCCAAAAATCGAGAACAACAATCTTTCCCCGAAAATCAGTCAAATTCACATCATTATTATTAAGGTCTTTGACAATAAAAGCTGGAGCCAGATCCCCTCTTCTAAGTTCCTTTGCTTGGAGAAATTCCTTTAAGAACCGTCCTGTTCTACTTTTTTTCATATTCTGAGGGAACCTATCAAAAGCCAACTGCAAGGAATCTCTTGTCAATGATGTCCTTAAGAAATAGAGTTCCTGCATAAGTGGATAAGACGGTGTTTTATCAAAAATATTGTGGACTCTCAACTGTCTGATGGACCGATAATAATGGTCCGATGCTATTTTCAACTCCACCAGTTGGACCGAATCGGTTTCAATTTCAATTTTTCGGTCAAGCTCAGCTGCTCCTTTCCACATGGGATCCAGTTGCCTATTGATTGGGATGGCATCAGCCTGTGATCTGGAATTCAGCACCGCTATATCCGAAAAATGTAAACTATCGCCTAATATCTTCATGCGAGCCGGTTCAATCCAGATGACTGCCCTCAAATTGGGCTTTGCCGTTAGTACATATAAAGAAGGCTCCTCTAGAGTTCCTTTTATGGCACATTTTCCATCCTTAAGTATGACGTCATAGGACCGACCACCTTCCTGGAAGCTATTCAATTGAAGCTTTGCGCCATTGGAAAGTCCCGAGATATCAAATTGTATTTCGAAAGGCTTTCCTTTTTCTTGCTGAGCCAAGCAAGCTAGCGGTAAGAAAAATAAAAAAGGAAATATCTTTTTTAGTATCATCATATGCATAATTGGTTTACCTATCAAAAACTAATATCCTTCCTCTCCGACCCACTTAAACGGGTATTTCTAACAAAACCTGCCCCTTTAAAACGATATTGCAGACCAACTATTTCAGTTGGTGCATTTTTAATCATCGTAGTGTATGTAGGTTTATCATTGATCCAAAATTTAACCTGCTGATTTTTACAAACTATTTTAAGCTTGGTCCACTTGGAAAGATCGCAGCCAAATCCACTGAGGTCATCTTGTTTGCTATCCGTATAAAAGCCACCAGCTGTAAGAGCTATGTCACCGATACAGGCTGTATTTACTAAAGGTACAATGATGATATCGTTTTTAGCCTGTAAGAGTACTTCCACACGCTGGCAATTATTACCATTATTGCTCGCTCCTGTTTTGATGTCTGTTTCAAAACTAAAGTTGTCGGTCATAACTCCTGTCATATCCTTTTGATTGTAAAGTCTTACCAGTGGAGCATCAGGGAGGAGGTCGACGTTATAGCTATTCAACAATTCCTGAGTAATGGCAGTTTCATGGGGTAACACGATTTCAGTTTTTTTGAAATACAAAGGCTCCTTTCCCGAGGCTGCTTCTACTAATCCTAGCCAGCCATTGGTTTTAATCTGTATATCATGTTCTCGAACAATTTTATTCCCAATAATCAGTTTAGCTCTAAAGTAACCTGGATAATAATAAATCGCAGAATGGTGTTTGCCCTTTCTATCCACCTGTATCTTACGGCTGGTGTCCCAACTTTGTGCAATAAATACCGAATCGTTTTCATTTGCAGCAGAAGCATCGTAATTAAAAACGACCGAATTTGGCAAGCCTTCTGTCAGCATTGTCTTCGACGAGAAGTGGAAGGCACTATTATTAATAGGCTTCTTATTTGGAATAAACCTATTACCGAAAAGTCCGACCAAGACAAGGACGAAAACAGATGAAATAGCGATAATAAATATAGGACCATGCTGTTTTCTTTTCTTCACCTTTGGTTCAAAAGCGGATTTATGCAATGCCTGCTCCTGCGGTATATATTTCTGTGCATAAGCATTCCGAAAAGCCCGCCAGTCCTCATGATCAACGTAGCGCGCCAATGTATTTAATGTCGTGAGGGCTGGTTTGCTCTGGTAATCAATCCTACCAAAAATCCGCTTCAACGTAGAAACACTAAGTATTACTCCCGTTTTCTCCTGTATCTTGTCCGAAAGTTTTTCAAAATCAGCTGTACTCCAATGAGCTGTTTCCCCCCACTCAAGTTGATTTTCAATGGAATTCTTAAGATGCAGAAACAATTCGGGATCACTCAACTTAACCATAATTTATTATATATCAACATTTTAAAAACAAACAATCTGCTTGAACAAACTTGAATAAACTTGCCGCAAGGTTGAGCGAGTTGAAATAAGGTCTATCCGTTAAATTTATCAAAAATTTAATTAACATGAAAAAGATATTTTTGACACTAGCCTTCATATGGGTCATTCTATTACAAAGTTATACTCAAGAAAAAAATAGCAAAGCATCAATAAGCAAGAGCATTCCATTAAACGCAGAACAATGGTCCTTCCAGCACGGAAAAGTTGATTTTCTAAACTTTAAAGGTCGTAAAGCAATGAAAATCGCTCCAGCATCTGGTCCAGTCGTGATTAAAGACTTAATTTTTAAAGACGGAACCATCGAGTATGATGTGATACCTTCAAAAACAGAGTTCGCCAGCGCCATTTATTTTCATCGAAAAAATGAAAAAGAACAGGAGATTGTCTATCTCCGAGTTCCTAAAATGGCTCATCCATTCGCTAATGAAGGCATTCAGTACTGTCCCATCTTAGACGGTGTCAACATGTGGGACATCTATCCCCAATATCAGGCACCTGCGGCTGCTAAAACAGAAGAATGGAATCATATTAAACTCGTCATATCAGGTGTGCAAATGCAGGTTTTTGTCAATAACAGCTTGAGATTGACCGTACCAAAACTCGAGGGACGAGAAAATACTGGAAGCATTGCCTTCGACGGCGATGCATACATCAGTAATATCGAGATTAAACCTAATGAAATTGAGAACCTACCGCAAGCCGAAGGTGTGGACCTGACCCGACATGAGGCCAATTATATCCGAAGTTGGTCGATAACCCAACCCACGACTTTGGAAGAAGGGCGAGAACCAACTACTTTTCGTGACCTGCCGAAAGACGAAGCCTTCACGGAAAAAATAGCAACCGAGCGGTATGGATTGGTAAACCTTACAAGACGCTTCGGTAGTGCCGAAAAGCGTCGGATAATATGGCTAAAAACTATTATTACAGCACAAGAACCTACATTAGCTAATCTCCAGCTTGGATTCTCAGATGAAATATGGCTTTACCTAAATGATCAGATTACCTACACAGACAAAAATATCTTTAGGCAGAATATGAAAAGGTATCCCGACGGAAGGATATCCCCGCATTTTAGCTCACCTTTGTACAGAAAGACAGTATGCTTATTTTAGAGGCCCCCAGTCAAGAAAATGTAGCGCTCGATTATCTTGGAAATGATCTCTTCAAAATGGGGCTTGGAATAGAACTTCAATTTACGCCTGACCTAAAACAAGTCGTAAGAAAAGAGAATGAGTTTGAGATGAAATTCATTAAAGAACAATAGTATAAAGTGTTAGAATATGGCCCTTAAAACTTTAATAATAACAGGGACCTTATAGGGACTTCATACGGACCTTATAGGGACCTCATTCGGATGAATAGCTATAAACTCCCTTTAAATTCCGTATCACTTTATGGTAAAATAAGCATTAATCGTGATGCCTTTGCTTATTAATATTATATCTTCCAGCAAGCTATTTCATCCTTCTCGAATTGCTTGATACATCTTAAGGATATGTTAAACTTTTAACATTAACACTTTTTAACCATGGAATATGATACCTTTAGCAAAAATTATAATTTACATCAACCACAAATGCCCTTTTTAGACCATGTCCTGCAAGTTCCAACCTACGGATGGAAAGACGCCGATGGAAATCTCGTAAAGCCAAGCAAAAAAGAAATTTTCACTGAATTCTTCAAACGCCTTAATATTTTTAAGGATAAACGAAATTGGTTACCCTTTTTTAGCTGGTTAAAAGTAGCTTGCCTCATCCCCTTTTTTATCCTCTTTTTGGTTTACCATTTCAGTTGGTGGACTGTGTTAGCCGCGTTCCTGTACAGTATGATCGTTATGGGGACCCATGGAACGATATGGCATCATCGATTTGCGACACACGGCGCATTTAAATTCCGCAACGGTTTCTGGCGTTTTTTCACGCAGAATTTGACCATCAATGTAATTCCCGAAGAAATATATGTTATTTCACATCATGTTCACCACGCAAAATCCGATAAACCGGGTGATCCCTATAATGCCCAAGCTGGCTTTCTATACTGTTTTTTAGCCGATGTAAATCACCAGCCTATTGCTAAGAACCTTACGGAAAATTCCTATAACCGCGTCAAATTGCTTATGCGACACACGGGTGTAACAGCTAATAGTTATGCGCAATATCAAAAGTGGGGGTCGTACGTCAATCCTTCACATGCAATAGGATCCTGGATATTAAACTGGGCTTTTTGGTATGCCGCCTTTTATTTAATCGGTGGTCACGCACTTGCCTGTACACTCTTTGGAGCCGCCGGCTTTTGGGCAGTCGGTGTGCGCACATTCAACTATGAAGGGCATGCAAAAGGTGAAGACAAACAACGTGAAGGTATCGATTTCAATGAGAGAGACAAATCCATAAACCAGTTATGGCCTGGCATTGTAGCAGGCGAATGGCACAACAACCACCATTTATATCCAAAGAGTGCGCGGAGTGGCTTTAAGCCTTATCAGATAGATCTCGCATGGTGCTATATTAAAATGATGCATAAATTTGGAGCCGTCAGCAGCTATCGGGATGATAAGAAAAGATTTGATGAACTATATCGTATCCCATACCTAAAATCAAAAGAATAGTCAATCGTTGCATTTCGAAGCGATCTTGGTCCTTTTCCATTTAATGTAATAAAGTTTCAAATTTTATTTGGATCCGAATTGTAAAATCGACTTTGGAGACAGCGTCTTCTTTGATCGTCAGCATACTGTTCGGCGCTACTCATAAACATCGATAGCGCCGAACAATAGTGAACATCTAATTTTCTTGATGATAGAGATCAGAAAATATTTTTGATAATTTCGCAGGCTCTTCTCGCCATGCGGCATACATACCTTGTCCCATTTCATCCGGGACTATATCGAGGTTTCCGGCTGCGACACTTTCTACTATCTTTATTGCGATACGATCTGGGTCTGGCATATCCCAATCACTTCCCTTGTTGATATCGGTATCAATTGCTCCCGGATTAACAGCATATACTGTCACATCCCTTTTAGCCAGTTCAATTCGAACAGATTGTGTAGCAGAATAAAGTGCTGCTTTGGAAGCAGCGTACCCAGCAATAGAAGGTAAAGGCGAATAGGCGGCAATCGAAACAATGTTGATCATGATAGATGGCCTATTCTTTATCAGAATTGGAGCAAATGCACGCATCATGTTTATTGTTCCAAAATAATTTACCTTCAGATCATTTTCCATAGCCAATACTTCTCCTTGTAGCATATTCCCTGGATTTAAGGTTCCTGCATTGTTAATCAGAATCTCAGTATCTGGGGCTGCTAGCGCACTCATTTCTACTTGTTTAACATCGGTAATGTCTAGTTGCAGCGGTACGATTCGATGATCGTTGAATGCTGGCATATTTTTTAAATCCCGGCAGGTTGCATATATCTTCCCTGCACCGTTATTGAGCAATGCACTTACCAGTGACTTTCCTATCCCCCTATTAGCCCCTGTAATCAGGATGACTTTATCTTTAAAAATTTGCATGGTGTTTTATTTATTATCCAACACAAAGCTATCCAGAAAGATAATGCTGTAAAATCCGAAACTTGCGATAATAAACATGCTCTTGATACGCTAGAAATCAAAAAAATCATATTCAAAGGAAATCAGACACTTCATCATCGCCCTATCAAGAGAACCTATTAACTGTGCATAAATGGATAACTTAGGTCGTAAATACGGCTCATGCAACTTTGAGAGCTTACTTCAAACTAAGAAACGTTCACCTTTACTAAAGCTGTATACAGCTCCTCCGGCGTAAAGGGTTTGACTAACCATCTACTTATGGCCACGGAATGACATAGCTGTTCTATATCCTGCTGATTCGAACTAAAAATAGGAATAATGGTCGGCTCAGTATTGTTATCGAAATTTTTTTCACGAATATTCTGTATCGTTTCAATACCGCTGATGATAGGCAATTGATGATCGATCAAAATTGCATCAAAATGATGTCCCTTTTTTAATATCTGTAATACCTCAAATCCAGTTTTTGCATGCACGGTATTAATCTTCTTTAACGATAACATCCGATCCAAATCATTTCGCTCCGACTCTTCCTCTGCAACAATTAGTACATCCTTTATTTTTTTTAATTCATCCCACGCATTAATTTCCCAAACGGCGGGAACATTAATAGTGAAAAAGAAACGACTACCGGCACCAAAGGTACTCTCCAATTTCAATTCACTGCCCATCATTTTAAGCAATTTATTCGATATTGTTAGTCCAAGGCCAGTTCCCCCATAACGTTTAGTCATCGAGTTATCTTCCTGTGTGAATGCATCAAATATCCGTTCCACATTGTCCTCTTTGATACCTATGCCTGTATCTTTGACGCTAAAGCACAGAACAGCCTGGGTGGCATCATGTGATTCTACTGTAATGCTGAGTTCAACGGTTCCCTTCTCGGTAAATTTTGTGGCGTTGCTCAATAAATTCATCAATACTTGCTTGATACGGAGGGCATCAACCCAAATATAATGTGGCACATCGGCCGCGATATTCAGATAAAACTCTAAATTTTTGGCTTTGATCTGCATATTGAGAAAGTTTGTCAGTTGAATAACCAAGTCCTGAAGATCCGTCTGTTCAACGTCCAGTTCTAGTTTGCCAGCCTCAATTTTGGAGAAATCTAGAATGTCGTTTACAATTCCAAGCAATAAATTGGCTGATTGATCAACGATACTCAGATATTCCCTTTGAGTATCTTCAAGTGCTGTCCCAAGCAACAAATCGGTAAAGCCAACAATCCCATTCAAAGGTGTACGAAGCTCATGGCTCATATTTGCCAAAAATTGTGATTTTGCTGCACTTGCCTGTTCAGCTACTAATTTCGCCTTTTCCAGCTCTTCCCGTTGATGAATAATCCGGCTAATATCAGTTGCAATCGCAAGATAACCGATAACATTTTCGTTAATATCCCGAATAAATGTAACGGCTAAGGAAACATACAATCTAGATCCATCTTTTCGACAATAGGTCCACTCTCGCTGTTCAGCACCATGCAGCTCTGCCATATCTACAAAGAAACGAAGTTTATCTACCGAACGTCCTAATTCAACTTCCAGTTCCTTAGCTCTCAACACGAGCTCCTCTTTCAAATGAAAATGTTCAAGCCCCAATTTCCCAATGACCTCTTCACTGCGGTATCCCAAAAGGTTTTCCGCTCCTGTATTAAACAATGTGACTACACCAGTCGTATCGGTCGCGATAATAGCTACAGCGGAGGTTGCATCCAATACTTCTGAAAGCAGTTTTTTTGAATTCGAAGACTCTGCTTCGATGCGTTTACGCTTATCAATATCCTGAAAGGTACCGTATAAACGAACGCAATGGCCATTTTCAAAATCAGCATTTCCCAATGCACGTATCCACATTTCATGACCAGCGAAGGTGACAATCTCAAGCTCCAAATCCCAAGCTTCTCCCGTAGCGAGTGCATGTTCAATGGCAGTCCGTATTTTATTCCTACTTGATCCCGCTTTATAGAACTGTAACGCAGTTGTTAGCTCTGGTTCATAGTCTTCGGGTACTTCATGAATTTCTCGCGTAATTTCGGACCAAACAATCTTCCCATCAGCAGGCGTATATTCCCAGCCTCCAATTCTAGCTACCCTTCCAGTCCGCATCAATGTTGCTTGGGCATGCTTCAGTTCCTTTTCTAGAAAATGCTGTTCCGTAATATCCACGGCATTGCCAATCACATAGGGTATTTTGTTCCCATTGGTCTGCAAAATATTATTAAACATCCAGATACGCGTCTCACCCGAGCGTGTCAAGGTTCGCATTTCTCCTTTGATTGTTCCGCGTTGAACAATTGCGCCCAGATAGTCCTGTAAATTCTTGTGCCCCTCCGATGGGACAATATCAAAAAGTGATCGTAACTGAATCTCCTCCCGTGTATAGCCCAAAGTCTTGGCTCCAGCTTCATTGACGGCTATAAAATTGCCCTTCAGATCATGCGTACACATAAGTCCCTGAGAGTTATCGAAAAATGCTTTCAGTTTTTGTTCACTTTCTTTATACTTTTCTTTTTCTTTTCTGTTGACAATAAGCGCGACAACCTCATCCCGAAGAAGGGTTAGGATCTCTTTTTGATGCTGATCGAGCTGCCTTGGAACACGATCAATAACACATAAGGCCCCTAAGGCATATCCGTTGGGATCGATTAATGGTAATCCAGCATAATAGCGAATGTTTGGTTCTAAGGTAACGAGTTCATTCGATTTGAAGCGATCGTCTTTTTTGGCGTCCTCAACTTCCATCAGCTGATCTTCTTCCAGCGTATATTGGCAAAAAGAAACATCGCGCGTTGTTTCGTCTATCTCCAAGCCAACCCGCGATTTAAACCACTGCATATCCTTATCCACTAGTGAAATCAATGAGATGGGTGTACCGCAGACTAGTGATGCAATTTTCGTAATGCGGTCAAACTCTTCCTCGGCTGCTGTGTTTAAAATTTCGTATTCATGCAACACGCGTATCCGATCTGATTCATTCTTTGGCGATAATTTAGCGTTCATTCAAAAGCCTGTATTGTTAATAATTTTATCTTCGAAGTCTTTATAGGTCCAAATGTATAGCATGCGCTAACGTACAAATAATATTTCACTAATCTTTAACGATTGATTTGAATCATTCCAATGCCCAATTAATATCGATTTGGTTTTAACTTTTCTTAGTCTATCGTAAAAAGTAGAAAACCAGCGGTAATAGCATGATAAAATATAATCATGAACACCGCTGTATTAAAATAGTTTTAAATAAAAAACAAACTATTAGATTAAAAGATCACCGATAATAAGCGCCGTGCTGCCTTCGGTTCCCAAAAGGGAGAAGATTATATCGGTTTTTCAATGCCAAAAATATATTTTAAAAAAAAAGAATTTATGAAATCCAAGCTTTCCAAAAAGTCGTAAATGGGTATAAGTACAGAAAAAAATTATAAACTAAAAGACTTTTGTTATGGAAAAGATAACCTCCCACAACGAAACACTATTGAACTCCAATAGTGACATGGACAAAAGAGATCTCAGACGAAGAGATTTTTTAAAATATGCAGGAGCCAGTGCTGCTACATTAGCCATCCTGGGTATGTCGAGCTGCAAAAAAGACCACGATGATGGCATGGATAACGGTGGTAAGGGCATGTACTTTGGTAGCGGCGACATTGCCATCCTAAATTATGCCTATGCACTTGAACAACTTGAAGCTGCATTTTATATCCAGCTAGTCAACAACCCCTATAGTGGCATGACGGACATGGAAAAAACTTTTTTTACGGATATCCGTGATCATGAAATTGCTCATCGTGAGTTTTTCAAGGTAGCCCTAGGGGCCAAAGCCATTTCAAGTCTTGAATTTAATTTAGGCGGTATCAATTTCAGCAGCCGCGAAACGGTACTGGCAACAGCAAAAACATTTGAAGATCTTGGCGTTTCGGCCTACAATGGTGCTGGATGGTTAATAAAAGATGTCAATTATTTACTGTTGGCTGGCAAGATCGTGTCTGTTGAAGCTAGACATGCCGCCTGGGTCAGGGATATGATCGACAATGGTAGCTTTGCCAATCAGGAAGTAGTGGATTCAAATGGTCTTGATGTCGCAAAGAGTCCAAGCGTTGTCCTTAGTGCCGCAGCGCCATTTATTAAATCTAAGATTGATGTGAGCGATCTACCAACTTATTAATTCACCTAAAAACTGATTATCATGAATCTCTTAAACGTTTTTGAACAAATAAATGCTGTAGATCCTGAATTCAGCGATCGCATCAGCCCTCGTCGCGAAGCAATTAAAAGTTTGGCTTCAATGAGCAAAAAAATAACTTTGGCTGCCCTGCCCTTTATGATAGGTGAGCTCTTTAAAAAAGCTTATGGTGCTACGGCTCCCACAGATGTCAATGGAGTACTCAACTATGCGTTGACTTTGGAATATCTCGAAGCAGAATACTACACTATGGCTGTTGCCAAAGCAGGTCTTATCCCCACAGGTAAACCACTCGGTGCGATAACCACCATTCGTGACCATGAAATTGCACATGTGAATTTTCTTAAACAGGTATTAGGCAATAAAGCTGTTTCAAAGCCAACCTTTGATTTCACCGCTGGGGGGACTTTCGGCAATGTTTTCAGTGACTACGACACATTTTTAGCTATCGCACAAGCATTTGAAGACACCGGGGTAAGAGCTTATAAAGGGCAAGCGGGAATTTTACTCGGCAATCGTGTTGTACTGACTGCGGCGCTTCAGATCCATTCTGTTGAGGCACGACATGCCTCTCATATCCGCCAAATGCGTCGTGCTCGCGGAGGTGGAGCTGCCAATCAAAAACCTTGGATTACAGGAAGTAATGACAGTGGTATTGGCGCAGTTGTCGATCCGGTATATGCAGGCGAAAATAATATAACACAAGCGGGAGTGGATATTACAACATTGGCAGGTGCCATGGGGAAAATTTCGACCAATGCAGCAACCCAGTCTTTCGATGAACCTCTAACTGCAGAAGCTGTACTTAATATTGCAGGTCTTTTTATAAAATCCTAACAAAAGACGTAGTTTACCTGTTTTTAGCATGTCCTGATCGGTTTATCCCATCAGGGCATTGTTTTTTATATACTCCCCATTACACATAATGCTGTGAGTGTCGGTACATCTTTGCCGCCTTCATCTTCGAGGGTAATAGCAAAAGCCTGGGCCTTTGGAATATCCAGCATCTTACTTGCTGTATCTCCTTTTAAGTCAAGTGGAAAAACACCGGCATTAACAGGTTTACCATCGACCATTGCCCACAGTTGATATTGCTTACCTTTGGGTGCAACAGGCATGTGCTCAATACTCAGATAAACCGTCTTTGATACTTGATCCCAGAATACCAAAGCAAGGTAATCGGGTTTAGTTTCTACCCCCTTCAGAGGGATTGTTTTTATTGCTGGATTTTGAACGAGAGCCCATTTATCCTGTAGGGTAGCAAGTTTTGCCTGCTCAGCATCAAGTAAGGACGTCGTCTGATTTAGCTTATTCGCTGTATCTTGTTTACGTTGATATAGGAAGATATTAGCACCAATACTAACGGCTAACAATAGGCTTGCAGCAATAGTCCACTTGTATGATCGAGCAACAAGCGTTTTCTTTTCGGTATCCATAACAATTACGTCGTTATGGTCCGTAGAAGAAGGTACTAATGTTTCATCAATTTTATGATCTTCGTTTGGTACTAGATTTTCTGCAATGAGTTTATTCCATATATCCTGTTTTAATTGCATAGGCATCTCTATCGCTTGGCTATCGGCCAAATCTTCGAGTGCAATCTCTGCTTCGATGATGGCTTGTTCCACTTCGCTATTATTTTTTCGAATACAATTCAAGATGCTCACTTCCTCTTCAGAAGCAAGTCCCAAAACGTACGATTCAATAATCCCCGACGATATGTATGCTCTAATATCCAAAACTAGCGGTACTCTTTTAGTAATTGTTGTAATTGTATAAAAGCTGCCCTGGTACGTGTTTTTACTGTTCCTAGCGGCACATCAAGCTGTTCAGCGATTTCTTGTTGTGTATATCCTTCATAGTAGGCCATCTCAATCAAGATTCGCCATTCCGGCTTCAATTTATCTAAAATATTTTTAAATCCAATAAAATCTGCTTTCGTGTGTTGTTCGCCCTGACTTAGATCTTGTTCTTCCTCCCTATTTACGATATTTGAGAGCGGTTGGTTTTTCTGCTCGTTTACGATAGCTTTTGATTTTCGATGATCGAGGGCTGTATTGCGGGCAATGTTAATCATCCAGGTATAAAGGCGGCCTTTTTCTGCATCGAAAACATCGATATATCGCCAAATTTTGACGAATACATCTTGGATGACTTCTTCCGCATGCTCCGTTGAGACCACGATACGACAAACCACACCAAAGAGTGCATCGGCATAGTGATCATAAAGATAACTAAAAGCCTGTTGATTCTTTTTTTTCAATAAAAGAATCAATGTTTCTTCAGAAAGGTTGTGTAATGGACTCAAATTTTACGTTTATAATACGCTAAAGATGAAAATTAAAAATTTAAAAAAAAGCAGCAAAGACAAAACAAGTTAAAGTACCTATAAAACAGGTTAAAATACCTAATATAAGTTAGCCTATTTTCTGTTAATCCTCATTATTATTTATATTTTAATACGCAATGCATGATTTGCTTCCACCATATCGTACTAATTTACTCTTTTTTGTATTTCTAATTTTCAATGCTAGTTTTTCATGATTTGATTCCGCCTGGGAGGACGAATCACATTTAAATCTATTAAAATCTGTCTAAAGCTTTATTTTGTCGGACGAATTTTCCTTGGAAATTGGATTTATCGACAGCATTTCACATGTAGCCAAGTAAAATTCGTCAATTAGCTGAATAATCAAGTCATTCTTTACGTTATGTACAGCTATACCTGCCCAATTTTTGGAGGGAAGATACTTACTCCGAGTCCATTGAACAGGCTGCACTATTTGTTTTTCTGAACGCAACCATTCTAATCCACTATCATTGAAATATATCTTTTCATTTGACAAATCCATCACGATCAAAGGTCTTTTCTTAAAATAGAAAATACTCATATCAAGATCTGCAATTACATTCATTCGAATATGTTTTTTGAGATGCATATATGCATTTATACGGGTTAGTGTTGACATCTATTTATCTTATTGGCTATAATAAAATCATCATAAATTTCCATGAACATTCAAAGCAGGCGAAGTGTTCATCAGACGAGAATCAAAGATATTCGAACCAGCGGTCTAAGTGGGGTATATTTTGTTCTAATAGGTGGAAAAAAGATGTTAATGTAAGTTGAAAATACGACGGATAAAACCGCTAATTTACCAAGCGAAAGAATATGTGTTAGTTTGCCCCATTACAGGTTTCGGCGAATCGTAAAATGCCTGCACGGATTGTAAATACCACCATTGAACCAGTGTTACAATGGTTTAAATTTGATAAATAACAAAAGATATGCGGAAAGAAAGTAAAAGCACGTCATTCATTAAAAAAATTCTAGGCTTAATTAGTCTTATCCTTATGGTAACAAATAGTAAAGCACAGCAAGTCACGCACTATTTTCCAAACGGAAAAGATAAGGCAAAGACCATCAGTGGACAGTATGGTGGTAATAGCGGGATTTGTCTTTTTGAAGATGGCAGATTTCTGTTATATGGTTATGCTACATCTGTTTTCGGCTTCTATGTTTTTGAAAAAGACTACCTGCTTTTCTATCCAGATGAAGCCCCTTTATTTCAACTGTAGGGCGTCACAAGCCTAATTTCACAGACAGTACTTGTATCAATTTGGCAGGTTTTGAAGAAGGTAAAACCTATGTACAATTTGATAATGACAGTACACATCGGGTTTTCAATGACAAGGCAAACTGTTTCAGCCCCCCTTTTGTTCATCAGGAATCCAAACCGGTTCAATCGCTTAAATTTATTGTACAAAACCAGCTTATGGAACATGACAGTACTTATCAAGTCTTTCAGTATAGCAATGAAGAAAAATTCAATGATTTTATAGCTGTTTATAACAGACCCCAACGTGCACGTCAACATTTCAGCGCTTTCCTATATTTGGCTGAAGGGAATAAATTAGCCATCAGACTCTCCAATTACGGTGGAGAAAGAGGTTTTTTAAAAGAAAATCAAGACGGTTCAAATCAAGAACACTGGCACGAAATATTGACCATGAAGAAGGATTATGATCAGGCAAATTATATTGACCCCCTAGCAATATTTAGTAACGCATATTATACCCTATTTTATCCTGACCTCGAACAGTACGTCTTGGATACCGTCAACAATCGATATGTAAGTAAGTTTGCATCAGACAATGAGGCCTATTTTGCGGGCAATCCTGAGCAAGACGATCGATACTTAAATAAATACATCCGTCAGAATCTGTTGCTTCTGAAAGACGAACAATTCGATCCATCAAAACTGTCAATTACCAGTCTATTTTTTTCGCGCTGTGAAGAATCTGAAAAGCCAGATCATGATGAAAATGGACCACAGCAATAATCGCTCAAAATCCATAGCAATGATTCAAGTGGGAGCTTAGCGCTATTAAGAGTCGAAAGATTAGCACGTTTTCTTAAATATGGCTTAATTTTGGTAGTAATGACTAGATAACTGGATAACATTTATACTAGTTTTATTTCGGTGAAGATGATGAATTATAAAACGATTATTATTGGGCTAGGATTCTGTTCGCTAGCGGGTTGTGCAACGCAAAAGGAAAATATTGGAAATAGAACAGAGAGAGAAAGTGTATCCTTAGCTGAGGGGCAAAGAAAATCATTGCGAGAATATCCGATCAAGATCAAATTTAATGGTATTTCAGAAGATAGCCGTTGCCCTGAAGGCGTCAACTGTATCTGGTCTGGAGTTGCAGTAGCAGAAATTGAGATCGTAGAGAAAGCAACTAAACCCACGACAATAAAGCTCGCAACAATAGACCTACAGGATAGAGGTTACCAAAGAACTGCCAACACCAACGGATATACCATTTCATTACAGGATATCGCCCCTTATCCGAACAAGGAACAAGGGACACAAACGCTACGGGGTAACTACAAAATCGCTGTTATTGTACAAAAAACTGTAAAATAAGCCCGCAGCGGTTCACTGTGCGCCAACAATCGTCCTATGGAAATAGTCATTGAAAAATGACCCAATTCTATTAAAGAATGAACCAATTTTTAAAAACACCAATACATATATTTTAATTATATGCATGGATACTTATTGGTTCATTCCTTGAAAAATAATACCTTTGCCAAAACCTCATTTATGAAAAAGTTTTTTAAATTTATTAAGATTACATTTTTTTCTATACTGGCTATTATTGGGCTATTATTCCTCTATTTTTTCATTTCCAATCGGATATTTATAGGAAATACCAACGCGGAAAATATAGCGTACCTCAAGCTTCATAAAACGGAGATTAAGGATCGTATTGTAGATTCTCTATTCGACAATAGTTTCTATAATTCGGATATTTTTTTACTCGGGGAAATTCATGGCTACGCAGACAATCAAAAGTTGGACAAAGAGCTGTTATTTTATTTGAACAAAAAGCTCGGTGTTAAATATTACATTGCTGAGATGGATAGTACAAATGCCAACAAACTAAACAGCTTTTTATCCAAGCCGCTAAAAGATAACGCCCTACTGAAAGATGTGGTTCGCTCCATTCGCAAACGTATCCCGCAACAGTCTAGTTTAGAGCTATATCAAAAATGGGTCGAAATTTATGATTATAACCGCCACCTTGCCGATTCGGCAAAAATCACTGTTATTGGCATAGACAAAAGCTTTACAGCGGATAAATCTGACGTATCCAGGGATTCAGCTATGCTGTTAAATTTGGAAAATTATATTAAAAATCACCATATTGATGGTCAAAAACTATATGGACTATTTGGTTTTTTTCATGTTTTACAAAAAGGAAAGGATGCAACCAATGATCCTTTTGCTACACGCTTGAAAAGTAGCGGCTATAAAGTATCTAGCTTTGTTAGTTATACCATTGCTAGTGAAATGTATTTTCCAAAGAATCCTCAATTTCCAACCCCTGAAGATGAAAAAGTAGAATGGGTAAATGCAGATGGCCCACTTATGCTCGTGAAAGGCATTCAGGATCTAAAAGAATTAAGTCGACCAAATAGTATATCGTTATTTAAACTCAATGCAGCACATTCACCTTATGCTACTTCTCAAGATTTAATAACTGTAAAATCACGGCTTTTTGGCGAAAATATCATACCTGCTGAAACGAATCATACAACAGACTTCTTTCAATATGTATTTTTGTTACGAAATTCAAAGGCCTTAACAAAACTTGATTAGGACAGCAAGCATTTCATCAAAAAATTGGATAAACAAGCCGTCTGCTGATCACATGATTAAAGAAACAAGGATCCTATTGAAAAATATTCCATTCATAAACAGGATGATCCGTATTTAGGAGGAGGAATCTCGCTTATCGATTTGCAAGATAGCACTTTGGTTTTTATATTTGCGACATCATAAGAAATCCTAATGCGGAAGTGGCGTAATTGGTAGCCGCACCAGACTTAGGATCTGGCGCCGCAAGGCGTGGGGGTTCGAGTCCCTTCTTCCGCACTTATCAATATCCCAAGCTTTCAGCTTGGGATTTTTTCTTGACCAGTACTTTTTGATGCTAAGTTATCACCATTGAGGGTATAATTTCTTGAAGCAAACAGAATAGATTAGCGATAATATGTCGCGTCAAGAATTTAAGCCGCCCAGTCAAATGGTTTTGTACAAGGGTCACACTCATATTTCAACACTTTTCCTAAGCTTTTCGCTTTTTTACCTTTTTTTACGAACACATAAGCCAAGTCTACATATTCCTCTACTTCGGCCCCACTTTCATCCCGTCCTTTTACAACCACAGAATAATATTTTCCATCCGGATATGCCTTGAAATATACTTCTTGAACAGTAATCTTTTTGGGTATTTGATTATCACAACAGCTACACCATAAAATAACGATGGGTTCTTTTTTAAGGTATGCAACGGCCGTTTCGGCTTGCTTTTGTGTCAAGGCCTGAAGTTGATCTGCTTTTGAGAATAAAGCTGTACACAGCAACAGAAGGAGAAAAATGGTCTTTTTCATTTGGAATAGTGTTAAGTTTAAAAGAACTTATTAGCAAAGACTATGCCTTTAGCTTCTCAAAAAAAGATAACAGTCGCTATAATAAATTAAATGGTCAGTTATTTCTCCATAAATCCCCGACAACAAGATCATATATATTCTGTGAAAGTGCCGTTGTATTTTAGCGATTTAACCAAGTTGTTCTCAAAACACAACAGTCCCGATAAGCGGTAATTCTGCCTTGAGAACAAACCAATATATTATTTTTCCCAGACCAATGCGCTTGCACCAAGAATAGCAGCGTCAGCCTCTTCCAATTCACTAAAGACCAGTTTAACTTTGTTTCTAAACAAAGGAAAAAGGTTTCTTTCCATATGGAGTTTCGCGGGTTTTAAGATAAAATCACCGGCCTTAATTACTCCTCCAAAAAGTAGAATTGCTTCAGGAGAAGAAAACATCACAAAATTTGCTAATGCTTCACCTAGTTTCTGCCCAGTATACCTAAATACCTCAATGGCTATCGCATCCCCTTTGAGCGCACATTCATGAACTGTCTTCGAATTGATCGCGTCCTCAGGGAATTGATTCAACATCGATTCCGGAAATTCGGCCCGCATTTTCTTGGCTGTAATGGTGATTCCCGTAGCAGATGCATAAGCCTCTAAACTTCCTTCAGAACCCGTACTCCAATGTTTTCGTCCTCCTGGTTTGACAATGGTATGGCCCAATTCGCCAGCAAAGCCATCGTGTCCATAAATAAGCTTCCCTCCGGCCACTATGCCGCTTCCTACTCCCGTGCCTAAGGTAATCATAATAAAATCTTTCATGCCGCGTGCCGCACCAAAAAGCATTTCACCATAAGCAGCGGCATTTGCATCATTGGTAATGGTGCAGGGAATCTTAAATTTGGCCGTCATTAAATCGCTAAATCGAATCACACCTTTCCAAGGGAGATTGGGAGCGTGGTCTATTGTCCCAGTGTAATAATTAGCATCAGGCGCGCCGACACCAATTCCATCAAAGCTTTGTTCACCACCAAATGCTTCAATTAAGGGATAAGCTTTCTCGTACAACGCATCAATAAACTCTTCCACCGTTTGATAAGCATCTGTTTTTATGCTTCCTTTTTCAAGTACTTCGCCCCGATGATTGACCACACCAAATTTTGTATTGGTTCCACCGATATCTATTCCCAACGCCACGCGTTTTGATAAATCTATTAATGACATTTCTCTTCCGTGTTTCTAAGTTCTAAAATTACTAAAAGATAATATTTTATAAGGAATCAACAAAATCTTCTTCACAATTATCCATAAATAGCATGCTAATCCCCTTTGAAAAGCCGATCTACCGACCACCAGATCAACCTAACTTAAAAAATTTAAATGTGCTAAATACCCGATAAATATGAGGTAAAATAAAGTATCAGCAACCTAAAGCAGACAACGATATCTGCCGGTCACCCGGGATTTCAGCCAAATGAAAAATGGATTTCACGTTATTAACGAGTGTTTTTGTCCGTAAAGACTTTGTATAGCAGAATTACGACAGAGGACTAAAATCGGCATAATTTTAGCGTCTTAATAATTGCTGAATAATTGCTGAGCCGCTATATTAATACGCTAATGAATAAAATATTGAGATTTTTCGATCTACATCAGGGAGAAGACCGAAAGGAGGCTGTTCTAGAAAATGTTGTGAGCAATATCTCTTTTCGCGGTGCTAATGCATGGATTCTAGCATGTGCAATTGTGGTTGCATCTGTAGGGCTAAATGTAAATTCTACAGCGGTAATTATCGGTGCTATGCTTATATCTCCATTAATGGGCCCGATTGTTGGAGCTGGATTTGCGTTGGGGACATTTGATTTTCCCCTCTTAAAAAAATCATTAAAAAATCTATTGATAGCAACTTTAATAAGCTTAGTTGTTTCTTATATTTATTTTCTTTTAAGCCCCTTCAAGGAAGCGCAATCCGAATTATTAGCGCGTACATCGCCCAATATCTATGACGTAATGATTGCACTATTTGGTGGTTTAGTAGGGGTTATCGCTATTACTAGGGTAGACAAAGGTAATCCTATTCCTGGCGTTGCCATAGCAACAGCCTTGATGCCCCCACTTTGTACTGCAGGCTACGGATTAGCTATCGGTAATCTCAGTTATTTTGCGGGTGCTTTATTTCTATACATCATCAATTGTGTTTTTATCTGCATTGCTACATTTATCATTGTCAAATATTTGCGTTACCCCAAAACTCATTATATCGATAAAAAACGCGAAAAAAGAATTACTCAAAGTATTACCATCATCACGATTATTCTTGTATTGCCAAGTGTCTATTTTGCATACAATCTACTGCAAGAAAAAAAATACACCAGCAAGGTAAACCAATTTGTTCAACAGGAACTCAGCAACAAAGGTTACACCGTTATCTATGAAAAGCTGGAGATGAATAGTAATCCAAAGAAACTTGAACTTGCCTTTTTATCAAAAAAATTCAGTGACAAAGAGGTAGAATCTTTACAGCGTGTAATGGAATCATTTGGTATTACCAATACTAACCTTGTCATTCATCAGGATAGTTTAGATTTAAAATCGAGTATTCTAAGCGAAATAGACAGACGTACAGCAGCTGTAAGTGAAAAGGATCTCACGATACGCGCCCTAAACAATGAATTAGCTAAATACCAGTTGGCCAGTCCGCAACTTGATCGCGATATCGCTGTATTATTGCCCGAACTGAATTCCTATAGCATTGGTGTCCAACAACATTATGCAAAGGCCGATAGCGTCGCCAGGATCGTAGCATTTATATACGCTACCAAGACCCCACTTCCATTAGCGCAACACGAAAAATTACAACAATGGTTGCAAAATCATTTTCCTAAAGATAGTGTAGCGATTATTAGTCAATAGTAGGCAATCGATCGGAAAATATATTTTTAATAGCATCTGCTCAACAAGTAAGTAATGGAAAAATTAAAAGATCAGGACCAGCCATTCGTGTTTTTTAACGATTTAAGGAAAATATAACACAATACTGGAAAGCCTACATAGTAAATAACGAAAATGAACAGCGGAAATATTCCTTCAGGTCTAACCGGATCGACGGCATGAGCTTTTACCAAAAGTTGCAATCCAATATTTTTTTCCTTTGAGAATACGACCATTGTTGTGAAATTATAAGCAAAATGCAAAGCAATTGGAAATATTATTTTACCTGTTTTTATACATATACGTGCTAGTAAATAACCAAATACACCCGTCGACATAAAAACTCTTGACATTTCAAACACATGTCCGATTATGCCATATGAAAACCAGTGATAAACTCCAAAAGCTATGGCTGTTATGAATGCAGCTTTTGTCTTCCCAAAGCGACTGACTAGCATATACAATAGAGCTCCTCTAAAGATCAATTCTTCAAATATAACTGCTTTTGATACATAATAAAGACTTCGAAAAAAATCTCCAAGTGTATACTCTGGGTTAAACTTATAAGGATTTTCTACCAAATAGGCTATTCCTAAATAGAGGATAACCAAATAAAACATTGGTACAACCAAACTTAAAAATAACGGTTTGCCTTTCGCATAAAAGCCCAACACCCTAAGATCCTGGTGACAGAAGTGTTTTAGTAAAAACCAAGAAACCAACAATTCAATAACAATAGCAATCATACTTTTTTTCTACAAAGCTATGGCCTTAAATCATTTAATTTTACGACATTTGAATACGTCGCAAAATGCCGTAAGATGACCAATAAATCAAGTAAAGAAAAAATTGCACTTCTGATCAAAAATGCACGTATAAACCGAGGCTACTCACAACAGCAACTTGCTGATCTGGTCAAGCTTAATCTGCGATCCGTACAGCGTATTGAAAATGCTGAAGTCCTTCCAAGGGCCTATAACCTAAATCTTATAGCAAGGGAACTTGAGCTGGATATAGCAGTACTGAAAGAGGAAAGCAATATTTCAGATACAGCAGAACCTGACCAAATCAATAATACATTTAATAAACCTCGAAAACTCATACTAAGTATCGGTATCGGATTGATTGGTATTTTATTAATAGCCGCCTTTCTATCACAATCAAGTGGTTTCCCGGAAACGAGCTTTGAACTGTTTTTGTTGCTTGCTTTGGTTGTTGTGGTTTATGGGATCATACTTTGGACCATTTGGCGTAGTTAACAATCTACTACTTTACGATAGATGCATCTTGTATAAAAATTTCAACCCGAGTCCTGTCTTTTTCGTTAAGCTTGACATATCCTTTTAAAGTAATAGGGTTCTCCTTCAACCAAATTTTATCGTTGTTAGCCAACGTAATCTCTACCATCGGTGGAATTCCATTTTGCCCACAAAACATGCATTGTAAAACAGGTAAAACGGACAATAGGAACCTGTTATGTCGAAGACCTGCCTTGAGCGGCACCATATACCCCTGAAGTTCCACCTTCATGCCATCCATTTTTGCAAGCTTACTGGGAAAAAATGGCGTGTATATCGTTTTCCCATTTTTCTTGTTCACTTTATACAACATGGTATCAAAGGTTTTCCAAACTTCATTCATGAGTGGCTTATGGTCTGCTAGATGCTGAGATTCCAACCCCGTTTGTGCCAAGACTGAATAACACTCTCCACCTAAAAAAATGAATAAAAAAACAAGAGTAAATTTCTTAAACATAGCCTATTAAAGATGTGACAATCAAATATAGTGAAAAAACATTACATGCAACTAAATTGCATTTACTACTTTTTCACTATATTTATAAAAATAAGTTAACAACTCCTAATTGCAGGAGCCTTCGTATATCTAATCAGCGTACACTAACAAAGGAATTATTTATGAACACATCATTAAAAAGAGACATCTCCTCCCCTATCGAAAATCTAGGCGATCTTCATATCATGACTTCGATTGATACACCTATGCGACATGATGCATTTACACGAACCGACAGCGAGAAAATTGAAAAGATCGCGCAGCTTTTTCAGGATATCATGCATGAACTAGGCCTTGACCTCCAGGATGATAGTCTCAGTGGAACCCCCTATCGTGTGGCTAAAATGTATATCAATGAATTGTTCTATGGCCTCAATCCAGCCAATAAGCCCCAACTTTCCACATTCGAAAATCGATATGGTTACAACAAACTATTGGTTGAGAAAAATATACGTGTAAATTCAGCCTGCGAGCATCATTTTCTGCCAATTGTGGGACGAGCGCACATTGGTTATATAGCAAAGAAAAAAGTAATCGGATTATCAAAGATAAATCGTGTAGTAGATTATTACGCACACCGCCCACAGGTACAGGAACGGCTTACGTTACAGATTTTTAATGAACTTAAATCGACCTTAGAAACGGATGATATTATTGTGCTCATTGACGCAGATCATCTCTGTGTATCAGCACGGGGAGTTAAAGATACGACCAGTAGTACAACTACCATGGAGTATAGTGGGATATTCGCATCGGAAAGTCAAAGAAATGACTTCTTTAATTTATTGAAATAAGATACCATATGGAATAATTTTCCATGTACTTCTGATAATTATATATCGCATATTTAATCATAAAAAATGAATAAAAGTCATGCTCGCCCTGTCACGATACTGACAGGCTTTTTAGGTGCCGGAAAGACTACTTATCTAAACGCCCTAATGAAATCATATCCGAACAAACGTTTTGCTATTATCGAAAATGAAATCGGCCAACTCAACGTTGACAGCATGTTACTGACTGAAAATTACGGACAACTTGTTCCACTTCAGGAAGGCTGTCTCTGCTGTACGCTAAATGACGAGCTCTATAGTTCGCTTGAATTACTTTATAAAAAACAAGATAGTTTTGACGAGTTGGTTATCGAATGTACTGGTTTAGCCATACCGACTGCAATTATAGAGCCCTTTACGACGCACCCGATATTCCATAACTACTTCCCTTTAAAAAAAATTATTTGTCTCGTAGATGCCGCTCTTGTCGAAGATCAGATCAAGGAAAGAGATGAAGTACTCAGACAAATTATGGCGGCTGACGCCATCATCATTAATAAAACCAACGATGTACACCCAACTTATCTAGATTCGCTGTACAATTATTTAGCGAACCTAAATCCACTTGCAAAAACTTTATATTCGAAAGGAACAATGGAATTTCCTTTTGAAATAATTGAAGATATAGTGTACACAAAGAAAATAGAAACGTTTTCTTTTCTCAAAAACCTGTCCCCCAATAAGACGACAATATTAGGTCAATCGAGTTTCGGAAAATCACATCTCAAAGATATTTCGACACGAATCTACACCTTTGCCGAAGAGTTTAATTTCGTCAATTTATTCCTTGGTTTGAGCAAGCTTGTCGGAAAATATACAAACAGAATCTACAGGGTAAAAGGAATCGCATTTAAAAAAAATAGCGACAAAAAAATCATTATTCAAGCTGTAGGTTCTCGTATCGAAATGAGTTATGGCAGCCAATGGAAACAGGAGGATAAAAAGTTGAATACGATGGTTTTTATCGGGAAAGAACTGGACAGTCTGTATATAGAGCGCCTTCTCACAAGACTACTGGAAAATCATTCCAATTAATAAGAGGTAAATACCATCATCGATGTACGATGTCTTAGAATTGCTGCGCTCGATAGTGAATTCGCGCACGGCTTTTCTAAATTCCACTGTGGAAGCTTTAAGGTGATTAATTAATCTATCAATTTATGTAGATTTATATTTCAGCCGCGCTCCAAAGAAATGCAATCATTTCCTGCCGAACCAGCATACGATACTTGCATTCGGAAAGAAATTTTGATTCTATTGAGGTAGCAGTTAACAGATCGCATTAAAAATCATAGGTCAATGTATAATAAAATTATAGATTATGCACAGATTTACTTGTTGCTGAATTAGAATTTTCCGTCATTTGTGTAAATGATTTTTTTAGCTTAAAAAAAACCACAGCTAATTATTATTGACATGGCTGATACAAATCGAATTACACGGAGCAAATAACATGACCTATTTTACTCCTAATTTGTGCGTACTCCCAGATTGAATTATTGAAAATCATACAACATTAAAACAACAATGAAAAAATTAACACTTGCCCTAATTTTCTTGGCTGGAGTCTACACACAGCATGCTGAAGCACAGACAGCAGGTACAGGACCCGACAAAGGACTTGATCTGAGCTTAATGGACAAATCTGTACGTCCACAGGATGACTTTTACAACTACGTAAGCGGAACCTGGATGAAAACGGCTAAAATTCCTTCCGACAAACCCACATGGGGAAGCTTCAATAAATTGGCAGAAGATACGGACAACAATTCGATGAAAATTCTGAACTCACTTTTAAAAGATAAATTTCCTGAAGGAAGTGAGGGCAAAAAAATACAGGACCTGTATGCTTCTTATATGAACTTACAGAAAAGAAATGCAGACGGTATTAAACCGATCCAGGGAAATTTAAACAGAATCGACGCGATTAAAAACCTAAAAGATCTTCAGAATTATTTAACTTCCGTAACGAAAGAAGGTGAGAATAATTTCTATGGCTGGGGGGTCTACGCTGATTTAAAAGATTCAAAAATGAACGCGGTCTACTTAGGAGATGCCTCATTAGGACTAGGAAGAGATTATTATCAAAAAGAAAATGAAAAAAATACCGAAGCTATTGCCGAGTATCAAAAATATGTAGCTTCCATGTTAACAGAATTAGGCTATAAAAATGCTGATGCTGCCGCAAAAGGAATCGTTGACTACGAAAAAAGCATTGCGAAGACCTACTTGACCAATGAACAAAGCCGTGATAATACGTTACAGTACAATCCACAGACCATGGCAGAGTTAACCGCCTTGGTTAAAAATGTAAATCTACCTGAGTACCTTAAAAAAGTAGGTGTCAATACAGAAAAAGTAATCATTGGGGAATTAGGTTATTACAAGAACTTCGATAAATTGGTCAGTGCACAAAACCTTCCTGTTATTAAAGATTACTTAAAATTCCATATGATCAACGGTAGTGCCTCTTATTTAAGCGAAAAATTAGGAGACATGCGATTTGCTTTTTATGGTAAGTATTTAAGAGGTCAACAAGAACAAAGAGCGTTAAATAAAAGAGGTTTTGAACTGATCAATTCTACATTAGGCGAAGCTTTCGGAAAATTATATGTCGAAAAATATTTTCCAGCTGAGGCTAAAGCACAAATGGTCGAATTGATCGACTATTTAAAGAAAAGTTTTGCAGTCCATATCAACGATTTGAGCTGGATGTCTTCGGCTACAAAAGGAAAAGCGCTTGAAAAATTAAACAAATTCACTGTAAAAGTTGCCTATCCGGACAAATGGAAAGATTATTCCAAATTGAATATTCTATCTGAAAATAAAGGCGGGAATCTGTATGCTAACCTCCAAAATATCACCACATGGCGATATGAAAAGGATCTGGCTAAAATTGGCAAAGCTGTAGACAAATCAGAATGGGGAATGACTCCACAAACAGTAAATGCCTATTACAATCCCGTAAACAATGAGATCGTGTTTCCGGCAGCTATTCTTCAACCACCATTTTTCAACCCGCAAGCCGACGCAGCTGTCAATTTCGGTGGTATAGGTGCCGTAATTGGCCACGAAATGAGCCACGGATTTGACGATTCAGGTGCACAATTTGATGCGGACGGAAACTTGGTAGACTGGTGGACACCAGAAGATAAGGCCAATTTTGAAAAAGCAACAAAAACACTCGCAGCTCAATACGATAAATATGAACCTGTAAAAGGCACTTTCGTTAACGGCACATTTACAAACGGCGAAAATATCGCGGATTTAGGCGGTGTAAACATTGCATACGACGCACTTCAAATGTATCTGAAAGATAAGGGAAACCCAGGTGAAATAAGTGGATACACACAAGACCAACGTTTTTTCCTAAGCTGGGCAACTGTGTGGAGAACCCTATCCAGTGAAAAATATATGGTCAACCAAGTTAAAACGGATCCACACTCTCCAGGATATTTTAGAAGTTTTGGTCCATTGATCAATGTTGATGCTTTTTACAAAGCTTTTGATGTTAAACAAGGAGACAAACTGTACAAGTCACCGGAAGAAAGAATCAAAATTTGGTAATAAGCAAAACTACAGGAGCTGTCTCAACAAAGCAGCTCCTGTAGTTTTGTTTAATCCAGTCTCTATTTCTGTTGTGAACCAACCAACCAACCAACCAA
>NZ_DBGB01000035.1:0-102858 GCF_002295765.1 Sphingobacterium sp. UBA865 | reverse complement strand
TTTTTGAGACAGCCTCTTTTTTATTCATCTTCCAATTCATTGAATTTATCCAGGTCGGCTTTTGCCCCGATAGGATCACCCAATTTTTCACGAATTGCTGCGCGATATGAATACAAATCAGAATAATATGGATTCAAATCGATCGCTTTCGAGTAATCTGCCAGTGCGCCTGGTAAATCCTCCAACTTTTCATTCAAATCGGCTCGTAATGAATACACATAAAAATCTTCCGGATTGAGCGTAACAAGGCGATCAAAATCCAATAATGCTTCCTCAAAATTTCCCAACCGCTCAAACAAAGATGCCCTTTCTTCGTATACGATCGATGAATCACGATCTATTTCCTCCGCCTTGGCATAGTCTTCCAGCGCACTTTGGTAATTACGATAGGATTCAAACACTTTAGCGCGAAATATATGGGCGGCAGAACGATTCTCATCAAGAGCAATAGCCTGATTGAAATCAGACAATGCCAATTCAAAACAGGTCAATTTCAGGTACAAACTTCCTCTAAAAACAAACAGGTTGCTATCCTTGTTGTCGGATTCCGCAATAGCAGAAGAATAAAGACCGATTGCTTTTAGATAGCTATAGCAATGAACATATTCAAGTCCCAATGAATTTATTTCGTCAGTACTCAGGTGCTTTGGCTTCGATTCCAGCTCTTGAATAACCAAATTATCGGCCTCAAAGTAAGTGAGTTCAGCTTGATTCTCCGCCCATTCCAATACACTATGGTAATTAAAATCCAGTCTTTTAGCAATTTGATAATCATAGAAAGCGCCTTCATCTTCCTCGATCTGTCTGTAGACTAAACAACGGCTCGCATAAAAAAATGGCTCTTCTTTATACTTTTCAATAGCGCTTGTAAACGCAGCAATAGCTTTGTCATAGGCGGCTATTTTAAAATAATAAAGCCCTAAATAACTATAAGCAAGCGCATTGTTGTCCAAAGCAATCGCCTCCTCAAGTAAAGCGACAGGATTACCATCGCCACTGATTCCGACATTAAATCCTTCCAATGTAGATCTAATCGCGCTCTGTTGGACGGTGTCTAACCAATCAGCGGAAAAAGATGAACTCGCTTCCGGAAAAAATGATGAAATAGGTAAAAAAGAAAACTTAGCAAGAAGTACGGGTACTGGCAGTGTAAAATCTGATTCCACAAAAGTATTGTTTTGTAGAATGACAGCTAGATTTGAAAACATATGCTTCATACCCAAAACTAAGCTAAATTTCATTACAAAAGAAATCTAACGGGAGATCAGGTATTATAATCGGGTATTCTTATCAACTAATTTCACCTGTCAGGTATAAGTATTTATAGCGGACAATATCCCTCGAATTTGTAAATTTGATTAATTTTTCGTTTTTGAAAACATAATTGGAAACCTTCTCTTCCATCAAACGCAGGAATTCAACAAATTCAGCAAAAAAGTCTTGACGTTCTCCTGGTGTAAACTGGCTGTTTTTTACAATCCAAAAGAATTGCTCTTCATTTACATGGAAAGATACCTCATTTTTCTTTTCTTTTCGAAAAATAAAGATTGGGTCATTTTCTTGGTTAATAAATAAAGCAAAGCCTGTATTTCCACCATCCAAATTAACAACAAAAGCAGAAAAATGGACAGTACCGATCTGTAAATTTTCCAGACAAATTAATTTATGCAACATCAGGTTGACAATTAGATCACCTAAAATTATTAAGTTTTTATTAAAAAACAAAAAAAGGCCCACAAAATAATTGTGGACCTTTTGTATTCGACGTAAATCTTATTAGAATGTAAATTTCACAGATGCATTCCAAGTTCTACCCTGTCCGATCAAAACAAAATTGGACGTATCAATACCATTCCAACTATTGTTCACATCTGTCACCAAGTTGCTAGAAGTAGCTTCCGAGATATAGAACTTATTCAACACGTTGTTCATGTTGACACGGAAACTCATGCTGTTCTTGTCACTTACCTTAACATTGTAAGAAAGACCGCCATCCAAAAGATTAAAAGACGGCAATTTCATATAGCGTCCATAGGTTTGGCCATCGATAACTTCCCTACGATAATTCGACGCATATAAACGCTCATAGTATCTGTAATTTGCGTCAACAGACAAACCTTTAAACATTTTATATTTAGCGCCAAATCCGTAAGAAGTTTGTGCTGCGTTACCAACGTGTTCACCCGTTAAATTCACCTGAGAACGACCCAATTCGATGCGGTTGTCGTTACGTACGACCGAATTTACTGCGCCATCGTACTTCCAGTCACCTATCGATAAAAATCCTGTTAGGCTCAATTTTTCGATTGGGCGGGCCTCAAAATCAACTTCTACCCCTCTATGCACCTGTTTTACACCGTAATTGGTTGTATATAGGTAGGCACCTTCGACCAAAATACCAGGATCATTTGTTGGATTGTATTTTTTTACATCATCTGCCGTCGCTAAACTCGAACTACCCGTAACACGATTTTCCCAAGTTGTGCGGTAAACATTCACATTCACATCCAAGAATCGAGAAGCAAATTTGTAACCAGCCTCTAAACCAAGGATTTTTTCATTTTCAGCATTTTCATTAATATCATTTGCAAAGTTCATGAAAATATTGTTTTGATAAGGCTGACGGGAATAGTACCCTGCGTTACCAAAAACACTATGATGTCCCATTGTATAACTTACACCACCCTTGGTATTGTAGCCAAAATTGTTCACGTCTTTAGAATCCTCATTACCTGGCGTGTATTGAAAATAATCAGAACGTTTGTTTTGTTGTTCAGAAACCGATCCTTGGAAAAACGCCGTGAAACCATTTTTCGCATATTCCAACTGACCGAACAGACCGCCGTAACGGATGTATTGATTGTAATCCCAAGCTAAACGATCTTCACGCGAATCAGGTTTGCTTGAGAAAGCTTTCCAAGGATTTGTTGAGTATGTATTGGTAACCAATGGCTTATTAGGGAAATTAACATTACCGCCCAATACAACACCATTTGTATTTCCTAGCGGATCTGTCAATTTACGATAATGTGTACCCTTATAATCTCTCACATCAAAACCGACATTAAAATTCAGGGACTCTGAAAGCTTACGGTTATAATTGGAAACTATACCAAACCACTGATGATTGTTTACATCAGCAGCCAAATATTTGCCTTTGTTGTATTTATCACTTCTTAACGATTGACCGCCCCCAGCAGCTAACGACGCATAAACGACAGTTGACAAAGATGATTTATCATCGATGGTCCAATCCCAGTTCAAGTTGGCTACCGGCTTATGATAAAAGTTCTTTTGCGCATTCATCATCACGCCATTTGCATCCTTATAATTGTCGTTGTAACGTCTGCCATTAGCAAGATAGTTCGACAATTTTGAGGTATATCCTTGGTTGTGCCACTGTGGTGCACCGGTTACCATGAAGTTCAGGTTGTGCTTTTCATTTGCTTTGTATCCAACGGACAAGAAATAACTTTGTCCAGCACCTTCCGTATGATCCATATAACCGTTACCTGACCATTGCGTAAACATAGCCGAAACAGCAAAACCGTTTTTCATCAGACCGGTATTGTAACCTACTGTTGCCTTCATAAACATATCGTTACCAACAGTAGTGCGGACAAAACCACCTTCTTTCATTGCGGTAGATTGTGTCACGTAATTTACGGTACCGCCGACAGATGAAATCGCTAATTTAGATGATCCCAAACCACGTTGAATCTGCACTAAAGAAGCAATATCTGTAAGTCCCGACCAATTTGACCAATATACACTTCCATTGTCCATACCATTGATCGGCTGACCGTTCAACAAAAATGCGGTATTGGACTGATCAAAACCACGTGTTGTCATAGAAGACTCACCAAAACCTTTTGCCTGACCAGTGATATAAACCGACGGGGTATTAGCTAGTGCTGAAGTAATATCCTGTGCGCCTACCCTTTCCTCTAAATCCTGTTTACGGATCGTCGAAACGGCAATCGGCGTCTTTCTTCCCGCAGCAATATCAATAACACCATGACCAACAACAACAACCTCATCCAAATTTGTTGAAGATCCAGCCGTAAAAATTGGATTGATATTCAACGATTCCCCCGATTTCAGCATGATGTTTTCGAAAACAACAGGCGTTTCGCCAATGTAAGTTACCTCTACTTTGTAGGGGCCTCCTTCTTGAAGATTTGAAATTTGAAATTTTCCTTGGGCATCGGCTGAGCCACTTACAACTTGTCCACTTGGGATGTGGGTAATTTTAATGGTTGCTCCTTTAACCGTTTGTCCAGTAGCTTCTTTGACAACTCCTGAAACCGAACTAGTATTTGCTGTTTGACCATGAACGGCACTATAACTAGCAAAAACGAGGGCAAAAAAAAGTAAAGACTTTTTCATGTTAGATGTGATTGTTTTGTTTTTGTGGCGCAAAATTAGGAATTGATTGTCTTTTTAACTAATTTTAACAATAGGATTATCAGACCCTAGCGCTATACAAAACAAATCAGTTTTAAGCTTCCACAGAAAAACAGCTACTTCTAAAACAAAGAGGCAATAAAAAAACAGATTAAATAAAATAAATACAACACATTCATCACATTCTTAAAAAAACACTAAAAATAATCAGAATAACATTTTGTCTGTTTTGAATAAATCAAAATTTATGAATTTCACGATTTTATATGTTAGCTGCTGGATACGCCACACACAGCACAAAAAAACCGGTCTTTCTACACATTATTTCCACCAACATTCTTTTCCACCAACATTCTTTTCCACCAACATTCTTTTCCACCCCCAGGGGATAAAATAAGCCCGTAAATAATTAACTTTAACTAAAATAATACCGTATGTTGTCAATCCAACAAGCTTATACAGGCATTCTTGAGCCAGAGTTAATTACTGCAATAGCCAAAAACGCACACATCAAAACGTTTCATGAGGGGGATCTCATCATTGATACCAATCAATACATCAAGTCGATGCCCCTTCTCCTAGATGGAGCAATAAAAATTGTCCGGGAAGATGAAGACAAAGGCGAACTGCTGCTCTACTATTTGGAAAAAGGTCAAACCTGTACGATGTCAATAGCCTGTTGTCTCGGAAATAAAAAAAGTGAAATTCGTGCCCTCGCAGAAAAAACAACAACGGTTGCCATGATTCCAAATGAGCTTGTCAACCTTTGGATGGGAAAATACCCCTCTTGGCGAAATTTCATCATATCAAGCTATTCAAGCCGTATGGACGAAATGTTACAAGCTATTGATAGTCTAGCTTTTTCCAATATGGAAGAACGAATCATTCAATATCTGAAAGCCAAAGTAAAGCTGAACAACGACCGAATACTTACCCTTACGCATCAGGATATTGCTTCTGACCTAAACACATCCCGGGTAGTTGTCTCCCGAATTTTAAAAAAACTGGAACAGGAAGATAAAATAGTGCTCCTTCGTAACGAAATCAGGGTATTAGTGGAATGACCAAAACATTTGTATCTTTAATAGACGTAAATTTCAAGAGCTATTAATGTAATTTTAGATGAAGATAGAAAAATTAGGATTTATAGGATTAGGAAACATGGGGCACCCCATGGCTAAAAACCTGGAAAAAGCAGGATTCCCCCTTTCTGTTTATAATAGAAACCGTGCAAAAGCAGCGGGCTTTGAAAAACAATCAATGATCACAGAAGGTATAGCCGAATTGGTCGAACATGCTGATATTGTATTCTCCATGCTCAGCAATGATGAAGCTGTCAGTGAAGTGTATGAAAAAATCCTTCAAGGAGATATCAAGGGCAAATTATTTGTCGATATGAGTACCATATCCCGTGAACTCACCCTGTCTATCGCATCCAAACTCAAAGAAAAAGGAGCCGCATTTATAGATGCACCTGTGGCCGGCAGTACCAAGCCCGCGGCAGAGGGCACCCTGATTATTATGGTCGGTGGTGAACAGGAGGATCTTCATCGCGCCCGGCCATACCTCGAGCAGATGGGCAAGTCGATCAAACATGTTGGCGAAAATGGCCAGGGAATTGCCGCCAAACTTGCGATCAACTATTTTCTTTCAACGATCTATCAAGGTCTCGCAGAGACGATCTTATTTTCAGATAAACTGGGAATTCAACGGAGTGATATGCTCGAAATCATCAATGATAGTGCCAGTGGCAGTGGCGCAACAAAAGTCAAAACGCCTTTACTGGTGGAAGAAAACTACAGTCCTGCTTTCGCGCTAGATCTTATGCTGAAAGATATTCGACTGGCGCAACAAGCCGGTGCCGAATATCCCCTCCTCAAGACATTACTCGATACCTACGGGAAAGCACACGACCAAGGTCTCGGACAACTCGATGTTATTGGTATTATTGAATCTATAAAGTCGTAACTTCAGGTTGACGACAGCGGAAAAAATGTACATTGAAAATTATATTTAGTTGAGATGGACTCCAAATTAGGTTCATTTCTGATCACACAAAATAATGAGCGGAACAAATTATTTACAGATGAAAACAGTTATGACACTATTGATGCTTACTATGGTCACGATGACTACGCAGGCCCAACAATTAAAACAGGTTTCTTACCAGGATGGTGAACAAAAACTCAACGGCATGGTAACCGCCAATAGGGCAAAAAAAGGCCCTGCTGTCTTAATTCTTCCTGCGTGGAAGGGAATTGACAACGAAGCGAAACAAGCGGCATTGCTTCTTGAAAAAGAAGGTTACATCGCGTTCATTGCCGACATCTACGGTGAGGGAAATATTCCTGCGGACAACACCGCAGCTTCGAAAATTGCAGGCCACTACAAGACGGACTATAAAGCTTATCAGCATCGCATCAAGCTCGCATTAGAACAACTGAAAAAAGAAGGCGCAGATCCGACAAAAATTGCGATCATTGGCTATTGCTTTGGAGGTTCAGGAGCATTAGAAGCGGCTAGAGCCGGCTTCCCCATCAATGCCGTGATCAGTATCCACGGAGGCCTATCCAAAGCTGCCGATAGACCCAATGGTTCCATTAAAACAAAAGTACTCATTGAGCACCCTGCAGCCGATAAGAGTGTATCAAAAGAAGATTACGATGGGTTGGTCAAGGAATTAAATGAAGGAAAAGCAGACTGGCAAATAATTACCTACGCAAATTCTGGACATACGTTTACGAATCCCGAGTCAGCGGAATACAATCCCGTGATGGCCAAACGTGCCTGGGAGCACACCTTATTATTTTTGAAAGAAGTATTAAATTAAATAGCAAAGTCAGCAACAGCAATATCGACCCAAATGAATTATAACGCGAAACTGCACATTTATCCGATTATCATTCAGTTGTTGATATTGCTGTTTTATAGTCCCATTGCAGCATCGCAAACAGTAAAATCGTTAACAATAGCTAGCCCTACACAGGCAGTTCTGTTTGTAACCAATGAGTCCGATAAATCAACTGATTTTATCATGCGTTTACACGAAAAAAATGCTGCTGCGATTTTCAAGCAAGTACCTTTTAGCACAACAAAGTTACTGGTCACAAAAACCGATGCAAAAAAACTTACATTTAGCGTTAAAAATCAACAATGGACCATCGATGTATTGTCATTGAAACAACGTCATGCCATGATCTTGTTTGATGGCTTAGGCAAACCCAAGATCATATACGATAGTAATACCTATCTGGCAGCAGCCAAATCCATATTAAGCAACAGCACACAAGTTGCGTCAAAGAATCCTTCGTCACAATATAATGCCCAACATTTCTTTGACTCCATTGCACAAGTGCAATTTATTCCATCCAGGCAATATGCAGCGGCTATTATCGCCAATACAGCTCTCCCTCTTTACTACAGTCAGCGTAAAAATCAATGTGACGGCACGTATGTCATGCAGCAGTTTTCCGATGAAAATGAGGTGGAAACTGGAGCAATTGTGACGACTGTATATGAAGAAGGCAAAGAGCTCACATCCAACAATCTTTCCGGCGGAAATAATTATTTCAGCAAAAGATGCTATAATCAGTTCGGACTTATCGACTCCATACAGTACCTTCAAAACAGCAAATGGAGCAACAGCACCATTTACCGTTATCTCCCAAACGCCATTGTTTCCTACGATCCAACATTACAAACAGCGACAATAGACCACTTGAACAGCAAACTCCAGGTTGTAAAAAGTGAATCCATTCATTTTTTATACCAACGGATAGATTGGACCATTTACAGTTATGACAAACAGAATCGCATGAGTGAAGAGCTGTCGGGCAGAAATGATCAAAGGGAAAGTCGGGTCCGTTATGCGTATAGCGATCCGAAAACAAGTGATTATATACTACGCCAAACCTTCGATCAAAATGACCAACTCACAGCGGAAATCAAGCGATCCTACCGGGCCAACGAAACAGTTGATGAATTCTACTTCAAGGGGGTATTGCAACAAAAATCAATTGTAAAAGATTTGGGAAACTGTACGTATGAAAACCTGAACTATAACGGGCATGGGAAGCTCACGGGCAAATACGTACAAACAAGAAAACAGCTATAGACATAGAGCGAAAAGCCAGTATACACCCGATGGAACAAAAGTTCTACCCCCTATACAGTAAAAACACAGGACAAAATCAAAAAAAGCGGCAAAAGATACATTTCTGCATTAATTTTGATAGCGATAAATAAACATCGTATTGAAAAAAAGAAAATTGATCAGTCAACAGCACCCCTTGCTCTATTTTTTTGCAGTATGGGTAAGAAGAATGCAGCGAAAAGCCGTCTGGCTATTTGACGACAAAAAATACAGCAAAGTTAAATCAGCTGAAAAACTTCCCTTTCGTATTAAAAAGCATCAGTCTGTATTATTAAAAAAGCTGGGCGAAAATAATATGCAATTGCAGATCAACAAAGTGACCAACCTGAAAATTGCAGCAGCACAGATCAATAGCATTCTGATCAGACCGAAGGAAACCTTTTCATTTTGTAAACTCGTGGGGCTCCCCACCGTAAAGAAAGGGTATCTGCCCGGCATGGAGTTATCCTTCGGTGAAGCAAGGGCGGGTATTGGCGGTGGAATCTGTCAAATATCCAATCTCATCCATTGGCTTGTTATCCATAGTCCACTCACCGTCAGCGAACGTTATCATCACTCCTTTGATCCTTTTCCTGACGATGGTCGTGTTTTGCCATTCGGCAGTGGGGCTACCGTATTTTATAACTACCGTGATTATCAATTCACCAACAACACGCCTTACACCTTCCAGATCAACCTCTGGTTTACAGAGAAATGTTTAGAGGGCGAATTGAGGATCGATCAGGAGCTGGATTTTGCATACCATGTCGTTGAAAAAGAACATCAATTTCTTAAAATAGACAATCAGTTCTTTCGTAAAAATGAGATTTGGCGCGAGAAGTTTTTAAAATTTCAGGGTGGAAAGATTTTAGAAACAGAACTTTTGACCAAAAATTTTGCCCGGGTTACTTATACCCCTGTTGAATATATTGAAATTAGTGCCGATCAAAATCCGGCCTATTAATTTAACAAGCTAAGTGATCGAAAAATGACGGATATGAAAAGTCCTCTTTTTTGTTTAAATTTGGTCTGGCTTTGGGGGTATTCTGTATAGAATTGAGATAGTCCCTTTGAACCTGATTCGGTTTATACCGGCGTAGGGAAAAGCAAAAATCCACTGTACAGCATACTCCTTTACTGCGCAGTCTATCGCTCTTCTTCCCTCCAAGGCTACACCGTACATCTTAGCATATGTAAAAAGAATGGAAGATTCAATTATCAATTTATTAGCGCAGCTGAGGGTCGAAAAACCCCTTGTACACAACATCACAAACCTAGTCGTGATGAACAATACGGCCAACGCACTGTTAGCCCTAGGAGCGTCCCCCGTAATGGTACACAGTCCTTTAGAAGTACGCGAAGTTGTCGATATTGCGCAAGCTCTTGTTATTAATATCGGCACCTTGAGTGAAGATACAGCCGAAGCTATGCTGGTTGCTACCGAACATGCCAATACCATTGGACGGCCATGGGTACTTGATCCTGTTGGTGCTGGGATATCAGCATTCCGCAATGATTTATTAGCCAATCTACTGGATCTCAAACCAACGGTTATTCGTGGAAATGCATCAGAAATCATGACGCTGTACAATTTCAACCAACCGAACACAAAAGGAGTCGACAGCACGACAGCGAGTAAAGATGCGCTCCGATTTGGCCAATTATTGCAAGAGCAAACCGGTTCCATTATCTGTATTTCTGGAGAAGTAGACTATATCCTTTCACAGCAATACCGGGTTGAAGTTTTTAATGGCAACCCTTTAATGACACAGGTAACTGGACTTGGCTGTAGTGATACTGCACTTATTGGTGCATTTCTAGGTGTTACAGACCAATATGTTGAAGCAGCTGTTGCCGGCGTTTCCATTTTGAGCTTGGCGGGAGAACTCGCAGCCCAAACAGCAGCTGGCCCGGGTACCCTGCAATTGAATCTCTATGATGAACTCTATAAGCTCAATGCAGAACGTCTAAAATCAAAGCTCAAGATCAAATGTTATGCGCATTAATCCGCTTTTTCCCTACCCTTTATATTTGGTAATTTCTGAGCGGGACTGTTATCCTCAACATTGGCTCAATGTCGCCGAAGAAGCCATCATTGGTGGAGTCGATCTTATTCAATTACGCGAAAAAGCTGACGATCCCGCTACATTTTTGGATAAAGCCATGCGTTTGAAAAAACTGACCGATCGTTATGGTATTCCGCTCGTGATCAATGATGCCGTAGCAATCGCTGCAAAAATCGAGGCATGGGGAGTACATGTGGGTCAAAATGATTTGCAGCCGCTCCCTATTCGCGAAAAATATGGCGATAAATTAAACATAGGCTGGTCCATAGAAGATATGCAGCAGCTGGAAAGTCCACAAATGTACGCTGTCGACCACCTTGGTGTAAGTCCCATTTTTTCTACGAGAACAAAAATGGATACGATTACTGAATGGGGAATTGCAGGTTTAAAACAACTTCGGAATAAGACGGAAAAACCATTGATCGCTATCGGAAGGATGAACTTACAAACTGCAGAAGAGACCTGGAATGCCGGTGCAGACTCCATTGCAGTCGTTTCGGCCATATGCCAAAGTCAAGATCCCAGAGCTGCCAGTGCACAACTAAAAGAACTATTAAAATGACAAAAGATAAAAAATACCGCGTCCCTACCGTACTCAGCATTGCGGGGTTCGATGGTAGCGGTGGTGCAGGTATACAAGCAGATACCAAAACCATATCTGCATTAGGTTGTTATGCCATGAATGTGTTAACTGCCTTACCCGTTCAGAACACACAAGGTGTAAGACGTATTTATGACATTCCTACAGCAGCCGTCCAGGACCAATTAGATGCTATTTTTGACGACATCTATCCCGATGCAATTAAAATAGGCATGGTACACCATATTGAACTTGTGGAGCTTATTAGCAGCTATTTAAAAGAATATAAAGGGCCTATCGTATTTGATCCAGTCATGGTCTCGACCAGCGGGCACAAGCTCATTCACGATGATACAATTCAGGCCTGCATTGAACTTCTTTTTCCTTTGGCAACGCTGATTACACCAAATTTAGACGAGGTAAGTGTTTTAGTAGACGAAGTTATTGACGATGTCGAGAGGATGAAAAAAGCGGGAAATAGCCTACTGGCGAAAGGTTGTCAATCCGTTTTGATTAAAGGCGGGCATCTCCAAAGTCAAGAATTAACATCCCTATTGTTCCAGCACAAGAATCCACCAATTGAATTCAAATCTCAAAAAATTAACAGCAAAAATACACATGGTTCCGGTTGTTCGCTTTCTTCAGCAATTGCGAGCCATTTGGCACAAGGCGTTGGTCTCGATAGCGCGGTTGAATTCGCATTGGCCTATATACACGCAGCAATAGCTGGTAGCAAAGACCTCATCATTGGCAAAGGAAATGGGCCATTAAATCACTTCCACAATCCGATTAAACTTATTCAATATGAACTGGACTGATCATGCCTGGGATTCAATAACATCAATTTATTCAGATATACTCACCATGCCGTTTATTGTTCAGCTTAGTGATGGTAGTCTTCCCCTGGATAAATTTCAATTTTACATGCAGCAGGATGCTTTCTATTTAGAAGAATTTGGCCGTGTGCTCGCCTTTATAGGTGCAAAAAGTACGGATAACCAACAAGCATTGGACTATTTCGAATTTGGTCGCAATGCGCTACTTGTTGAACGGGCATTACACGAAAATTACTTTCGGGAATTTGGTTTAAGTCCTGCCGACAAGAGCAACAAAATCGAACCAACCTGCCATCATTATGTTCATTTTCTTAAAAGCGTAGCCGCTTTCGAGAGCATTGAGGTTGCTATGGCGGCAACACTCCCCTGTTTTTGGATTTATAAGGAGGTCGGAGATCACATTGTATCGACAGCAAATACACAGGGAAATCCCTATTCCAAATGGATAGCAACTTATAGCGGTGAGGATTTTGCACAGGGCGTTATCAAGGCGAAAAACTACGTTGACAAAATTGCAGCAGAAACTACTGCAACAAAACGGGAGAAGATGCGACAAGTATTTATAACAGCTTCCCAATTAGAGTATCAATTCTGGTTAGCAGCCTACAAACGAAGAGTCTGGTAAACAAACTATTGTCCGATACCGAACAGTTGATGTTCAAAAATGAGCATGAACGAAAATAGCACTCAGGAACAAAACTAGTGTTAATCAGTATTTTAAACGGATTTAAAGTTTTGGCATTACTATTATACTATAGGTGGCAGTTAACGATAGAGCGTATGCATAAGCACATAAGAAACGATAAAAAGGGAAATTAAAATGAAACTTTCAGTAAAAATAAATTTAAACTAATAACAGAAAAATAATGAAAAGAATCTTAACCATTGCCTTTATTTCATTTTTATATGTAGCTCAGGCACAAGAACGCGAAACACGTAAGATCACTGCTCCAGATGGCATTTCATCGGCAACTTCATTACGTGTAGATTATATTCACTCTAATCGTAACGAGGTTATTGTTGAAGCAGATAATCCCGAACATTTATCCCTTATCGAAACGACTGTAAAAAACGGTACACTGTATGTACAGTATAAAAGAAACAGTTCAATCAGAAATGCGAGAAACAATCGCGTAACTGTTTACTCAAGCAAGATACCGACACGCTTTTCGGCATCATCCAGCAGTTCGATCTATACCGATGAAACGATTAAGGCAAACAAAATTTCTGTAGACGTATCCTCCTCCGCAAAAATATCGCTTAAAAAAATAATTGCTGATGATATCAACCTTTCAACGAGCTCTTCTAGCAAGTTAACGACAGATGTCAGCAGTAAAAATTTGCAAGTATCGGCAAGCAGTTCGTCTAAGCAGGAAATTGCGGGTAGCGCTTCAAATTTAAATTTGAACACCAATTCATCCGCATCGGTTGACATGAGCCGTTTCTCGACAACAAATGCCCAAGTACAAGCCAATTCGTCTGCAAATGTTACGCTCAGCGTGAAAGAAAACTTACAGGGAAATGTTTCTACATCGGCAAGAATTGCGTTAAAAAATCAACCAAAAAATGTCCAAGTTGACAAATCAACAAGTGGCAAAGTAGTATTGTAATTTTTAGTGTGGTCTTTAAAAAAGACTGTTTATTTATGTTTAATGTTTAGTTAGCTTAAAGGTGATACATACCCCAGTATCACCTTTGCTTTTATTAGCATTTTTGCTCACACTTCTCCTTCTCCTTCTCCTTATAAATTCACACATTTATCACCTCAAAAAACTGTATCAGGAAATTAATGACATCGATAGCAAAACCAGATTTCAGCTAAAAAAATTATTTTAGGTCTCGGTTTCAGGACATTTTTGTATATTAATATTCCTGTAAATGCCAAACTTTCGACGCAATGGACAATTTTTTAGCGACTTGTATCAAGCAATTTCAATATTATAAATCTTTGGGTGATAAAACATTGCACAGTTAAGCACTGAACAACTCTTTTGGCAACCCAATGATTCGAGCAATAGCATTGCATTAATTGTTAAACATTTAGGTGGAAATATGCTTTCCCGATGGACCGATTTCCTCACCACAGATGGCGAAAAACAAAATAGAAACCGCGACCAGGAGTTTGAGAACAGTTGGGTAGATCGCGATGAGCTTATTACCTATTGGAATGCTGGATGGTCCTGTCTGTTTCAAGCAATTGAATCCCTCGAAGAAGAAGATCTCGCTAAAATCATTTATATCCGTAATCAAGGACATACCGTCATGGAAGCGATCTTGCGGCAGCTAGCACATTATCCCTACCACATCGGTCAGATGCTCTATATTGGGAAAATATGTTTGGATGATAAATGGACCTCCTTATCAATACCCAAAGGTAGTTCAGCGTCCTATAATAGGGAGAAATTCAGCCATGAAAAACAGCAACAACATTTCACGTCGGAGTTTATAAAAGGGAATCAGGACAATTTGTCTTAAATAAGCTTTTTCACTTAGTTAACACAATAATTACTTGATTGGAAAGCATCGGATGCTAACCTAATTTCCGCAAACTTTTAAGTATATTTGTCATACATACAACTATTCCTTTTTTTTTGATTTCATTGGTAAGTAGGTTGTCTTTAAAACTATGAAAAATTCGATTAAGATCATCAACAATTACGAGTACAAAAAGTTATTTTTACCGGATGTTTCTGAGCACAATTTATTCAATGAGAATAAAATTCAAGTCTATCGAATCGAGAATTACCTCCGCAGTATCCTGATGCCTGTCATCCCCTATCGTACGACGTTTAATTTTCTCATTTTTGTAACGAAGGGGTCCCTGACCCAACATCTCGAAAGCGCATCTTATACCTTAACCGAAAATCAAGTCATTAACATCAAACAAGGTAATATTACGGCTACGCTGGCAATCTCTGATGATGTAGAAGGTTTTTTCGTGGTTTATGAAAATGAAATTGTAACTGATATTGAGCTTGGCATAAACGATATTAAATTTTTCAATTCCCATCCTTTTACCACACTTAAACCACATGTAGCACATTGGATCCAGCAAATGTTGATGTTATTGGAAGAGGAACTTTTTACCGAGGGCCGCGTAATGGAAGTCTGCATATCCATGATGCAGTGTATCCTATTGAAGGTGATAAAATCGGATATAGAGACTAAGGCGCCGATGAGCCGACAGCTCGATATTGCTTTCCGTTTCCGCGAATATGTACAAAAATTTCATATCGATCATAAAAACGTGTTATTCTACGCCAATTTATTGCATATTTCAGAAAACTACCTCAATAAATGTGTAAAGGAAGCGACAAATAAACCTCCGAAGCAATGGATTAGTGAAATAAGTATCTTACATAGTCAGATTCTGCTGCAGGATGCTACGAGAGATATTGCCGGTATAGCCTTTGAATTGAAATTTCAATCGCCCTCCTATTTCACCAGGCTATTCAAAAAAATCACTGGGTATTCACCCAGTGACTATCGGAAACATAAGTTTATGGCGGGCTAATGCTTTTTACGGTAAGGTAAATTCCAGATTAAATCTACGGCTAAATAATGAACCCCAAAATCTACTTTGTCATAGCCTTTAATTAAGTCGTTCATATAACCCAGATCCAATCGCAAAGGTGTCTTTGGAATATCTGTCATGTAATAAAAACCCAAACGGGTCTCTTTATAGCCAAAGCTAGACCAGGTACTAACAGGTTCGTAGAGCTTGCTGATTGCAAAAAGTCCTTCAGCGCTCAACGCCAATTCCTGCTTATTTTTAGCCGAAATTTTGAAATTTAGCTGCGACTTCAAGCGGGTCCTAAATTGAAAATTCTCTTCTGCCTTTTGAAAATCGGCTGTAAAGAACTTTCGGAACTCTTGTCTTAATGTATTTTTCCATTTCAAACGATCATTAAGGGTCAATGTATACGCATATCGTCCATACAACCTAAACTCTTGCTCAACACCTTCGTTATGATATGGGGCAGCCTCATCGTAAACGTTTTGGCGACGATAACTCAACGCATAACTATATTGTTGATTTTTAGCAAATTTATGATAGACCTCATGGTTTAACACCCAAATAGCCTGCTTGTGAAATGGATTTGAATCGTCGGGTGTACTTTTAGTTCCCAAACCAATATAGGTCAATGCTTCCTTCGTTCCAGCACTGTCTAATTTCCTACGCAAGCCCAAAACCGACCAAGATGCGGTCCTTGCTTTTCCTAATCCCGGCGGACTGACTTGTCCGTACACCGTATTTACATGAATTCCCAATAAGAGCATTATTGGGAATAGTTTTATTAAACGAAATTTAAACATACATAAAATTTTAGTTCACAAAAAAGGACTAGGAAGTCCCTTCAGCTGATGAAAACCTATTCACCAACCATTTATCGATAAGTTTGACAGGGTGCATAGCCCACATCGCAAAAACAAATGGAAAAGTCAATGTTGTCCATCCGTTGTGAATCAAAAAATGATCGAAATATGTTGCGATAATCGTTCCGATTAGAACATATACACCATCTCTAACGCGGGGGCCGCTTAGGGCAATTCCAACCAAAACCGCATTGAAGCTAAAAATGCCATTATTGGTCATATCTACAGATTCATGGCCATGGTGCGATATATAAACACTGATGATAACAGCAGCGAAACCGTAAAGTGCGCCCATGGGATTGCTCAGGAAAACCCCGATGAAAAAGATCAATCCAGCAATTAAACTACCCTGAAAAATAACCTGACCAAAGGCATGGCCTTCAATTAGGAAGTCATCCATTTCCTGAATATCAACAAAATGCTCTGGTACAGTCCGCAAGGCCAGTTCTGGAATACTCAACACATACAATGCGATCCAGGTAATTAAGATAAAAGGAAATGTAAATACCGGCAGATTCTTCTTTAATGCAGACCCCATCAAAATGGTGGTCAACGCAGATCCTACGATTAAGGCTCCCCATACCCAAACGTTTGTCTGGAAATAGAAAACCAAAGCAATACCGTAAAGCGTAGCATTAAATCCGAAAAGTCCATCATTGATATGATCCTCATCAAATTTCATCAACTTGGCCGTCAGTACGCCTACGATGTTAGCGAGAACCCCTGCAAAGCCCATAAGTGCCGAATCATAAATAATGGCTCCGATAAATAAGATACCCGTCCAAATGTTACCCTGTAACATAATCTGCCCAAATCCTTTAAAAAAAGCTTTTATAAAAGCTAGGATGTTATTTTTCATTGGAATATAATTAGTTGTTATTCAAAAATATGTTGCCCCATAGTGCGCTTTGCATTTCTTTAAAAAGAAGATAAAGCTGTTCGGCACCGTTACCTAAAACGCGAACCATAAAACCGTCATGCTGCAATTCGCTAATCCCAAACGCAACGTCTTTGGTTTCCCCGTACTGTTCATGGAAAGCCTCGATCCAGTCGCTTGGATTCAAGCCGGCACTATTCAGATAGATCAACGTTCCCTGGTGCGTATAGCCTTCCAAAATACCCAGACCTTGTATAGGCATACGATCTGGCTGAAGCAATACATTATCCTTCACCACGAGCCTACCATTGACATAACATTCTGTCAGATTTTGAAAGTGATTGTACATAAACTCTTCACCGGACATTTTCCGGCCACAGGTCACGATTTCACTCAGCAATAAGTGACAATTTGAAGCAAGATGTACAATGTTATGGCTCAAAAAATGAGACGAATGCTGAGGTACGACGGGATGGGGTACATAAGAAAAAACAGCATTTTCGCCTACATTCACTTCCATCGTTTGGGACGAATGACCTTTCATATGAAACAAACGCTGGTAAGCCTGCGTCTGTAACTGTAACTTAGACCCCGGAGCAATATCAACTTGAATACGATGGTCATCTCCATCCAACAAACCAGGCGATGAACTCATAATCATCAAGTACGCTGCATTGTCTTTTTGATATTGCCCAACAGGAACGATACGAAACGGTTGTGTCGCATATGCATCTTTTAAAAAGGATTTTCCTTCGCGATGTGCTATCTTAATAGCTAAAGAACAAATCATAATTAACGTAGTAAATTAGGTTCCTCAATATCTTGAAGGAGTGCGTATTTTTTAATCCAGCCTACGATCTCTTCCAAACCATCGCCGGTTTTTAGATTTGAAAACAGGAATGGAGAACCTTTACGCATTTTACGTGCATCATGTTCCATCACTTCTAGGCTTGCGCCCACATAGGGTGCCAAATCTTTTTTATTAATCAACAACAGGTCTGATCTTGTAATTGCCGGCCCACCTTTACGCGGCATTTTTTCACCTTCGGCAACATCAATGACAAAAATGGTGATATCGGCAAGATCCGGACTATAAGTAGAAGTCAGGTTATCACCACCACTTTCAATTAAAATCAACTCCAAATCCGGGAAACGGCTAGCTAGTTCATCTACAGCTTCGAGATTCATACTCGCGTCTTCCCGTATCGCTGTATGGGGGCAACCGCCAGTTTCCACACCGATAATTCGTTCACGGGGAAGCAAACTATTTTTGGCCATATATTCCGCATCTTCCTTGGTATAAATATCATTCGTAATTACGGCAAGATCAATTTCATTCATCAACCGTCTGCTCAATCGTTCCAATAATGCTGTCTTACCAGACCCTACTGGACCACCAACCCCTATTTTAACATATTTTCTATTTTCCATTTTAATTGTTTTTTAAGAAATATAAACTCTAGAATATAATCGTTCGTGTTGCATGCAACGGATGTCAAATCCAATGTTGCATAAGCCCACTAAATTCCGTTCAACGGTTAAGGTCTCTTTGCAGAGATCAAGTATATCATCATGTAAACCAAAAAGTATATCTTGGCCATCCAACTGTCCTAATGGCACAAGTTTTACAGCGTTGGTCACCATCGTAATGGCGGCATTATAATAAAAGCCATGTAATGCTTCTTCCAAAGGAATTTCTAAAAGTGACGCCAACATGCCATACATCAAACAGTAATGGCTATCTACTTCCTTCTTTTGGATTAATTCACCCCAGGATAGCATAAAATCCTGCTGTTGATAACGACTGAATATTTTATAAATACGTACACCCAGTTTTTTACTGGCATCGCGAATTTCTCTTGGGCTTTTTAATGCTGTACATTCTTGATCTAACGCGATCAATGCATCCATGTCCTGCGAAGAAGTTGCTTCATAGGCCAATTTCATCAAAGCAGCATCATTGTACTTCAGATTATACCAGAGGTTATGACGCACATAATTGTCCGCCGTAACTTTATCACAGACCAAGCCCTGTTGCACATAAGTCTCCAGTCCATTTGAATGGGTAAACCCTCCAATTGGTAATGTAGGATCTGCGAGATGGAGTAACTTGCCTAGAAATGTATTTTTCATTGACATTATTTTTTTATATAAGTATATATCTTCAAGGATTTATCAGCTCCTTGCGTAATCTTCTCTATCATTGGGCATTAAAGCGATACCGGCTGTTGGCGCTTGCAAATTCACGAAGGCCTTGTCGTTGATCAAGAGCGGTATATTCTTCGTTGAAGACTTCATCTTCTGATGATGCTTGGGATCGACATTTGCATTGAGCTGACGTAAAAGTTGGCGCTCGCCACGCTGCGGGTCAAATCCTTGTTTCGTTAACCATTCGTACATTGACCGTTCATAAGGCATAAGCAATTCATTTGCCTCCACAAATAGAGGCAAATGTTTGTTTCCAATTTCGCTGCTTACAAAAGCAGTTCGCAGGAAATCAATTGCCATGACACGGATGACTTCACAAGGTTTGATCGTTACCACAACAATTTTCTCTTCGTCTTCGTACAAGACATCACCATCCTGCAAGCTGGATGTATTACCCAACAATTTGACGGCAATATCCATTCCCTCCGCTGTACGTAAACGTTGAATACGTTTGGTCGACTCATACCATTCAATAGCAAGCAAATCGAGACGCTTAGTGATCTGCTCCCCCTGAATATTCCTTGTGATTTCCGTGATTATCATTTTTTAATTTTTAATAAATAGATTTTTAGACAAGCCTAAACCTACTGTAGATCCATTGATTCCCGTAATGAGTTCGTGATCATTGGGAATTGCAGCATCTTTACTATTTCTCTTTTTATAAGACAATTCTGCTACTTTAGCTTTTAATGCCCAACCTTTTCCCAAGGCGATACCCACAAGCGGGTACACTCTGAATAGATAGCCATTGTATTTACCATCTACCATAGTACCACCGGTAGCGACATGTTGATCGCCCCACAAATAATGCACATCAACCTGGCCAATTAACATAAAATGCTCACTCAGGGGCCAAGTATTGCTATAGAAAGGTCCTATTTCATGCGAATGATCCGTAAAATCCAGTGCTTTATCCTTAACAGAATTGAATCCATAGTTTAGCCCCGCATTCATGTTGTCAGTGAAAAAATAAGCAGCACCCACCGGAGCGGCACTAAATTGATGCCCAGCTGTTGTTTCGTGGTAATTCAGTGCCCCATAAATCATGATACCTCCCTTTTGCGCATAGGCCGATTGTATGGTTAAGCACGCCATTGCTATACAACAGCCTAAAAATGTCTTCAAATTTTTCATTAGCGTAAATCGTATTTTAGCTTAATGAAGCATCATGAGCAATCAGTATTCCCTCTCTTTTATGCGCTTTTGATAAGCCCATGATGATTTCATCAACCTATTGTTTTTCATAGCTTATGGCGTGACATCGGATCACGCCATAAAAAGTAGTTATAGGGTTAAAACAAGAAGTATCGTTGTCCCAACGAAACTGTATCAACAGGTTTTGACCGCAAGATCTCGCCGTCAAGACTTACCTCATAATTCTCTGGATTGACGATAATTTCAGGTGTGGCATCATTGTGGATCATATCTTTTTTGGAGATATTCCGACAATTTTCTACGGCAAGTAAGGTTCTTTCCAGTTTATACTCTTCTTTAATTCCCTTTTCCAATGAAATTTTAGAGACAAAGTCAAAACAAGTTTGGTGAACGGCTTTACCTAAACCGCCAAACATGGTTCTTAAGATGATTGGTTGTGGTGTAGGAATAGAAGCATTCGCATCCCCCATTTTTGAAGCGATAATCATCCCGCCTTTAATAATCATTTCTGGTTTTGCGCCAAATAAAGCTGGACGCCAGATCACCATATCGGCAATTTTACCAGGCTCGATAGAACCAACGTACTTCGAAATACCGTGGGCAATTGCTGGATTGATCGTGTATTTCGCGACATAGCGACGTGCACGGAAATTGTCGTTGTCCTTACCTTCATCTTCAGGCAATGGACCTACTTGTTTCTTCATCTTGTCTGCAGTCTGCCAAGTACGTGTGATGACTTCACCTACACGTCCCATTGCCTGCGAATCGGAACTCATGATACTGAATACACCGCGATCTTGTAGTACATCCTCAGCTGCAATCGTTTCTGGACGGATACGAGAATCGGCAAAAGCCACGTCTTCCGGAATTTCTTTGCTCAAGTGGTGACAAACCATCAGCATATCCAAGTGCTCGTCAATTGTATTTTTTGTAAATGGACGTGTTGGATTTGTCGATGCTGGCAATACATTTGGATACATCGCAGATTTGATGATATCCGGAGCGTGCCCACCGCCAGCACCTTCCGTATGGAATGTATGGATCACGCGTCCGTTGATTGCCTGGATCGTGTCTTCCAAGAAACCCGCTTCATTCAGCGTATCGGTATGGATAGCCACCTGCACATCATATTGATCAGCAACCGTCAACGCTCTGTCGATTGTTGCTGGTGTAGCACCCCAATCTTCGTGGATTTTAACACCTAAGGCACCAGCTTCAATTTGTTCAACAATAGGTTGTTCAGTACCAACGTTTCCTTTACCAAAAAAACCAAAGTTCATTGGAAGATCTTCAACAGCTTGTAACATGCGGCGTAAATTCCATTTACCCGGTGTTACTGTAGTTGCATTTGTTCCATCCGCTGGACCTGTACCGCCCCCGATCATTGTTGTAACACCACTATATAAGGCCGTTTCAACTTGTGTTGGACTGATATAGTGGATATGGGTATCAATACCACCTGGAGTTAAGATGTATCCTGATCCACCATGCACCTCCGTAGAAGCACCGATAATCATATTTGGTGTAATATTATCCATGGTATCCGGATTTCCAGCACGACCAACACCAACAATTTTACCATCCTTAATACCAATATCACCTTTCACGATACCCCAGTGATCAATAACAATAGCATCAGTGATCACCATATCCAGTGTACCTTCATCACGTGTATGAACGGAAGATTGGCACATCCCGTCACGCACAGTCTTACCACCACCAAATTTGGCTTCATCGCCATAGTAAGCGTAGTCTTTTTCGACTTCAATAATAATATCTGTATCTCCTAAACGGATTTTATCTCCACTTGTAGGGCCAAAGATGGCGCTATAATTTAATTTGCTAACTTTTAAACTCATAACACTTTGTTTTTAAAGCCTTGTTCTTTTACTTTTTTCATTGCATTTGCTTTCGCAACTTCGGTTTCGGTATCTCCATTTGCCAAATCATTGTGGCCATAGATCCTTCTTGCACCTGCATACGGAACCAATTCGACATCTTTTGATTCGCCTGGTTCAAAACGTACTGCAGTACTTGCGATAATATTTAAGCGCTTACCAAAAGCTTTCTCGCGATCAAACTCCATCATTTTGTTCACTTCAAAGAAGTGGAAATGTGAACCTACCTGAATGGGCCTATCACCTGTATTTGTCACAGTGATGGTTGTAACTTCTCTACCTTCATTGCAGATCACATAGCCATCTGCAATAAAAAATTCTCCTGGGATCATAGATTATATTTTTAACAATTAGCGAATCGGGTTATGAACAGTGACCAGTTTTGTACCATCTGGAAATGTTGCTTCTATCTGTACATCATGAATCATTTCGGGCACACCTTCCATAACATCTTCACGTGTCAACAATGTTGCACCAAACTGCATTAAATCGGCAACAGTACGCCCGTCACGAGCAGCTTCTAAAAGTTCACTACTGATCAATGCAATAGACTCCGGATAGTTTAATTTAAGTCCTCTAGCTTTACGTTTTTTCGCTAGTTCGCCGGCAAGATGAAGCAATAGCTTCTCTGTCTCTCTAGGTAATAAATGCATATAAATATTATTTAAATTGTTGTTATTCGAATTAAAAACAAGTCACGGTGGGTACAGGTCACGACAAGGTCATACGACTTAAAAAAATCGTTCAAAATCGTGATGAATAGGACAGATTACACCCCTACACAGCGCAAGGTCTGTCTTTTCTCAACCCTTGTAAGAAATGGAAATTTTTACCCCAGAAATGGGATCTTTAAACTTTGGAAAAGAATATATTTTGGCGGAAGGATCAATCGATCCATATAAGGCCTTCTGTTATTCTGAATTTTGAGACGTACAGGATAACAGAATACAAAAAGACAAATTGAAAGCACGCCCCAATAGAGCAGCTTGCTCCATTCATCTTTGAGGTCCATCTGTTCGGTGATATCATAGACATCATGATCTTTAACCGCGGCTAACAGATTTTCCCGTTCTGACTGTCCTAAAGCTTTATCTACATGAGAAGGAAATACAGACAGACTTAGGCGGACGAGGGGTAAATGCTGAACAGTAGAATGTGATGGCATAGCTATTCCTTTCATGAGCAGGGTGCTAAAAAGAAAAACTAAAAAGATTAAACTATACCTCATTCTTGCGTTCACAATACTATTATTTGTTGTTCAAATTTACAACCAAAGCGGGCTACTTGACTAGCACAAATCTTGAATTAAATAGTCCAAATTTGTTGAAAAAGCCCGCTTTGTCGGTTTTAGATTACTATTTCAGCATTAAAAAGAGTAACCCACTGATACCATGACATTTCGCGGTGCACCAGCAAAGGCTCTCGTGTAGTCAAAACCACCTAAAAAGTAATATTTATCGAATACATTGTTCAGATTTAAGGCCATTTTCATCGCACCAATGTGGTAATAGGCAGCAGCATTTACAGTGGTATACGAAGGCCATTGCCCCCAGAGTGCATTTCCTTCGCTATCCTTTCCGATACTGTTATCCATCCTTTTACGATCTACATAATAAACACCGGCACCAAAACCCAAACCTTTTAATGTACTAGCTGAAAACACATATTTCAACCAGGCACTCGCCATATTTTTAGGTGCTCCCGGTAGGGACTGCCCGATTTCAGAAGGAACAGAAGATGATTTTACCTCCGTATCACTATAGGTATAATTGGCCATAATCTGGAACTCACGTGTCAACTGCCCACGCACATCGAGTTCGACACCCTGCGATAGCGCTTTGCCAGATTGTCTATACTCCGGCAACCCTGAATCGTTGATAGCCCCTGTGGCAATGAGCATATTCCGTCGTTCAATTCGGAATAAGGATAGATCAACTTGCAATTGCTCTTTAAAAAAACCGGCCTTCATCCCCGTTTCCACCTGGAAACTCCGCTCAGCATCAAAGGGTTTATCGGCACCATAATCTTTATAGTTCTGAATAAAATTGGCGCCCACAGGTACAAATCCTTGTGAATAACTTGCAAAATAGTTAATCTGCTTATTGATTCCATAGGTTACACCAAAACGAGGTAATAAGGCATTTTGCGTTGCATGAAAGCGATTTTGTCCGTCAAGTGTCTCAGAAGAATAGTGCTCATGACGAAGACCTACAATAAGTTTCAATCGCTCGTCAATGCTGATTTGATCCTGAATATATTTACCCGTTGTTTTATAAGGGCTCAAAAAAGGATAAGCGACTCCCGTGCGCCACACATAATTCGTTAGATCATGCGTGGTATAAGTGGGATTGTTCAAATCAAAAGTCAACGGGACGACTTTGCCATCTACAGTTTGCTGCCGCGCCTCCCGCAATTGATTTTCTTTGTCGCCCCGATATTGTGCAAAATCAACTCCTGCAACAAAATGCTGATCGACTCTATCGCCCAAAAGATCCCACTTAACATAACCCACAACATTATCTGTATAGTCACGTCCATGACGATCAAAAAAACGCATATTCATAATGGTATTATGTGGCGCATCAGCAAAGGTGTTCATTGTCCGATGTTCGTTGACATCCTCCTGATAGATGGATTTCATGTAGCTCAGATTCAAACTAACATGTTCTGCCAGACGCTGAGACAAGCGGCCGCTTAACGAAAAAGTCTTGGAATTATAAAAATCGGAAGGCTGGCTCAACGTAAATGATCTTGGCAAAGCATAAAAGTTATTTTCCTTAATACCCATTCCCCGATCAAGATAACCGTTGAACTGATTATACACCATATCAATATCCACCACCGTGCCCTCAGCTGGTTTAAAGGTGAACGAAGGAGCCACCATGATTCGTTTCTGGCGATTTACATCGCGGAAAGTCTTTGTATCTTCGTAACCCGCATTAAAACGATATAAAATACGTTTGGCACTGTCCAGAGGTCCACCGAGATCCACAGTTGTTCGCATCGTTTCAAAACTACCACCTGAAAAATTCACATTCCCTCTAAAATCTTCCAAAGGCTTCTTGGTCGTCATATTAATTGTACCACCCGGTACGATATCTCCAAACAAAGATGCTCCTGGCCCTTTCAAAACCTCGATATTTTCAAGATTGATTGTTAAGGGAGAATTATAATAACTGTTACCATAACCATACCCCGAGCGTAAGCCATTGACAAGCCGTACACCCGTTTCATAACCGCTTTTAAAGCCACGAATGACAACATCATCATAGGAAGATGCTTCGGTCACACCAGCCAAATCCTGAACCAATGCCCCTGTGGTGAATGCCTGCTTATCCTCTATAAATTCCTTACTTAAAACAGCAACAGATTGTGGAAGATCTTTTAATTTTCCAGCAAATTTTCCGCCCAACTCCATGTCGTTTGTCAGATAAGAATTGTTGCGTCTACCTGTTACCAATACCTCATCCAAGGTATTATCACCGGCCACCATCAGTAATCGAACTCCTTTTTTTGCATTCCAGCTAGCGGCGTTCAAATCCAGCAATACAGGCTTATACCCAATTGCATCTGCACGTAACTGTACAGGAAAGGAAATTATTCCGGTAAAACTAAATTCGCCCTGAGCATTAGAACTTGTCTGTTGTTGTCCATCGACTAAGGTCAGTGTAACCCCAGCGATGGGATCACCGTTTTCATCCTGAATTTTTCCAAATAATGCTACACCTTGTTGTGCATATACGGCTCCCGGTACGGAAGCGCTTGTCAATAAAGCGAAAGCTAGCGCTTTCATCATGTTGTTCATTAGAATAATTTTTCTTTTTTTTGGATTACCCAAATTGGGTTTAAGCAATACGATCAACGAATAATTCCATGTGTATCGTTGGAAAATTCGATTCATTACAATAGTCCTTTAATTGAAAGCCTTGTTTTCCCCAAAACTCATAGGCTCCTGTCAAGAATGGGTGCGTATGTAAATAAAGCCTTTCTATACTTTTCTCCTTAGCTACAGCGACCAAACTTTTGAACAAGGCTGTTCCTAAACCTGACCTACGGTAACTCGGATCCACAAAAAGCCGGGCAACTTCCACCGTTTTCCTTCTGTCTATATCCAAATGCGGAAAACGGTAGTCATAAGCCGACATACCAACCACGCCGATCAAATTACCCCGATGATCTTTTGCCTGCAAGAATGCAGCAGCTTCAGCCTCAAGATACACTGCTGAAAATGCGAGTAGATCCTTAGGAAGCTTATTGGAATCCAACATCGGAAACAACTGTTTCCGAAATTCAATGACATAAGGTAATACGACATCAATATCCTCCTCTTCAACACGAGATATGGTTATATTTTTCAACTGAGGTTGAGCGGGAAGAGATCCCTTACTCATCCGTTTATTTTCAATCAATATATGACCACTGTCTTTAAATATATTCATAGTGTTATCGCTATTTTAAAATAATCGCCCCGTAAACTGGGCATTTCACCTACAAACCATGATGTTTTTACAAAGGCGCTTACTCCACACTTCATCAGGGTGTATTCAGCTCAGTGACGGTTGCTGGACTATGTTCTGCCCCCTCAATGGGTTCAAATGCCGCAGCACCACTCAGCATCGGAACAAACATCCATTTCTTTTGATTTTCCAAACTAATCAAAGGAAGTTGATAGGTCTGTTCCAATAAATTTCTTACTTGTTCCCGATCCAGACCATGGAGGTCCACGAGCCTATTGTCTTTCATCAGATAAAACTGATCACCAAAAAGAAACGCCATGTTAGGGTCGTGCATTACACATAACACGGTTGTCCCCTCCTTGACCAGCTCTTTGGCGGTCTGCAGAACCGCAATCTGATATTTCAGATCCAAATGATTCGTAGGCTCATCAAGCAATAATAAATCAGGTTGCTGTACCAATACCCGACATAGTAACACCAATTGTCGCTCCCCTCCAGACAACGACGTATAGGGTTTGTCCTTTAAGTGTGTGAGGTTAAATTTATCCAAGATCTGTTCTACTGCCTCGAAGTCTTCTTTACTTGGTGAAAAACGAGAAAATGAAGCCCGTCCCGTCAGAATAACATCAACAACGCTAAAAGGAAATGTGGTCTGATGGAACTGGTTCAGAAAACCCAATTTCAATGAATTAGCCCGACCAACCTTCCAATTGCGACGCTCCGTTTCATTAATAAGAACCGATCCATCATATTTTTTTTCCAGCCCTGCAATAATATTGAACAGCGTAGATTTACCACTTCCATTCCGACCGAGAATAACAGAAAGCTTTCCTTTTGGGAATGACATGGTTACATCATTTAAAATGATATCCTTACCGTAGGCAAAAGAAAGGTTGTTGATATGAATCGAATTACTCATGAATTCCAGTTGATTTCATTACGACGCATCAGGTAAATAAACAAGGGAGCGCCAATAATCATTGTAAATACACCGATCGGAATTTCAAATGGCATGACCGCCCTAGAAAAATCATCGATCAGTAGAAGAAAAGTACCACCAATACTGATATTTGCCCACACAACAATATTGTTATTGGGGCCAAAGATCATCCGGCTGATGTGTGGAACAATTAATCCAAATAGACTTATTACCCCTACAGCTGCAACGGCTGATGCTGTAATTAGTGTAGCTACAGCAATAAATCCCAGCTTCAATATTTTCGGATTGACGCCAACAGCAATTGCTTCTTGATCGCCCAAGGCTAAAAGATTCAGCTTCCAACGAAACAGGATCAGGATAGCCAATCCTATTGTTATCGGCAGAAAAGCATGCTGTACTTTCGACCAGGAGGCCGTATGCAGATTCCCCATTGTCCATTGTACAATAGCTTGTAATTTATAGGGATCACTGATGTATTGCAACAAGGTTAACATGGCTGTAAATACTCCGGAAATAACCATTCCTGCCAATACCATCCCAATAATCGAGGTTTTCAAACCAGCATTTGAAACAAAATAAGTCAACCCCACAGCACATACACCAAACAAAAATGCGGATATATTGACCGGCAATAGCGGAAACAACATAGCCAATGCAGCCCCAAAAGCAGATCCCGAAGAAATACCCAATGTAAAGGGATCAACGATTGGATTCCTAAAAATGGCCTGCAAGATTCCGCCAGAAGACGCTAGAGCAGCTCCGACCATAAAGGTCAGCAGAATCCGTGGTAAACGTACCTGCCACAATATCGTATCCATATTATCCTTCAATACCGCAGTAGGGTGACCTAAATATCCCCCCACTTCCGATCCAATGCGTTGGCAGAGCTCAACAAAACCAATGTTCTGGCTTGAGCCCACCAGTAGGGAAAACAATAAAACCAACAATGGCAGAACAACGAGCAATAACAGCTTTTTTAATTGATGCATCATTGAAGTAATCCTGCTTTACCGTAAAGTTTTTCAAAAGCGATAGCCATATCCTGGTCAAGTTGCTGTTTCGTATAATCCGAAAAACACCAATGCCTTATCTGTTTGGCAAAAAGCATAAATTTGACGGTATGTGGGTCGAATGGAAACGACGGTGACATCACAAATACCTGTTTATTTCGCACTGCAGGTAAGGCCGCGAGTTCCTTTAAGTTATAGACGTCTGCCAATGTAGAATTCCAAAGAATAATGAGGTCCGGATTCCATTTATAAATTGTCTCTGCGCCGACATTTGGGGCTTCCATTTCCAACGGACAGGCGTTAGCTGCGCCCGAAAGGCGGATCGCCATATCAATCAAACTACCACGACCGGATGTCGAAAGTACCCGACCTTTAGACCAAGCGTAATAAACCTTCTTCTGTATTTGATCCTTGGGAGCAGTCATTTTTTTGATCTCCGCCGAAACAAACTGAACAATTTCTTCCACTCGCGCTTTCTTTCCGAGTAATGCTCCCATCCCTGTCAGTTCATTAAAAATACTTTTTTCATCCTGCGAAGAAAAAGTGAACACTGGAATTCCAAGATCTTCTAGTTGGGAAATATTATCCTGATCGGTATTGAATGTCAAAACAAGGTCAGGGTTTAAGCTCACTATGCTTTCCACATTATTTGCCTGGCCTGCGAAAGTAGGTGTCGCCAGTGTTTTTTTTGCGATCCTATCATCCAATTTGGATAAAAACTTATAGGTATCTTCGACCTGATAAACCTGTTCAGGAATACCAACAAGGCTATTTTCAGCACCCAACATGTAGACTTCATCAACAAGGGACGGAAATAATACAACCACACGTTGTGCCGTATGCGCTAATACCACTTCTTTTCCACGGCTGTCGACAGCTTTCACTTGATTGCTGACCGCACCTGCTTGCCGATTTTGGCAGGCGCTCACCAAACACAAACATGCCAAAAGCAATACAGGTATAATACGATTCACTTTCATCTACTTATTTTTTAGGATTTGCTTACGCGGATCAACATGTTCATCTGTTCCGCTTAAATCTGCTTTCTTTTTATTTCTCGCCTGCAGTCGAATCAAATTCTCGGATAACAGTAAGGCTTCCTCCAATTGAATCGAGGTTCCATACTTTGCCAGGACCTGCTCATAGAGCCGTCCATCGTAAGGAAGACGAAGTGATTGGGCATCTGTTACGTTGAATATGGGCAGATGTCTATTTCCAATAAAATAACCAAAATCTGCAAGCTGCACCAAATCTATTGGATTGAATCTTATGGTCAACGTAGGCTTGACAACCAGGATCGCCTGTAGCGTTTCCTGATGAAATAAAGCATCGCCATGACGCCATTCCGCACCTTGCTCCAATTGCATAAAGATTGTCTTTCCGCCCGTTGTATTGCGTGTTAGGCGCCTTTTGTGGACTTCATACCATTCAAGATACACTTGATCGACTTCACTAAGAGCAAACTCATGCTTTGCTACAATTTTATCTATTGGTACAGGTAGCTCATTCATATTGTAAACCTATCTTCTTCATTTCGTTAACGGCACTGACACAGTTTCGTTCTCCGTCAAATCTATTTCCTCTAAACACAAATAACATGTCAACATATACAGTATAACAATGAAGCGCGGATCATTGCTATACCACTCTTTTTATCAATTGGCCGTTATTTTACTTCAAGCGCCTTATATTGATCTTTTTTCGCCTGAACTCTTTCTTTCAACCAATCACACCAGGTATCAAGACCGTCACCATTTAATGTACTGATTGTAATAACTTCCAAATTGGGGTTCACCTCGCGCGCATCTTTCGTTACCGCATCTACCGAGAAAGGTACATATGGCAATAAATCAGCTTTGGAAACCAACATCAATTCGCTTGTTAAAAACATACGTGGGTATTTTTTCGGTTTATCGTCCCCTTCTGTGGTCGCCAATAAGGTCACGCGGTAATCTTCACCCAAATCAAACGCTGATGGACACAATAAATTCCCGACGTTCTCAATAAACAACAGGTCTATTCCTTCGATATCGATATGATCCAGGGCTTGTAAGATCATTTGTGCCTCAATATGACACATTCCACCAGTGACAATCTGCAATGCATTAATGCCTACCTCACGCATACGAACCGCATCACGTTCGGTTTCCGGATCACCCACCAAAACAGCAATATTCAGATCTTTGGCCAAACGTTTTCCCGTTTCTTGCATCAAGGTAGTTTTACCCGAACCCGGAGAAGAACATACATTGATCACACAAACGTCTTTCAGTCTATCGCGGATGGCTTTTGCGACAAAATCATTTGCTTTTAATAAATGTAGCGTTGTATTTTCACATTGAACCGAACCTACACGGTTACCTAAACTTTTAGGATTTGAAGTATTGTCTGACATGATAAACGATATTAGTCTTGTTTAAAAATTACTTTTGATATATAGAGTTCATTCCCTTGAACAATTGTACTAGAAGCCTGTCCGCAATCACATACAAATCGATGAAAATGAACCGGAAAATTTTTCTGACAATGTTCACAATATGCAATGATATCGTTTACAACGACTTCCATTTCCATATCTTGGTATTGCGTATTTTCAGCAATAAAAGCATCAAATGCATTTTGGATCAATACAGGCTGGACGTTGGATAACAATCCTGCTGTGACCTGAATTTTTTGAATATCATCTACCCTAGCCTCATAATACGAGGTCAACGTATCAAAAATATCCTTTACTATACTTAGCTCGTGCATTGGTATATTTTAAGAAATAAATAAATTTAGAAAAGAAATGACAGTTCTCTTTGCCTGTATGATGTAAAGAAAAGCGTATGCTTTAGCATGGAATTTTGATTTGCTCAAACAGCAAAAATCGAGCGATGGGTATATGCTCTAGATCAAGGGTATGTTCATACCGATAATCTTTCTGTTTTGGGGATGGCAGTAGTTCATGCCATAGCAAATCAACCGTAACCAACCAACGCTCCATCAACCAATCTTGTGCCACTTCGGCGTCCAATTCCGCAACAATGGATTGAAGCGATGGGTAAAGCGAACAAAATTGACTATGATCTTTATGAAAATGGACGATGTGTGTATGGTCCGCATTGTTGGAAGGATTTTTTGCAGATAAAAACTGGGATTCGACACTTTCACTTTTCAGTACAAGACTGTTTGCATTTAAATTCTTAAATGATAACAACAGTGCTGCAAACAGAAAAATAAAGTGCTTCCACATAGCTTTAACCTAACAATGTATCAAAGATTCCTTTGAAACCATTACAAAGTTACTACCGATCAAAGAAGAAAAAGTAGCACAAATCTTGAATTTTATTTCACAAAATAGGAAACACCCAAAGAAAATTCCATAATTCTTCATATATTAAATTAAAATTTGGTTAAAGTGAGATTAAAATGATATTAGAGGCAAAAATTGGTTCTTTTTTGGCTGCTATTCTCATTAAATAAATTGGTCAATGTCGTAGACCATAGCGATAAATATTGGTCAGGTACATCATAAAAAATCTGAGCCAATCTTAGCGCCGGAGCAAAAGGTTAATTTCAGGGTTATCTGGATAAATCTAAAATAACAAGAAGCCAGGTTCGCGTCGGACCTGGCTTCTTGAAAAACTGATATTCTTAACAATTAGCGATGCAGATCAAAACGGTCTAACTCCATCACTTTAGTCCATGCCTTCACAAAATCTTGTACGAATTTATCTTTTGCATCGGCACTGCCATATATTTCAGCAACAGCTCTCAGTTCAGCGTTGGAACCAAAAACAAGATCTGCACGTCCGGCTTCCCATTTTTTAACACTAGATTTACGATCTGATCCTTCAAAAACTTCCCGGTCCGGAGAGATTGCTTTCCAAGCTGTTCCCATATCCAATAGATTGACAAAAAAATCATTCGTCAATTGGCCTGGCCTATCTGTCATCACTCCTAATGCAGAACCATCAAAATTTGCCTGAAGAACACGAAGTCCGCCGATCAATACCGTTAATTCCGGAACAGATAGCGTAAGTGATTGTGCTTTGTCGATCAATAATGATTCCGTAGACACGGTGTAAGCACCTTTACGGTAATTTCTAAATCCATCCGCAATTGGCTCAAGATAGCCCATGGATTCTACATCCGTCTGTTCCTGTGATGCATCCATACGCCCCGGATGGAACGGTACGTTGACAGCATGTCCAGCTGCACGAGCGGCCTGCTCTATCGCAGCAACACCACCTAAGACAATTAAGTCTGCCAAGGAAATCTTCTTTCCGCCCTGTTGCTTTCCATTAAAGTCCTGTTGAATTTGCTCAAGCGCAGTAAGAACTTTTTGCAATTGTGTTGGATTATTGACTTGCCAATAACGCTGCGGAGCCAACCGTATCCGCGCACCGTTTGCACCACCTCTCTTGTCAGACCCACGAAAAGTAGAAGCTGAAGCCCAAGCGGTCGTTACGAGCTCTGCAGTGCTGAGCCCTGCGCTCAATAGGGTAGATTTCAACATGTTAATATCATTAGCATCGACCAAAGCATGATCGACAGCAGGAATAGGATCTTGCCACAATAATTCCTCAGCAGGAACTTCGGCACCTAAATAACGCTCTCGTGGTCCCAAATCACGGTGCGTCAATTTAAACCAGGCGCGAGCGAATGCATCGGCAAATGCGTCTTGATCTTCGTAAAATTTACGCGAGATCTTTTCATAAATTGGATCAAAACGCAAGGACAAATCTGTCGTCAGCATCGTTGGCCTACGTTTTTTAGTTGGATCAAAAGGATCTGGAATAGTCGAATCAGCTCCTTTGGCTACCCATTGATGCGCTCCTGCAGGACTCTTTGTTAATTCCCATTCATTTTCGAAGAGATTTTTAAAAAAGAGATTGGTCCATTCTGTCGGTTTCTGTGTCCAAATAACCTCCAAGCCACTCGTGATCGCATCTGCTCCTACTCCACTGCCATAGGTACTTTTCCAACCAAGCCCTTGTTGTTCTATGCCGGCTGCTTCAGGTTCTTTTCCGACATTGTCGGCAGGACCTGCTCCGTGTGTTTTTCCAAACGTATGCCCTCCAGCAATCAAAGCGACAGTTTCCTCATCGTCCATCGCCATCCGACCAAAAGTATCCCGTATATCTTTTGCAGCCGCGATAGGATCTGGATTTCCATCTGGTCCTTCCGGATTAACATAAATTAATCCCATCTGTACCGCTGCCAACGGTTTTTCAAGATTGCGCGAATGTTGTTTACCATCTGCATCATCATCGGCAGATAATACACCGTGTGATTCCACTACGCCTTCTGAACCATGAGCATAGCGTACATCACCGCCCAACCATGTTTTTTCAGAACCCCAATAGACATCCAATTCAGGTTCAAAAGCATCCACACGTCCACCAGAATAACCAAAAGTCTTGAAGCCCATAGACTCTAAAGCAACATTCCCTGTTAAAATCAATAAATCTGCCCAGGAGATATTTTTACCATATTTTTGTTTGATAGGCCACAACAGGCGACGTGCTTTATCCAAACTCACATTATCAGGCCAGCTATTCAGTGGTGCAAAACGTTGTTGCCCAGACCCAGCTCCGCCTCGACCATCGCTTACCCGATAGGTTCCTGCACTATGCCAAGCCATCCGGATGAATAATGGTCCATAATGTCCAAAGTCAGCAGGCCACCAGTCCTGCGAATCGGTCATCAAGGCATGCAAATCTCTTTTTACGGCTTCTAAATCCAATTGTTTAAATGCTTCCGCATAATCAAAGCCCTCGTCCATCGGATTTGACTTGCTCGCGTGTTGTCTCAACAGATCTACACGAAGTCTATTTGGCCACCAGTCCTGATTTTGAGTTCCCCCTCCCGCAACGGCGTTGCGCATCGTACCATTATGAAATGGGCATTTGCTAATGTCTTTTTCGTTGTTGTCCATAAGAAAAGAAAGTTTATTTATATAATATCTTAAGTGATCAAATTGTTTGACTCCCACTTTCATAAAATTACACAAATGAGATCCCACTTGTACATCGAATGATTCGATACACTATAATCAAAATCTATATACACAATATATAATTATATAAAATGCTAAAAATCATCTTTTAATGAGCAGCTAGAATATGACGATTTTTGGAAGTCTGAAAAACAAAAGCGATTCTTTTACTATTCTATAATTAGGTTGTATCAAAAATATTGACCATGAGTGAGCTATCCACATTTTTGGTAAGTGCTTTTATAGGCTTGAGTCTGGCTGCAGCTACCGGCTTCCGGGTTTTCATGCCGCTATTCTTATTGAGCCTTGGCTGTCGGCTTGAATTGTTCCAGGTTGGCAATGAATTGGCCTGGGCGGGCTCACCTATTGTTTTGGCAGCTACAAGCCTAGCCATGATCCTGGAAATAGCAGGATATTACATTCCTTTTATTGACAATATATTGGACAGCCTTTCAATTCCTCTCGCGACGATAGCCGGCACCTTACTTTTTGCCATACAGTTTACAGATATTTCACCCTTTTTCCGCTGGGCTATGGCAATCATCGCTGGTGGCGGTACCGCGGCGACCATCAGCACAGCGCTAGCTGGTACCCGTGCAGTCTCGTCTGTTGGGACGGCAGGTTTTGGCAATTTTATGATCTCGACCATGGAAACCATCGGTTCAACCATTTTGACCATACTCGCCATATTTGTGCCCTTTATGGCAATTATAGTTGTTATAGGCTTATTCTATTTCTTTTGGCGATTTGGCAAAGAGCAACTCAATAAAAAACTTAAAAGAACGGAGTAGCTTTCACAACATAACATCTAAATAAACTTCACACAGTGCCATACGAGCTACAATAAAGCCAAGCCTCACCAGCACAGATAGAAGCCAGTTTAGCATGCACAAACCAACTAGGGATATTGTAACCATCTTATAGCCCTAGCTGATCTATAGCTGCGTAAACTCCAAATCCCTAACCTTTATACCTTTCAATCAAGCGAAGACCTGGCAGGTATCATGTTATGCCTTTTGACAGTGCTTGTTCAGTGCTCGCTCAGTTCTTGTTCAGTGATCGCTCAGTGCATACTGAATAAACAATGATTGAATACTGTTTAAAAATTGATTAAAAATTGTTGTTACCTATAATCTGGTGTTAGTACATTTCCGTTTTGAGATTATCTTGATCTAAGACCAAATAGGTTATTATGGCAATGATCAACAATCGAGACAAATTCTGGGAATACTTAGAAAAGCAGTACGGATATAAGGACCATAGTGCCAAACAGCTATTCGAAATTCGTTTACTGTTCACTGCTTTTGGGCACCGGTTGGCGGTAAATTAAGAGACAGAAAAAGGACAGCAAAATTCGATGCTGTCCTTTTTCAACATCAGCTCTTACGCTGATTTAAGGCTACGCACATCAGCAGCCTTGATGTGCGCCCAGATCAAAACTGGTTTTTACTAATCAATAACAACCTCTTGTGGCCGTTTTACTTTTTCAAGATCTTTTGGAAGGATAACCGTCAATACCCCATCCTCGAAACTTGCATGCACATTATCTGTAAGTACTTGTTCATTTAATTGGAATTCACGTTCAAATGCCAATCCATCCTGCTCTTTATAGATATAATCTATGGCATTGTCCTGGGTGTTTTCTGTACATGAAATCTTCAGTATCCCGTCATTTATGCTGACTTGGAATTGTTCTTTCTTACGTCCAGCGGCAAAAAGCTGCACTTCATAGGATTCTTGATTTTCGGCAATATTTACAGGAACAGCTTGCTGTACGCCAGCATTGTGCCCGGCTTCACCATCAAAAAACTGTTGTTGGAATTTTTGAAAGCGGTCTTTGAAATGTTGTCCGCAAAATTTATTATGATTTGAATATCCGTTGGTATAATGATTTCTTTTAAACATGTCTTTAATTTTTAATATTGAATAATACGTGTAAACTGATGTGGGATGAATTTCCTCGTCTTGCAATTTTTAACCTTAGTAAACTGGAACTATTGTTGCTTTCTTAGCACGTTTTTGCCCTTGTAATGGAACAATTGCAACCACAGTGTTATAATGACGGTGAACGTTCGGATATACCGGAGCCCTATCCATTTTGAATGCTTGTCTATCTCTTCTACGCATTCTTGCCGCGGCAAAGCTTCCTATACCAAAGAGAATTGTCCCAAACAACAAGAGCTTAAAGATCGTCCCAATAATCAATGTTGCTAATCCTGCTATTGCCGTAAGCACAATAAGGCGTGGCAATATAAATCGAAGTTTATTTTTCATTTGAATACATTTTTTTAAAAATGATTGCGGATTATATCTATTTTCAGCACATTGCACATAGAATTTTCCTAGATCATTTGTATGTTTTAATTAACTATTTGTTTTATCCAACATCCCTGCTGACAGATCCTCGCGTTCTGTTACTTGTTTACCATTAGGATATCGGCATAAAAAAAGGCGCCTTTATAGAAGAAGACGCCCAACAACAGTTTTTACTTTAAAATTTTTATTCTTTTTTTCAGAACCCGCAACGCCCTCCAAAACGACGCTTCCATTCCTCCCGCAAACGTTCCCTTTCCTCATCGGAAAGATCTTCTCCTTTTTCCATCTGAGGCGGAACATCCCGTCGGAATCGGCCACCTCCCGGTTTACCGAAGCCCCTGCCGAACAAGATTTTCGACAAGACAAAGAGTCCCAGCGCCTGCCAATAGGTAATTGCTTTCAGATTGAAAATATCAACCATTAATGTATTCCACAAATATTGTAGTAATGCTACCAACAAAAAAACACCAACGATGATAGCGACAACCATAAAAGCGAATTTACCCTTCCGCTGTCTTTTCATTCTTCCATTCATAGCTTAATCCTTTTAAAATTTTAATTCTTCATACAAACTTCGCAACCGTATTCTCAGGTGCTTCACTGCATACCCTTTTCGGCTGATAATCGTCTTTAGGTTCTCATTTTCCATGACTGCAATTTCCTGAAGAGTTTTCTCTTCCAGTTCATTGAGCACAAAAACCCGACGTTGTTTTTCCGGCAATTCCTCCAATGCTTTCATCAGCTCATCCCAAAAAATATCCTTAAATAATTTTAGCTCAGGATTATTGGAGTCGTCAGCTAAAAGGAGCTGACGAATAGGAAACGTACTTTCGCTATCCTCGTCACCCGCTATAAGCTCATCAAGCGATTCACTTTTCTTTTTCCGGTAGCTGTCTGTAATCTTATTTCGTGTGACAGCATAGAGCCATACTCCCGCATTCTCCAATTCGTCCATATTGGTCAAACGGCTAAATTGATACCAGACTTCCTGTAAGATATCTTCTGCATCCTCCGTTTTCTTTACCCTTCCCTTAACAAAACGTAGCAGCTGACTTCCATAAGTCTTAACGATATCCGTAAATGATCTGGAATTTTTTTCTGCCATATGATTTTGGTATGCAATGTCCATAGCAGCATAGACGAACTAGTCAAACTTTTACTTTAAATTATTTTCATGAATCTTTCTTCTTGCTGACTTCAACTTTCTGACCAATAAGCACACGTTCTCTACCGTCTTCTTTCGTATACGCTTTGTTAGGATAAAGATACGAGATAATCAGCTAATAGCTGATGCATTCAACCTACTTTATCGGGAATAAAACAAAACCTTCATGACTTAGCAGACACCAACAGCAATGAAAGCAAACTGAAGGTTCTTTCTGGCCAATAAGATCAGACACTTTCAGAAAAAAAATGATGCTGTGTGGTCTATTACTTCCACCGCTGCTGAATGACTTTACCTTTATCGGTAATAAAAATATAACGGTATGCTGGGAAACGCTGAATTAATTTTTTTCCTTCTTTCTCACCAAGTACCATGATTGAGGTACTGAGGGCATTTGCAATCTCGGCGGAAGGTCCATAAATCGTCACTGAAGTTAATCCCGTAGCTGGATAACCTGTCACTGGATTTATAATATGTGAATACCGTTTCCCATTGATCTCCGCGTATTTCTCATAGCTGCCTGAAGTGGCTACGGCCATTTCATTCAAATGAAGAACTTTGACCATTAGATGGGGTTTGAACGGATTGTTTACACCCACTTTCCAGGCGTCCCCCCGGGGTGGGTTTCCCCAAGCCGAAAGATCTCCGGAAGCATTAACTATACCTGCTTCAATTCCTTTTGCCTTCATCATGTCCCTGCCACGATCAGCAGCATAGCCCTTCCCGATCGAGCCGAAACCGATCTTCATACCGGGCAATTCCAGAAAAATTGTCGAAGATGCACTGTCGAGACGGATGTGTTGATAGCCCACCTTGGCGACAGACCTTTTAACCAGATCTTCCGTAGGCATCGTGGTCATACTACCACCAAATACCCAAACTTTATCCAAGGCAACAATACTAATATCAAAGGCTCCGCCTGAATTTTGAGCATACTGGATCGCTCGCTTTGTTAATTCAAAAACTTCCCTATCCACCTTAACGGGCTTAATCCCTGCATTGCGGTTCACCGCTGCTATTTGGGTTTGCGGACGCCATTCTGAAATCAGGTTTTCTATTCGATCTATTTCGGAGATGACTTCATCGATATGCTGATTTGTAATCGCGCTATCCCGATCTACCAAGCTGATTTCAAAAACAGAGCCCATAAGGGTAACCTGCCGCTTGACCAAGACCTGCGCAATCCCCGAAGTAATGGACACAAAGCAGAGCATTAAAAGCAGGACACATTGTTTATTGTTCTTCATGAGATTGATCCAAAAAGGAATTATAAAGTCGATCTATACCAAAAGTAGTCTTCGTGACGGGATTTACCATTGTACCATCAATTTACTAATAACAATCCGTTAAGATTTGTCCACTTTCTTTGTAGTCGGCAATAGTTTTGCCGACATGCGCCAGGAGAAGTTCATTTAAAGTATGTTCAACATCATGCTGCATACGCAATGCACCACAAAGCAATACACAACCTCCTTTTTCAAGCAATTCGACAAAATATAGCGCATCCCGACGGATCAGGTCCATGACATATTGTGGATTTTCCTCGCGCGAAAAAGCCAGTTCAAGCTGCTGCAGATGTCCCAGCTTTATCTGCTCATCAGCAAAATCCACATAGTGCGCAGTCATTTCATTTCGATGGCGAAAACCAGCATACAGACGCAAAGGCGTCCTACTTTCATTTTCTGAAATCATGCCAAGAAAGGGTGCTACCCCTGTACCATTGGCAATTAAAGCGACTGCATTTGCTGCTTTCGGGAAATGAAAACTTGGATTAACCATGACACGTGCCTGGAGGGTTTGATTAGTTTCCAATCGATAGAGGAAGCTAGAACCAAATCCATCAGGAAACAATTTCACCACGAGCTGCACCATTCCATCTTTGTAGCCGATCGAATAAAAACGTTCACGTTGATCTTGCGCGGGATAGATTGCCAATAAATCGCCCGATTGCATGTTAATTTTACTTGCAGGCTTCAGCACTAAAGTAAAGGTCGTGTTAGTCGCTGAAACAGCAGACTTCGCTACCACCTTAAATTTCGTCAGTCCGACAACTTTAGCACTATAAATAGCTGGTGCAGAAGCGAGTGCAATAGTGGCCTGCGAAGACCAGTCATGTATCCATGAAATAAGTTCATCAACATCCTTATCATTAACGGTATGTAAGTCTGTTAAACGCGAAGCCCAACCTTGTTTTTCTAGTAAACAATCAATTTCGCGCGCATAAGCACAAAAATCGGGATAGGCTTTTGAACCAAAGCCGAGAACCGAAAATTGTACATCTTGTTTTTGTGGATGGCTATTGAGCTTTTGTTCAAATTGAAGTGCATTGGAGGGTGCTGTTCCTAGCCCGTATGTCGAAGTAAACACAAGCAAGTGTTTTGCCTTTGGAAAGCACTGATATTGGTTCATTCCGAGCAGCAACGATTTTTGCCCATCCGCCAAGAGCTGTTTATGGATCTGATTGGCGAAAAACAGCGTACTTCCATTTTCCGTTCCGAAAAGAATAACAATCTCCGCTTCTTCAGGTTTATATTTATTCTTGATTTTTGTACGCGTGCGCTTGAATGTAATGACGACCCCTGTATAAATAAAGAACACAATATTCAACGATGCGAGCCCCAGTACAATAGCCCATATAATATTGGTCTTACCCGTATGAAGGTCCAAAGACAACTCTTCGGCCAATGCAGTAAAGGGGTACTTGACTTCTTTATGCAAGCTTCCATTCAACTGGTTGATGGTCAATTCCCGATCGCGAAGCTTCAATACAAAATATTCGTCAGGATCGCCTTCCATAAACGGAAACTCCAAGGTCTTCAAATCAACAAGTTTTGTATTTTGGAATATTGAAAATTTTGCCACCTCCAATTCGATATCTTCCTTCATCTTATTGGGATATTCGATGGTTTGATTCGGCTTCTTTAAGATTTCAATACGTACCAGGAATAAATAGGTACCAGTTAGGGCCAATATCAAAATTGGTATCAAAAATAAACGTCCTGAAACAACGTGGAAATACTGGGCAAAAAAGTCCCGATTGATTTTGGCAAAGAAGTGTCGAACGCCCTGTTGACGCTTAACAATCAGAACAATTCCTGAAATAGTAATAAGAAACAACAGAAATGAAACCACACCAATAATCACCCGGCCGGTCACTTTCAGAAAGAGCGAGCGGTGTAAAGCTGTAACCCATTGAATAAATTGGGACTTATTCAATTGGGGACCAAGCAGACGCCCGGTATTCGGATCAATATAACCCTTCACGCTATTGCCATCAGCGTCTATGGCATCAATACTCACAAATTGATTGTGATCTATCGAAATCGCTATGATTTCGGGATAAACCTTGCGCAAGGCTGTTACGGACTGCGCAAGGTTTAAAGTTTCAATATGTTCAACCCGATAAGGTGGAATTTTTTCGTTGACAGCGTCAACGGCCAATATTACGCCAGTTATCGATAATAAAAGTAAAAAGACAGAAGAAACAATAGCTAAGGCTAAATGTGCATACCTCCAAATAGATACCAGCATTTTTACCCCTCTTTTATTGTATTTTATTTAACTTGACAAGTTTGATGTATCCCTTGCCGTTCGCTTTTTCGGTAATGGCTTCTTTTGTTAAAGGGATTTCAACATCGGCAGTATGATATTTTTGTTCCTCTACAGCAGATTCAAAACGGAGTTTATACCCTTTGTTGAACTTCGATTCGTCAATATCCAATGTACGCATGGCACGGTCACCGCCACCAACTGACGCACCCGTCACCGCATTTAGCTTCTCTTTGGTCTTATTTTGAAACTTGTACCATTCCTTGATCGTATTATACCATTGCTTATCAGATCCCAATACGGCGAGTGTTTTTTCGTAAGCTCCACTAGGATTAATCAGTGAAATCACGACGTAGGCTTTCTCACCTTCGTAGGCATTCATTTGGATCATGCACTTATATTTAGCTGCCTGTGCGAAAGAGCTTAGGGCTGCCATTGAAAATAAAAGAGTGGCTATCGTTGTTTTAAATATGTTATTCATCTTCAATTGTATCTAATTTTAAGGTATCCGTAGTCCGTTCAGCGTTACCAATATTTCTATTATTTATCGGGATATTTCATCGATATGATTAGAAATACCACTGAAATACGATGTTGTCTTATTTCAAAAAGTCAAGCTGCACATTGGACTTAGCTAAGAAATCGTTCTCTTTCGCCAGGTCATAAGCTGTTTCATCGAATTCTGTTTTCAATTCCTTTTTTGCACCAAGCGAAACCAATGTTTTTAATATGGAATCGTCTTTAGCTAGGAGAGCTGCCTTATGTAGTGCCGTCGTTCCTTCTTTATCTTGTGCGTTAATGTCTACTCCAAGTTCGCTAGCTTTCTGGATAAGCTTCACATTCTCTTTGGCTACTGCCAAATGATACAATGTACTACCATTTTTTTGCGGAGCATTAACGTCCAATCCGTTCGTCTTAAGGATCGCTAATTTTTCTTTAAACTCATCCCCTTGTGACACATTTCCCTGACCACCTGGTCTTCCCCCCTGTGGCAATTCCTTGTAAGAATTAAACCAATAGAACGCTAAGTTATTGCCCTCCTTATCCAATACCTTGGTATCGGCTCCATTTTTAACCAATGCCGCAGCTACTTCAGGAGTTCCATTTGCTATTGCTTTAGTCAATGCAGATTCTCCTTTTTCATTTACAGCATTCACATTTTTCGCTTTAGTAAGCAGCAACTCGACCAATTTAGCATCTTTACCACTAGCAGCCACCATAAGTGCCGTATTTCCTTCGTTGTCAGCTTTTGCGACATCTACACCTTTATCCAAAAAATAATTGATCACATCCATATCTGGCCTACGAACCAAAGCATGCAGTACCGTAGCACCTTCCTTATTTACCGCCTTAGGATCCAATTTGAACTTTTCAACCAAATAGGTATAAACCGCCAAACCGTTAGAAGCTTGTCTAGAACCTTGAGTCGCAAAAAACAACGCATTGTTGGTTGGCTTTACACCACGGGCGATGAATTTCTCCATAAGCGCGGTATTTCCAAGTTTAGCAGCATAATCCGTTACCGTACGGCCCGACTCATCTTTATCTTGAATAGATAATCCTTTTTTTATGAAATAATCCGTCAATGCCAGGTCCTTGTCTGCAGACGCTGCAAGCATCATCAAAGTTGCACCACCTTCATATTTCTGTTTGGGATTCACACCTGCTTTAAACAAGGCATCATACACAGCAGTATTTGTATTTCCTGTTGAAGCTGCATAAGCGACAATTGGGTAACCATGGCTATCTTGGTAATTGACATCAGATCCCTTCGCTATTAAAAAATCGACCAATTCAGCATTTCCACTTGACGCTGCCCAGTGTAAATAACTACGGCTGTGATGTGTCTTCTTGGTTACACTATTCCCTTCTTGTTCGATCATGAATTTGACGACATCAGTCGGAGCACCATTTAATATAGCCATAGTGACCGGATCAAAGGATGCCGCATTCGGCTGAGAAGGGCTATTTCCTTTGCTGATTTCTGCTTTAACAACGGTCAATGTAGGTTTGCCCTTCCAGAACTCGCCGTTCATCAACGAGTTTGTCTGCGCCTGTGCATAAGATGCAGCGAATAATAAAGCTGCCAAAAGTGTCTTTTTCATTCTTTTATTTGTCTTTTGAAGGTGATGGAGCAACATAACCTATTCATTCCCTACTCAATTATTCTGCAAATTGAGCTTTAATTATTCGATAACACGGGTCGGAATATATCGTGTTGGTTTCATCAGAATATGTGTAAACGCGTATATTTTTAGAACATGGATGCTTTCCGAATTCGATGTTTGCAACAATTTCTGCATACAGCCAAGCCCATGTTTAAAATAGATCAACTACTTTATTTAAATTAATTCTAAATTAATGCAAATCTAAAAAATATTCCCAAACCACAAAAATTAATCGTGCTAATTTTTATTGATCAATTGCCCTGAAAGGCTTTCGGCTTCATCCGAACAACATCTGAAAGAAGATTGTTAAACTTGCAAATGCACTAAAATTATCTTACTTTACTTAAAATAAAGTGGTATAATGAGCAAGGTAGTTTCCAATTTTTATACAATCAGCGCAACGACTGAACCTGAGCATAAAATTTTCTATCGTCTGTATGTACCCGACGATAATCAAATAGTGGCAACATTACTCTTGGTTCATGGCATGCAGGAACATAGTGGTCGGTACGAAGAATTGGCCAGTTATCTGACTACAAAGAATTTTGCGGTTTTAAGCTACGATCAATTAGGCCATGGAAAAACGGCGCTACAGGTCGATCAATTGGGTTATTTTAAAAAGCATGGGGCTAAAGAACAACTTATTGATGACGCCATTACAATGAGTAACTTCTTACGTGAAACCTATCCGCAACTGCCTCAATTTATTTTAGGGCATTCCATGGGATCCTTTGTCACACGCTGTGTTTTGCAAAAAATTGGCTGGCAATTTAAGGGGGCCATTATCGTGGGGACAGGCCAACGTCAAAAAGGATCCATGGCCTTTCGCCTTTTACTCACTGTTCTCAATAGTATTGCCCCTAAAGGAAGAAGTAAATTGATCAATCGCATTTTTGACAGACGTAATAATGCTCGATTTAAGAACGAGCCTAACCAAAATAACAGCAATTGGTTAAGCGTAAGCAAGACAAACCGTATTTCATTTTTGGAAGATCCACTTTGTGGGGGATTGTTTACCAACAATGGGTTTCATACCGTATTAGACCTTTCTTTGCAAGCGACAGCTATCGAGGCTACCAAGAATATCCCAAAAAACCTACCAATTGTATTTATCAGCGGACAGGATGATCCAATTGGAGATTTTGGAATAGACGTTGAAAAAAGTGCGGCACAGTTAAGGGCACAGGGACAGACCGATATAACCCTTAAATTATATGCAGGCATGCGGCATGAAATTCTTAATGAAGACTGCAAAATGGAGGTATTCCAGTTCATCAGTAGCTGGCTTCATCGCCATTTACTTTAATTTCCGACTGTAATATTTCCGAATAGGCTCATCTAAATAGTTAAAGACTAATAAAGATAAAAAAATCAACAACAGCATTCCAATAACAATAATCACAGCCATTTGCTTATTCGATGGGTGATTAAGTTCTACATAGCTCATAAAAATCCAGATAAATGGATAATGAATGATATAGAGCGGATAGGAGATATCACCTAAAAACTTGCATAACTTCTTGACCCCTCCAAACACAGGCTGCCCTCCTATCCCCAGTAAGAGTAATAAAGGAAAATAGAAGATAACGACAATAGGATCAATGTATTTACCATAAGCTTCAGAAAATGGAATAAAAAATACGGCGGCAAGTAGACCTAGAACACCGAAAAAAGGAAGCTTGTTGGAAATGGTCCAGTTCGATCTAAAAATAAGTAGTCCCATTGAAAATGAAAACCATAAACGAATTCCACCAGCCCAAAAGTTGTCTGCTCCAAAACCGACAGCTAAATAGCCCGAACGAAATGATTCGGCACATAGCGCTGCTGCACCAAGGAGCACTATCCCCCAAAGAAACTTTTTTGGAATCCGTACCAGTACCAAAGCATAGGCTATATTGGCGATATACTCCCAAAATAGCGACCATGTAGGTGGGTTTAAATGAAAAAGATTAAAATAGCGTTCTGGTACAACCGGGTATGGAATCAACGTTATCCCACTAATAAACATCCCCATCTTTTGCAAAACAGAAAATGAGCCAGCCAAACTGCTGAATGGATCGTAAATAAATGCGAATAAACCAATCAACGTACCGATGATAACCAATGGGTGCAATCGCAGCAAACGCAAGAGAAAGAATCGTTTTAGACCGATTGTGGCCAGCTTCTGATCGTAGGCATAGGCAATGACAAAACCCGATAAACAAAAGAAAAAATCAACGGCTAAATAGCTATGTGGAATAAAACTATTGCGATAATCCGGTTGTGCAATTTCCATAAAGTGAAACAGGACGACTGCGATTGCGGCTACCCCACGCATGGCGTCAAGAAGTTCAAAATGTTTCTTCGTTTGATGTACCATATTTTTTATCGGCAGCGAAAATTAAGACCGACGAAGATCGAAGATCCGCTGCTAGCTATTGCAAATGCTATTTAAAATTAAACGTTGGTGCTGGTTGTGGCGCAACACTGCTGGTTGTCCCTTCAATTTTTGGCCAGTCCTTATCCCAGACGATCTGATCCAACAATAGCATCCGGCGATTTCCCCCCGTAGCAACACGAGGCTGTTTTGGATCGATACCATGATAGAGTATCCAATCTTTTCCCCTTGTCGTCTGTAATAATGCGCGAAGTATGGCCCGTCCCCACAAATTGATCATTTCCTTTTAACAACAGTGTTCCACTCCCCCGCTGTGTAAGGTTGCGGCCTTCTTGATCCACATAGGGTCCTTTCAGATGGCGAGAGCGCCCCACAAGAACATGATAACTGCTTTTTTCTCCTTCACAACAGGAGCCTTTGGACCCGACAAAGTAATAGTACCCTTTCCGTTTATGAATCACAACGGCTTCAAAATCTCCTGCGGCAACTTTAAATTTTTTATTTAAATCGAGTACCACTGTCCCATTTTTATCCAGTTCAACACCATATGTACCCTGCGTGCTCGCATCGCTAAAACTGCCCCAGAATAGATAGTTCTGCCCATTTTCCGTAAAAAAATAAGGGTCTATTGAATTCGGCACATCGATCTCCTTGCTATCAAAAAGTTTACCTTGATCGATAAAGGGGCCTTCCGGTCTAGCTGCTAGGGCTACACCGATGCCGGGATTGGGATCACCCCATGTGGAATAGGCATAATATAAGAGATACTTATCACTTAACCTCACCACATCGGGGGCCCAGATTCCGCCTTCTGCTTTCCAACCCGGTTTAGTTGGGAAGGCGGTTCCGATCCATGTCCAGTTTACAAGATCGGTGGATTGTAGAATAGACACCAGACGTTGTCCCTTTCCGTCGCCCCAATTGTCGGCTGTCCCATATGCATAGAACATTTTGCGCTGTGGATCTCTAACGACTGTAGGATCAGCAAGTATGGGCTCAAAAACCGGATTGCTATAGGTTTTATGCTGAGCCGTGGCATTTGCTATTTGTTCCGACGGCTTCACTGAACCTGTAGCGCTTCCACAGGAGCTCAACAGGTTCAGTACGACAACTCCGCCAATCCAATATCTGAACAACATTGCATTCAACATCTTATTATTCTATTTATATTATTTTCTATATCATAGGAAAAGCTATTTTGCTTTTCCCAATTTCTCTTCCAACATTTTGATAAAATACCCGCCAACAACAGATCGTGCTTTAAATCCTGCTCTTTTAGGACGGTCTGTATAAGTCCAATCCGACATGGGAACGCGATCGGTTGTTTCGTTCATAAAACGGTAGACTGGCTTCAAAAATGCCTCAAAGGTAGGCTTATCATCTGCCATAGTCGCCGTCCAAATAATCCAATCGGTTTTGGTATAAGGCTGACGGTTGTCCAGGGGAAGTCCGTATTTATTTTGTTTGCCGAGATAGTATTTAATTTCAGTTTCACGGATAGAAGGGTCGAAAATATCCATCTTAAGCAATTTATCCCAGACCATATTATACTTTTGACTCCAGGTTCCACTTTTATCAAAAGTTAACTTGTAGTGATCCCCATCTTCGGCCATCTTTTTCCATTTCATCGCCATTGCTTTTGCTTCGGTCAAATACTTTTTCGCCGTAGCCTCTTCACCAAGCATTTGGGCCAGATAACCGTAAGATGCAATACCCAAAATAGCTTTAATGGATAAATTGGCATTATGCGCAAAATGGCCTGCAAAATCATCTGTACACAACTGATTTTCGGGGTCAAGACCTTTATCGACTAGATAATCTACCCAGGTAGACAACACTTTCCAATGTTTTTTGGCATAAGCGGCATTGCCTTCCACCTTCGCTAAAGCATAAGTTAATAGCAGCATATTTCCCGATTCTTCGACAGGCATATCTCCACCGTAAGTTTGGCCATTCGCTAAAGGATAGGTCCCAACATCATGCGCAGCAAAAGGTTTTGTCCACTTATTGCTTTCACTATAATAAAAAATGGCGTTCATTAGTGCTTTTGCCAGTTCTGGATTATAGTAAAGGAAAATCGGAGCCGAAGGATAGGTTACATCAACAGTTCCTATTGACCCATTGCTATCATTTTCCTTGGACAGTAAAAGCAGATCGCCATTGGGTGCTTTTACAAGTTTATGAGCGGCGATTGCCTGTCTATAGGCCAAGGCACATAATGCAGCATAGTCCTCACCGCCGTTGCGCAAAGCTGTACCCCATAATTCGGCATCAAATTTATCAGCAGCCTTTTTGAGAACAGTATACTCTTTGTCGGCCAGTTCAAATTGTTTCTCAATGGAACTATTTCCATTGGTATTCCAATAAGGTCGTAAATTTTGTCCAAAATATTGGATCGAGTACAGGTCATCATAGCCCAACAAGATCTTATCCTGGTAGCTTGATGAGACATCAAAAGTTTGCATCAGTGCCAATTGTTGCCCTCCATTTGGAGAAGAGCTATTTTCACTCTTCAGAAAATTAGAGCGTAATTGATGGCTACTTCCGACCGCTGACTTTGTCTTTGATTTTGCACCTGCCATATAGAAATACCCCCAATCTATCCGTAGGTCGTCACCTTTCTTTCCTAGAACCTGCTGGCTTTTGCTTCCTGTCTTTACAAATTGGAGATTTCCGGAAATAAAGGAACTGCTTGTCGCATCTTGAAGAGGAGAATTCAGTGCCCAATTTGGTGCCGCCTCCAAATAAAGTTGTACCTGGTGTTTCTTGCCATCCTTCGCATGGACTGTATAGGAAAGATAATTTACGGGTCTAGCCATTAAGTCCAATTTATCCAAAAACATCGGCGCAGTAAATGTAATATTTAAGTCCACGGGCCCGCAGTTAAACGAATAATGTGTTTGTGTTGCCTGCACATTGGAAGTGATCTGATTCGCTTCATTGTCGAATTGAATACTACCTTCTTTTTCTGTAAAGAGTCCAAAATCAAAATATCCATTCGCTACCCTATTATAGCAATAACCCGCGAGTATATTTTTTCCTTTCTTCAATGTTTTTACGACATGTTCGGGCAGCTTGACCCGACTATTTTTACCTGTCGAATTGCCTGTATTAGCAACCTCAATACCGTTGACGTACAAAATAGCGTCATCGTCATGTGTAAATTCGATATATACGGATTTGCCCGTAAGATCCTCAGTCAGTTCAACTTCCCTTCTAACCCAAATTTTAGGTTCCTGCCAATCAGTCTCCACATTGGGTTCTTTGTCCTTGGTACCGAATGGCGCTGCTCCCATTTTCCATTGCCGTGCATCAAATGAAGGTTTCATCCAGTCTGAGGCAGGTTCGCTGACAACGTAACTTCCCGTCCAAGCCGCATGTTCGCCCATCCGGGCCAAAGGCAAGAGTTCAGCCTCTTCTTTGCCCAGGAAGCGATAGGGTTTTCCATCCACTTTAAGGACGCCCAATAAGGGAAAGGATTTTCCGGTCCAATGGCGCACAACATCTGCATTCAATTCGTTGCTATAGGACCAGGCACTTGTATTCGGGTCAATTGTTACTAAAGGATAGGCAGGCGCGCGAAGATCATTCTTAAGGACTTGTTTTTGTGCAAACGACGATACCGATTGACATACAATAGCCGTTGCAATTAGTAATTTTAATTTCATTGATTTCGTATAAAATAGGTTTAGGTTGACAGGTATACTTTCAGCTATAAATTTAGGCCGCAACACGGGTTGCGGCCATATCGCTATCAATTATTTGGTAGGTGCATTATAAAGCGCCTGATGTGCAGCCTTCAATTCTGCTTCAGGCATTTTTACAACTTTTCGATCATAAGTCATCAAACCATTTGTTTCTACTTCCACATCTGTTGTCTGTGTATAAACAGCGGCCGACAATCCCATCGGAATTAGACGTGTCAAATCATGGATAAGACGTTTGTAACGCTCCAATAATTCCGTTTTATTTTTAAAACTTTGGTATCCCCAGTTGTCTTTCTGTTGCCAAGAATGTCCGTCTATCGGTAATCCCAGACCACCGAATTCACCCAATGCAAGCACTTGTTTAGCACCAAACAAATTTGGATCAGGCATGGCTGCATCCGGATAATTATGGATATCCAAGATATGTCCAGTTTCCATAAAGTTACCACCACTGGCGCTATTTACGAGTCTTGACGGGTCATTAGCCACGGTCCATTCCGTAATTTCCTTCGTTTTGAATTGCCCCCAAGCCTCATTGAAAGGCACCCAGATGACAATACTTGGATAGTTGTGCAATACCTCCATAATGGTTTTCCACTCTTTCCGGTAGTAATTCTCAGATTCCTGTGAACGTACTTTATCCCGATTGCCACCTGAAATCTTTCCCGGTTGCATATCCCAATGATTTCCACCAAGATCGCCGCTAGGCATATCTTGCCAGACAAGCATACCTATACTATCACAGTACCGATACCAACGTGCCGGTTCTACCTTGATATGCTTACGGATCATATTGAATCCCATTTCCTTTGTTTTGACGACATCAAACTTCAGCGCTTCATCCGTCGGTGCGGTATGTAGACCATCCGGCCACCAGCCTTGATCCAATGGACCATATTGGAAAGTAAACTTATTGTTTAACATTAAACGTTGAACGCCGTTTTCATCTTTCTGCATGGCTATCTTCCGCATGGCGAAGTAGCTTTTCGCCTGGTCTACGATTTTTCCTTTTCGAATCAGCTGAATTTCCAGATCATAGAGTTTAGGGGTACTCGGCGACCAGGGCTCCAGATTGGGTACCGAAAGATCAAAAGATGTATTGGGTTGTCCTATTTGTTCTTTAATAAGCTTTCCGCCATCCAATGCACGCACCTTTATTTCGTCGCCGGCTTGGCTTCCCTCTACGGAAGCTTGAAAGGCCAAGACAGCATCGTCCAATCGCGGCGTCTGTTTGGTACTTACAATATAAGCTTGTGGAACACTTTCTAACCAAACGGTCTGCCAAATTCCCGTCACTGGTGTATACCATATTCCATTCGGCTTGTTCACCTGTTTACCCCGTGGTTGTGGACCATCATCAGTCGGATCCCATACCCGAATGGCTATTTCCTGTTTCGCTCCTTTCTTTAGGAAGCTTGTCACATCCATCGAAAATGGATCAAAACCACCTTCATGTCTTCCGACCAATTGATTATTTACATACACATCACATTGCCAATCTACGGCACCGAAATGCAACAGGACCTTATTTTTATGGACAGACTTGTCCAATGTTATGGTATTATTATACCATAAGGCTTTATCTTTTCCAACCTCTTTACCAACACCGGACAATGCCGATTCAATAGCAAAAGGAACAAGGATGTTGCCGTCCCATTGCCGAGGAATCTCTTTAGTACCTACCGGAGTGACAGCATATTTCCATAGTCCATTTAAATTCTGCCAGTTATTGGTTCTGATTAATTGTGGCCTAGGGTATTCAGGATGTGGCTTTTGGGCCGTTACTTTCTCGCCCCAGGGGGTTAATATATGTGATCCGGCGGGTTTCCAATCCTGAGCAAAGTTCAATTGTGCTGCCATCATCAAACTGGCAAAAAATAAGGTTTTCTTCATCATAAAAAATCGTTAAGTCATTTATTTATATCGTATTTATATTATTTCACCGTGGGAAAAGCAGCAATGCGCAAACGTGCTGCTCCCATTGGAATTAGTTCAACTTCCTGTACCTCGCTTTTGCTTTCCACGGGGCTCAGAGGCAATACCCCCGTTAACCCGTTTTCATCAATTTTCCACCCATCGATACGTTTCGCTTTCACAAGAATCGAAATAGGTACTGCTTCTGCGTCGAAAGGAAATGCATCTTTAGGCCATGGTCGTTTGACCACTTTTAGGTGGTCAACAGCTTGCAATTGATTTTGTACAAGTCCGTAATTCCAATCACTTGCAGGAAGGATTTCATAGGATGGCCACTTGGATGGATCTGCAGTCTCCTGCCATTTGGAATCTCCTATTGCCGAAGCCTTACTATCTTTTTTCACATAATTCTCTTTGATTTTAAGGGCATAGGTCAATGGTCCACGCTGGATACTCACTGAATTTTTATTGGCTGTCCATGTTTTCAGATCTATGGTCATTGGTAAGGAAAGTTCGACCTTGTCGCCGTCTTTCCACTGCCGTTGAATCCGAATATATTTTGCACCAGCTTCCACAGCTTGGCTTTTACCATTAACCGTTACTTTCGCTTGTTTCGCCCAGGCTGGAATACGGAGATAAAAGGGAAAATCAACCGTTTTACCCTGTGTTCCTATTTCAAATCGTAGCGATTCTTCAAAAGGATAATTGGACTCTTGCCGGATCTGAATAGCCTGCTTGTTTCCGACGTTGATTTCAGCCTTTGATGCGGCATATAGTACTGCCGCAACACCATTATCATTCGTTGCCATATACAAATGCTCAGCATAATATGGCCAGCCCTGACTGTGATTATGTTGACAACAGCGTGAACTGAAGGGATTCATCATTAAAAATGGCCCGTTATTATCAATTCCAGGAGCATGATTATGGCTGTCGCTGATGGTCATATTTGGACTTGTAATATACCTTAAGGCCTTGAAATCTGCTGTTACGGCTGCTGGATAGGTATTGAAAGCGACTTCCTCCGCATGATCTGCCCAAAATGGGTCGCCTGTTATCCCAAGAAGGATTTCATTGGACGCCATCTGTTCGACCATACCACAGGTTTCCACCCCTTGACGGGGATCGGTATATCCTGGACGTGCATTTTCATCGGCACCGAACATACCGCCTGGAACCTGACCAAATACCTGCCTGACAAAATGAAAATTAGCGTAGGTCGCATTCAGGTCTTCACTCGATTGGCTTTTCAGATAATAGGTTGCCGGCTCTCTGAAACACTGCGCTACATTAACATTATGCCAATTCGGCAAATCATCTTTCTGGCGCCAATTGGCGGTATTCCGATGGATTTTATCTGCTAAATCCATCAGCCATTCATTCCCCTGTGTTCTATTATAGAGCCAATAAACCGAGAGCAGATTGTCACCACCCCGACTATTTTCCCAATAGTCTTTAAGAAAAAAACTATCCGGCAAATTGGCCTGCCATTTAAAATAATTGGTCATCAAGGTTAAGACACGTTGGTCACCGCTATATTCATAATAAGATTGCAGGCACCACAACATCAACATATTCCCCCAAAGATCTGGTTTGTTGTTACGCAGCATCAATGGCCCAAAGTATCCATCAGGACGCTGGCTTTTTAGTGCGGCTTCCAACCATATCTTTGACTCCGCTAGGATTGTAGGATCTTTTAAGATGTAGCCCAGATTAGCATAACCTTTTAGCCAATAAGGAACTTCTTCCCAGCCATAATCTCCTTTCCCATCCGTACTTAACCAAGCATTATTTTTTTTGGATATCCAAGCGCTAATTTCGCCCAAATGACCTGTGAGACCATCTTTTTGCAACGCTAGGTACTTCCCTAACCAGCCTTCAGGCACTATACTGCCTACCGGCAATTTCAGCAAGGCATTTTGTCTCAGTGGAGCCCTATTGTTCACGTATTGTGTATTCTTACCTGTCAACGGCAATTGGTTTACGGAAGTTGCTATTCTTGATTGAGCCGACGTAGCTAAGCCAAACCCCAACAATAAGCTTAAAAAGCCAATTCTTTTAATCATTTTTATTTTAGTTTCTTTGGTTCACTATCGTACAGCGCCTCGGTAATCCCATTTACCCGTAACCCTACGCGCGCATACACCGCTGCGCTCTTGGTCAAAATATCTTTGATATCCAGTTCCAATTCGACATGGCCGGCATTTAATCCAGTTTTTTCCATCTTATATGTATATTGGCCCAAATCCACAAATTTTGTATCATTGACCAATAAGGTGACTAAATCAATCGTTCTTGAAGCATCTATCGTTTCGATATCAAAAGATGCTTTAAGGATATTTCCTTGTGTGTTATAGGTTATATTACTCATCATGTAGTAGGGTTTCACCTGATAATCCACTGTGGTATTGCCCTTCACATCAACTAGCAACGTATCGGCGCTGCTCACCCATGGTCCATTTCCACTGGTTGTCACCAATTTGTACTTTCCATCGAAAAGTTTCGTAGAAAACGAACCATCTTGAGTTAAATAAACATTAATAGGAGACCGAAATTGATAACCATCCTGCCAGAGTTGAAGATAGACCGATTGATTGGATCCTCTCAGCCCCAAAGGTTTGGAATTATAGGTTACATGTCCGCTTAATGTGCTTTGTGGTGCATCATAATTATCTTTGCCACAAGCAAAAACACCCAAGAGTAAACACAAACCGACTATTAATTTACAAAAAAAAGTTTTCATAAGAATAATGCTATTGATAAGGATTTCGGACTAGCTTCGGATTGTTGTTAATCCAATTTTGGTCAATGAAATTATAATAGTTCTGATATTTAAAATTTCGCGGATAGAGCGTATGGCTAGATTTCTGTTTCTCGAAAACCCACTTACCATTGTTAGGATCCCCAGGAGCGTATATTTTATACGGAAATAGGGCATAGTGCACCGCATTGTAATTATCAGCACTTCCGTTCCAGATTTCATGGGCGATGCGCAAACGTTTCAAATCCCAATAACGATGATCTTCGAAAGCAAATTCAACGCGACGCTCCTGAATGATATCATTTAAAGAAATAGTCGTCAATGCTTGTATTCCCGCGCGCTCCCTGATCTTATTGATATATCCAGTCAACTCAGCTTGCGGTTTACCAAGTTCAAGCCCCGACTCTGCAGCGATCAACAGAAATTCAGCATAACGAAAACGGACAAACCAAATATCCGAACCGCGCCCGCGTGTAGAGGCATCTTTATTTTCGTCAATAAACTTCCGGATATTAAATCCAGTTTTATTGACATACATATCGTTGGAAGTCGTAGGGCCATCCTCACTCGTAACAAGTCCGCCAAATTTATCATTTGAGGAACCAGGCGAACCTGTTACTGTCTTCCATGTACCATTTTCTTTATACCGAACCCCCGCCTGATAAGTTATTTTCGTTCCAGCAAAATCTGCTCCGGGGTAAATTACCGTACCATACAAGCGTGCATCCTTATTGGCAAAAAGATCTTCGGGATTTGTATAATAAACATAGTCACCAGCAGCAGTCTTCGTTTTCAGATCCCCTTTTCGATCATTTGTATATTCAAATGCTTCCACCAAATTGAGTACTGGGGTTACGAAATTGGCATCAATATCACCGCGGACTGATGATGCTATATTATTATTGGTAAAAGAATGGGTCTCACCAGGATAAGCATAGTCTTTTGCCCAAATTACTTCATTGCTTGATTTTGAGGTTACGGCAAGATAGAAGTTTTTGCCCTTATCCGGATTTGCATTATACAGCGCATAAGGACTATTATTTATTATATCCAAAGCGGTTTCATAAGCTATTTGATAATATTTAGTTGCTTCAGATGCAGGGATACCCACCTCATTTCCTGCAGTCTTCACGTCTGGAGTTTTATAGTTATACTTGGCTATGGAAGCAGCATATAAACTTGCGCGGGCTTTTAACGCCAAAGCTGTCCATTTATTGGCTCTCGCCGAATTGATGGTTTTCTCTGTACCGAGCATTTTAGCCGCTTCAGTACATTCACTGATGACATAATTATAGCTCTCAGCTTCCGTGGCTCTCGATAACTGCAGTTCGGCCGGATCCATCCCGCTTGTATAATCATATACCTTATCTCCCACCAATGGCACTCCCCCCAAACGCTTGATCATATTGAAATACGTCCAAGCACGAATAAAACGAGCCTCCCCTTCTATGCTCTTCTTATTATTATCGTCCAGTGTCGATTGACGGACACCCACAATAAATTGGTTTAAATTGCGGATCAATTCGTAATCATACATCCGCCAAAAATCATTTGGAAACTCCTGCATATTGTTAGGAGAACCACTGGAAAATCCGGCTTCATCTAGCATTGCAAAGGAGCCGTTGTCGCCAAACTGCTGGCCCCAGCTGACTCTTCCGTAATAATTGGCCAACACTGACTTCACCATATTTTGATCTGAAAATATCTGATCATCGGTAAAAATTGCCTGTGATTCCCGGTCCAAGAACTTATTACAGCTTGAAAATGTACATACTAAACATACACTCCATAAAATAACCTTCCTCTTTATCATGTTATTAAAAAGTTAAATTAACACCCACATTTATAACCCGGTTTGTTGGGTATTGAACACCTGAATCACTTGTGATTTCCGGATCGATCTTCATATCACCCAAATTATCTATACTGAAGAGATTCTGCATCATCGTATATATTCGTAATTTTTGGATTCCACGAGCTTTCATCCACTTATCTGGCAAGGTATATCCAATCTGAAGATTTCTTAGTTTTATATAATTGACATTGGTGAGCCAAAAATCGCTATGCCAATAATTACTATGGTTTTGATTTCCGCGAATCAATGTTGGATACTTGCCGGGAATCAATGTACTATTCGGGTTGGTAATATCACTGAGCATCCATTGATTCTCCATGTAATATTGCGGATTATTTCCACCATCGTGGAAAGGGTTCATCGCTTCGTAATTGGGACGATAGGATGCAAATGCTGCTCCTGTCAAATCCATGGCCAGATCAAATCCCTTGAATTGTCCGCCCAGATTAATTCCAAAATTGAAATATGGAAGTCCGCCTTGCCGATATCCTATTGGCCGCTGATCCAGCTCATTGATCACTTTATCCCCATTGATGTCTTCATATTTTATATCTCCTGGTCTCAAGGTAGAATTACCTTGACGGTCATTGTCTACATCGTAATTGGCAATTTCTTCCCAGGACTGAAACTGTCCAGTAGCATGTAAGCCCCAATTTAGATAGGCGTAGCGGTCAAAAATGGAGTTCCGATATTGATCCCAGGAATTCCCAAACCGGGGTTTATATTGTTCACCATCAATCTGACGGGCAAATGTAAAATTACCACCGACAAAGTAATTGAAATCGCCAGCCTTACTCCGCCACATAATTGAGCCATCGATACCCTTATGCATATCGGAGTTTAGGTTTTCATAAGGCAGACTAAAACCAACCTCATTTGGTATCAATACATCATTTCTGGAGGCCGGTAGACCGCTTCTTTTCCGTCGAAAGAAATCCAAGCTACCAGTCAATCTTCCCTTTAATGTGCTAAAATCAAGCCCCACATTCAACATGTGCGCCTCAATCCAGGAAAGCGTTTTGACAGGAAGTCCACGGGGTTGGGTGCCAATAACATATTTTCCGTCAATCGTCGAACCTTTGGAATTATAGGTATATCCGCTCAGGTAACCAAAAGCATAATATTTCCAATCATCCAAATTGTCATCCCCCAATATCCCGTAAGATCCCCGAAGCTTAACATCATCAAGTACCTTCCGCATGCCATCTGTCCAAAACTTTTCAGAAGAGATCCGCCATCCCGCGGATGCTGAAGGAAAAAATCCCCATCGACTTCCAGGAGCAAACTTCCAGGATCCATCATAACGCGATGAAAGTTCTAAAAGATATTTTTGATCGTAGTCATAATTGACCCGACCTGCAAAGCCGGCTCTTGCTTGCGTATTTACTCCAGTATCATTATAGGTATCCATCGTTTGAAAATAGATCAAACTCAATGCATTTGATGCTGGTCTGTCGTGGACATAAATATCGGGGTTATCTCGTTTTATTGACTCCGCGGCTAATACAGCATTCACACCATGCTTTCCAAAACGTTTGTTATAATTTAAAGTGAATTGTGTTGAAATTTCTTCGATTTGAGCGATAGACCGCTCCCGCCAAGGGTTATCCATGCTAAATATAACTGGATAGGTATCCGTTTTTTCATCATAGCCATACAATTTGTAAGTGAACTCCTGATTATCCATCCACTTATTAGCCAAATAGTACCCTACCGTTCCTTTGGCAACCAAATCATCTGTAATCTTATACTCGGCATTAAAATTTAGTTGCATCACCCGCCATTTTTCCTGATATGTACCCGATAGATCATAATTCAGCATCGCAAAATTCGTCTCGGTATTGGCGGCAGTTTGTGTTGGATAGAGCGGATTGTCGTTGGCAAATGGCCGCGCAGTAGGTAAGTTGCGGTAAATGGCAAATAAGGCTTGCCAAGTATCGTCAGCACCGGGTACCCCAGGTTGTTTGCGCTGTTCGATCCGTCCGTTCAAATTGGCCCCGATTTTTAATCGTTTAGATACGCTCGCATCAATGTTCATCTGAACATTAGTACGTTTGAAACCACCATAATTACGGATAATGGATTGTTGGTCGAGATGCCCGGCACTTAAGTAATAATTGATTTTTTCGGACCCACCGCTCACATTTCCAGAAACATAGGTTTGCGGACTAGTTTTTAAGATATAATCGTACCAATCAAATGGGCGGTAACCTTTTTCCGTCCCCTGCTGCCATTTTTCAAGATCGCTTAATGAATACTTGGGATCCTTCACACCAAGAATGGCATCCGATTGAATGTAGCTCTTTACATAGGTACTTGCATCTGCAGGCTTGGGAAAGCGAAACATACTTTGCCAGCCATAATACGAATTGATATTAAAGGTATTGTTGTCGCCCCGCTTCCCCTTCTTTGTCGTTACAACCACCACTCCGTTGGCTGCGCGTACACCATAAATCGCTGCGGACGCATCCTTCAAAACCGAAACAGATTCGATGTCATTGAAGTCCAAATTATTGAATTGGCCTTCATCTTTTTGAACACCATCGATCACATACAAGGGAGTGCCCATATTCCGGATGCTGATCCCCGTCCATGCGCCGGGGCGTCCATCTGACATCCGGCTATTGACCCCTGCAATCTTCCCGACCAAAGCTCCTGAGGTTGTAGTCGCAACAGATCTGGAAATATCCTGCGAAGAAATTGCCGTGATTGCACCAGTAACAGATTCCTTCTTTTGTGTACCGTACCCGACCACAACCACTTCGCCGATACGTGAATTTTCATCGTCCAATGTAATGGCTAAATCAGCACTCGCTACGACTTCTTTGGAGAGGTAGCCTACAGATCTTACGGTCAAAAGTTCACCGGCATTGACACCCGTCAGATTAAAATTACCTTTCGCATCTGTTGAGACTGCGAGACTGGGTTTGGATTTCAATGCGACTGTCGCTCCCACGATCGGATTGCCCTCTTTATCCTTAACAACCCCTTTAATTGCTTTTTGCAACTCGATCCCATCAGAAGAAACTGGGAATAAATTTGCTCCCTTTGCTAAAGGAATAAAACTGCTCGCACAGCAGAGCAAAGTAGCAGAAATTGGCAGACATTTAAGACCCTTAAACATACCTAGATTGATTAGTTTGTATAATTGATTTGTCCAAAATTAAGGTATATTCAATCGGACAGGCTTTCGTTTTTTCTCAAAAAACTGCCTATTTGTATCAAATAATTAAAACAACCTAAAACGTTTTAAAGTCTTTTAAACAGAGAAAGTACACCTCTTTTCAGTGATGTACTTTCAAACCAATCATTATTAAATATGTATTATTTTACCGAAAAACGATACAGGGATTTCGTTTGATATACTTGCCCCGGGTTCAGGACTGTTGTTGGAAAAGCTGGCTGATTCGGAGCGTCCGGAAAATGCTGCGGTTCAAGGCAAAAAGCCGTACGGAAGGAATCTTTTTTACCATTCTTCAATTGTACTTGTTCGTTCATAAAGTTGCCGCTATAAAATTGAATACCAGGTTCGGTTGTCAGAATATCCATGACCACCCCTGATTTATCACCGATCACATGTGCCGCTTTAAACCAGTCGCCATCTTTCTCTTTACTTAAGACAAAATTGTGGTCATAGCCCTTTCCAAAACTAAGCTGCTGGTCATTGGCATTAATATCTTTTCCTATCGGTTTCAAGGTTGTAAAATCAAAAGCTGTTCCCTTTACCGGTGCTAATTGCCCTGTGGGTATTAGTGTACTATCTACTGGTGTGTATTCATTGGCAAACAATTGAAGTTGATGATCCAGAATGGTACCACTTCCTTCACCGTTTAAATTAAAGTAAGCATGGTTGGTCAAATTGATCACCGTCTTTTTATCGGAAGTAGCACGATAAGCTATCATCAATTCATTATTATCGTTCAGCGTATAAGTCACCTCCATTTGGATGTTTCCTGGAAAACCCTCGTGTCCGTCAGGTAAGGTGTAAGCAAATGTAAGGGATGATTTATCTGACGATTTTAATGTCCAATTGGCAAAATGCACACCTTTAAAACCGCCATGCAGGGTATTAGGACCGTTATTTACCGCCAATGTATAGGTTTTATCATCCAACTTAAATTTGCCTTTGGCGATCCGATTACCAAAAGGCCCTACAATAGTACCAAAAAATGGTTCTTTGGGATTATTATAATCAGCCGCTTTAGAAAAACCCAAAACCACATCGCATAACTCACCCTTATTGTCAGGCACCCATAATCCCACTAAACGTGCACCAAAATTGGTAAAATAAGCTTGTACGCCATTTTTATTGCTCAGTTCATATAGATACGCCTGTTTTTGATCAATAGTTCCGCTGAACTGCGCGGTATCCATGAAGGCCGATAAAGAATCTGCTTTGGGAGTTTTAGAACCAGTCGGCTGCTGGCAAGACACACTAAAAGCAAGTATTGCAGAAAGACCCAGCAAGGTCAATTTTCCTCTCATTCGTAATATTTTAAAGGGTTTATAATCTTTGTTTAGATAGAACTTACGTCCTTTTCTAGATTTTTTATAATTTTAACGATTACAATCTATAAGCTAAAGTCTTAAATTTTTTAGAAATTTTAAGATTAAATTGTTTCATTTTAGCTCTATTTTGTATCAATAACCAAAAAATGATCATGATCAACCTGAAGCCTTTACGATTGCTATTTATCCTGTTACTCCCTTCCATGCTATATGCGCAGCCCTACTATTTCAATCATTATCAAATCAATGAAGGTTTGTCAAACAATGCTGTCATTTGTAGCATGCAAGATAGTCAGGGTTTTCTTTGGTTCGGTACAAAGGATGGATTAAATCGCTTTGACGGTAACAATTTCAAACATTTTGATGCCACCCAATCTGGGAAAAACAGCTTGGGTGGTAATAATATCATCTCCTTGAAAGAGGACTTTCGAAAAAGAATTTGGATTGGAACAGATCAGGGAATCTATTGCTACGATCCCGTCGACGAGCAATTTAGATTACTGAGCAAACAATTTGAAAATGCGGACGTACCCGTCATTGTTACCGATCAACGCAAAAGGATCTGGTTTATATCCAATGGAATGCTCTATTGCCATGATTTGGTTAGTCACGCAATTCAACAATTTACAAAATCGGACCTCTATATTACGTCTATCAGCTGCACAAAAAATGGAACTGTATTTTTTGGAACTCCTGAAGGTAAGATCTTCCAGATAGGTTCTTCTGGAAAACCCGCACTCATGCTTGACTTTCAAGCAAAATATGGTCCTAAAGACTGGTTTAGTATTGAGAAAATAATGGAAAACCGCGATGGAGACTTATTGATTGGCACGTCGAAAACTGGGGTTTATAGCTACAATTTTAAAAACAAGTCCCTCAAGTCAATTCTTGGTCCTGACAGGCTGCATCAATTTCTCTATGTAAGAGATATTATACAGCCAAACGATCATGAATATTGGTTTGCAACGGAATCTGGCCTCTTCATTTACCAAATAGCGAGCGGAAATTACATCAACATTCAGAAAGAACAAGAAAACCCTTGGGGGATATCTGACAATGCCATTTATAATATCCTACAAGATAAGGATGAGGGTATTTGGCTGGGAACCTACTTTGGTGGGATTAACTATTATCACAAGAATAATAGTATAATCGAAAAATTCCTCCCACAAGATCGCCCCGGGAGCTTAAAAGGCTCTGTCGTTCGGATTATCAAAAAAGACATCAACCAAGATATATGGATAGGCACCGAAAACGGAGGTCTATCTAAATTGGATCCTAAATCGGGTTATATCCAGAACTTCTCCGATAAACAGGGGAATCTGGCAAATAACAATATTCACGGTATTCTCCCTATTGGCGACAAACTATTGATTGGTACTTTCGTCAATGGTCTGGACATTTTTTCGCCAAAGCTTCAAAAAGTTATCTATCACATCGATCGTAACAGCAATGTATCAACATCCGATCTCCAAAGTAATTTTCTTTTTTATCTCTATAAAACTCGAAAAGGAGAAATCATGGCTGCATCCACACGCGGCCTATACCGCTTTGATCTAGAAAAAAAATCTTTCCACCTTATTGATAATGTCCCAGAATACATGTTTTATACAAGCATTTTGGAAGATAAAAAGGGGAATATCTGGGTCGGAACGTGGCGTGATGGACTATTCTGTTATCATCCGACCACACGTTATTTCAAACACTATACGCATCATCAGAACGATCTCAATTCCTTGCCCAACAATAGGGTCAACAGTATATTTGAGGACTCAAAAAATCAAATTTGGATAGCTACCGAAGGTGGGATGGCTAAAAAGAAATCAAATCAGGATGGCTTTGAAAACATTGGCCTGGAAGAAGGAATGCCCAGTAATGTGACACTCGCCTTTTTAGAAGATAAACAAAATAACCTTTGGGTGAGTACTTCCAAGGGCCTGGTACGCTACCATCTTCCCAGTGGAAAAAAACGCATCTTCAACTTGGAGTCTGGCCTACCGACTATTCAGTTCAATTACAATTCATCCTTTAATGATGACAATGGAAACTTTTATTTCGGCACCATCAATGGACTGATACGTTTCAATCCCGAAAGGCTCAACCAAATCAACTACAAGAATCAAATTCCGATTTACATCACTAATTTTTACATCAACAATAGGGCGATCAATCAGTACACCGATACAAATATTCTGTCCAAATCAATTCTGTTCACGGATAAAATCAAACTGAAACACGACGAGTCATCCTTCAGTCTTGATTTTGCGGCATTACACTACCAAGCCCCCCATTCCATTCACTATAGCTACAAAATGGATGGTCTCGACGACAATTGGATAGACATTACAAGCAATCAACGAGCTTACTTCACCAAGCTAGCGCCCGGAAACTATGTTTTTACTGTAAAAGCAGAAGATCCAAATGGCAATACAATCCCCACTTTTGCTAGTCTTAAAATCACTATTCTTCCTCCGATCTGGGCAAGTATACCGGCCTTTGTTTGCTATGCTCTAATCCTTGTGGGGCTGATTATATTTGTTATTCATCATTTCAATGAAAAGATCAAACAACGCAATCGACAACATCTTTTAACCGTACAAAATCTACGCGAGCAAGAACTCTATCGCTCAAAAATCAATTTTTACACCGATGTTGCGCACGAAATACGCACACCGTTGACATTGATCAAGGCCCCCTTAGAGAAGCTTATGGACAAAGTCGATCACAATCCTGTAACCGACAAGCTACTATTGACCATGCAAAACAACACGGAGAAGTTGATTGCCCTTAGCAATCAGCTATTGGATTTTAGACAGGTCGAAACGGAAGGATTCAAATTACACTTTGAATCAGAAAACATAAGCCAAACGGTCCAGGAAATTATCAACAATTTTACAGTCACATTGCAGGCGCAGGACAAGCAGATGGTATCGCACATTATGCCAGATATCATAGGTCAAGTCGATATCGACGCATTCGACAAGATATGTTACAACCTCTTGAATAATGCCCTGAAATATTCTTCATCCTATATTGAAGTGAATTTGAATATGGATAAACAGAAAAATATCTTTATATTGACCGTGAAAAACGACGGAGCTTTAATTCCTTCAGAAGAAAGGGAAAGAATTTTTGAACCATTCAATCGCTTAAAACAAAATAAGAATGTTCCTGGAAGCGGCCTAGGCTTGGCATTGACAAGGTCCTTAACGTTAAAACACCAAGGTACCCTGTTATACAGTACAAACGACCTCCAATTGAACGTATTTAGTTTGACATTGCCTTTGAATCACAATACAAACCCATAATTATGAATGCCAAATCCAATTTATTATTAGTAGATGATCATACTGAACTACTTGAATTCATTGCGGATGATCTCAATGAGGATTATCAGATAACAACGAGTTCCAATGGTAGGGAAGCGCTGGATTTATTAGCCACTGAATATTTTGATCTGATCGTCAGCGATGTGATGATGCCAGAAATGGATGGTTTTGAACTCTGTCAAAAAATTAAAGAAGATATCGCATATGCACACATTCCAGTTATACTCTTAACGGCAAAAAATAGTATTGAATCAAAAATTCAGGGTTTGGAGTATGGTGCCGACGCTTATATTGAAAAACCTTTTTCACCTGCCTTTTTAAGAGCACAAATCGCGAGTTTATTAAAGAATAGAGTTAAAGTCAAGGAATTTTTTATTAAAAATCCGATGTCGCAAATACAGCAAATCGGTCAAAATCAAAGTGAACAAGAGTTTTTGTTGAAGATTGAAGAAATCATCATGCAACACCTCGATGACCCACAGTTTAATGTCGATCGGATGGCCGATATTCTCTGCATGAGTAGACCTACCCTCTATCGCAAAATTAATGTGGTATCGAGCCTATCGCCCAATGAACTGATTAATTTAACGCGGCTCCGAAAAGCAGCAGAACTGCTCATCCAAAAGCAGCATAAAGTCTACGAAATTTCTAATTTACTAGGCTATAGCTCCGCGACTCATTTCTCTCGTAATTTTCAGAAGCAGTTTGGACAGAGCCCTACTGAATTTCAAGACGCCCAAACTGCTTTATCTAAATCATAACGATGCAGACAATTCTATCCCAACCAAAATAAGTGCCTCATTAGGGGAGCATCTATTTTGGTTGTTCAACTTGCGCAAGTGTAGCATACTGTGCCGCAAAAGTGAACATAAACATTCCCTCCAGATCATTCTTGCTTTTATCTTTTGCCCAACCTCCGAGCAAATCATTTGGCAAAAATCCTTCGCTCAAGAAATGCGTATAGCCATAATCCAAGTTTTCCTGAAAAGACTTCACATACATCCCAGCCTTACTATAATTCGGTAATATAGTGGTATAGCCTCTTAACAAAACACCGTTAAACCAGTTATTAAAACCGTCTGTCGCATACGTATAATGCTCAGGAATCTGCTGCCCTAACTTTCCAAAATAAGTAAAAGTCGCATCGGCCAGTTTCTTGCCATCTTCTAAATAGCTTTTAGCTTTCGTAACACGATATAAGTCTGCTGCTCCGGAAATCATCGTTCCACTATTATAGGAAAATGCAGTTCCGACGGCTTTTCTGAGTTCGGTATTTTTTCGGTATCGCACACCGTTGACCGTTTCATAAGCTATCGAACAATCTGGATAACAATCACCCATCATATCCGCATAGACACCTTTTTCATTAAGAAGATTTGCTTTTTGCCAGTCATAAATCCTTTTAGCAAAACGGAGATAAAAATCGGCCTTCCGCTCTTTTTTAGCAATACGGGTTAGTTTATCTTTCTGATCGATCGAATGTGCAATTATTTGGTCTCCTTTGTTTTTATAGATTTCATACAATGTAACAAGCGGACTAATGATCGGTGCATTACTACAGGCATGCTTCGTTACATATCCTGGTCCCCATGGAATTCCGCCATGCTCTTTCCCTTTCTCATCCAAAGTACAATCCCAACCATCAAGAACATAAGCCGTAAGGTACTCCGCTTCTTGCAAATAGCGATCTTGCCCGGTCAAATGATAAGCTTCCAATAATTCCCGTACCAACCACATCTGATCATCATAGACGTTCAATACGCCCGTTACATTTGCTTTTCCTTTTTCTCGAACGCGATCGACAGCATACACTGTCCATTCTTTATGCTGCGTAAACGACGTTAGCGTAAAGGTCCCTAAATAATAGGCTGCATTTGCATGAAGCTTAGCCAATAAATCTACATAGCGGGAATAATACATTTTATAAAGCTTGCCGTTATCTACCTTCTGTTGTTTTTTCAAGCCACTCAACACAGCGTTTACAGCTTCTATGGAAGCAGAATACATCCATACACTAGCTGTTTCTTCGGATCGAACCTTCGTAAATGGGTTATAAAAACGATGCATTTTGAAATCTTCACCGGAAAAATAGACGTCCATTGATCGATCAATCAATTGGATTGCCCGTAAAAGATTCTGCTGGCTTTTATTTTGATCATGTACTGATCTTTGGGTGTGCAATTCTTGCGCATAAGCCTGTTTTACGCAGAGGGGTGATACTGACAGCGAAATTAGAGAAAGTGCCCAAAAAGGCCGGTTGGAAAAGAATTTGATCATGATACGGTTTTAAATTGATTAAGTAGTCTTTCATTCGCTTCGGTAGAGCGTGATAACTGTGTATGAAGATAAGCATTTTTTGGACAAAAAAAATCGCATTTTTTGAAATGCGATTAAACTATTTGCCCTTTTGCTTAGCTAACCAAGAACTTGCTCAGTCAACTAAGCTGCCACTGGTTGACGATGACGATTCACAAATTGCTTTTTCAACAGATACAATTTGTAGTGATCGTATAAACCGATGACTAAAAGAACAAAACAAACCACGTAAAATGTTTTATTTGATAGGTAAGTGAATGAAATACCGCTCACAAGTCCGCCAACGACATACGCGCTCACGATGCTCAATAGCAAATGGAATTTGTCGACCAATGCCTTATTGCTCCGGTTAGACTCCTTGGTGAACATCGAAATCAATATGGCCAAATCTGTCGTTAGCCCGGTCAAATGTGTTGTTTTCACAACAGAATTCGATATGCTCGCAGTCAAACCGTTTTGTAGCCCCATCGCAAAGAGCAATGCACCGACAAGTATCTCAGTTTCTTTCAAAGAATCCTCATAAAATACATCAAGATATATCCCAACAAATAATATACTCAATATTTCCAATACCAAGGGAATGGAATGTGTCAAATAGGAGCTAAAACGTCCTTTACCATGAATGATGATCAGATTAGAAAGCATACTCCCTACTAGAAAAAGTAAAATCCAAAAAAGCACCACAGCACCTTGGTACCAATTCCCTTTCGCTATCTCCTGTGCAAAAACAGCATAATAACCCGTTACATTCGAGGTAAACGAGAAAAAGACAATGACAGATGCGACATTGACCATTCCTGCAGAAAACGCGGTAATTCCCCCCAGCCTAATGTTATCTTGAATCGTCCTATGGTTACTATATTTTCTCAGCATACTTTTCCTTTCCTCCTTTTTTCAGCACGATACGTGCAATTCCTTTCGTCTGCATATCCAAATTAAGATGCAGCACCAACTGGTTTTTATTCAACTTTTGGATAACGAAACTCTCTATTAGCTCGTCATTCTTACGAAGCTCAAGAATATGGCCTCGTCCCTTCAAAAACCAATTGTATTGTTTGTCCTCATGATGGGCAATAAAATTTTTATCACCCATTTTTTCAAAATGCCATAATCCATCCTGCAGGGGTGGAAGGTGCGCGATTGCAGCATCTTTTATTCCTTCATGGATAACCGCCTGTTTTTTGAATGTTGGAGACTTCTCCACTTTCTCAAAGTACCAACCCTGCTCTTCCCACTCCCCTTCTAAAAGCCGCTCAGGGTTTTCATAAAACATAACCATTGAACTAGCCCCTAAAAGCAAAAAGGACAACAAGACAAAGTTGAATTGTGCCAATATTTTTCTCTTAATAATTAACATCCCATTTCTTGTTAAAAAATAAATCCGCCAAGACATTTCTGCCGGTTTTGTTTGTCCCGGGTTTTTCTACGATCGAGACATTCTTCTGCTTACTTTTACTCAAGTGAAGCAAAGCCCGTCCGACGTCAAAAAAATGCCTTGTTCTTTTTTCAAATTCATAATCTGTGGGAACCTTGACTTCATCAATCCGAGCTCCGCGCAAATAATGTTGTAAATAATTGAGATTGTCAGAGCCGATAATATCTGTATAGATATTTAGCTTACGATTTTCATAACGATGACAGATCATCTGGCAGGCTTTCAAAAAATCTTCTGATTGCAGCTTATTAAGCTGATCTTCCAGTGTAATCCCTAATAACTCACTAATCGAAGTACTGCTCTTATTGCCATAGACCAAAATAATGTCTAGCTCTTCAGCTGACGATTGTTCTATACTATGAATCACAAAAAAGAGCGAATCAATCGTAAAATCACTTGGAATCAATACACGCGTTGCCTTTGCCATATCCAATTATTTTTATACAAAATTAACAGGTCATCATGGCAACCGAATGAATCTGAAATTAACTTTCTATTAGAATTTTAGGACTTGTATTAAAATGAGATTAAAAATAAAATGTAGATTAAAATGGGATTAAAATTTAGTTCCGGCCTTGTAGTATAACTCTGCCAGTGCCTTCCGATAGTCCGTAAAAAGCTTCTCTTGCTTGATACGCATTTCAATCAGCTTGTTTTCCCTGCTATTGACAACAAACAAGGTTGATTCACCCAGCTCAAACTTATTTAATTCACCCTTAAGGAGCAATTCCTGGTTACTTATATTGATCGATTGAAGTTCAATCTGTTTACTGTAAGCATTTAAATCATTGTACTTTTTAACGACGTCATTGTAAATATTTCTTTCAGTCGCTACCTGCTCAAATCGTAGTTGATCTTGCTTAATCCGTACCTCTTTGAGCTTCCCACGTTCGGCGCGAATAAAAAGTGGAAATGCAAATTCAAAACCTAGCTTATAGTTCTGCCAATTAAAATCATACTGCGGTGGTACAAAATCATTTAAACCGCGACGGCTAGAAATGAGCGTACCCGACACATTCAATTTAGGTTTAAGCATTTCTTTTCGATAACGTTCTTCAAATAGCAGTTGCTGATTTTTACTAGCCAACTTGATCATTTCGGGATGAGCAATTTTTGCCGAATCCAGTAGTGCCTCGATCACACGATTATCCGGCAAAATAACTTGGTCTTCGAGCTTATGTGGTATGGCGTGATCGGGAAGTTCAACCGGAAATTGTTGATCATTCCACAAATGATTGGACAATACAATTTTCGCATTTTTAAGTTCTACTTCATACTTTGAAAGTTCTATCCGTCGTTCTTTTACGACGACCGAAGCTTCGATAGAATCGATTGCAGGTTTGTCCCCCAGCATAGTCTGCTCACTGATTGCGCTAAACCGCTGATCCGCTAATTTAACGCCCTCTAATAAAAGTTGGTATTGCTGGTAAGCAAAATACCAGTTCCAATAATCTGAAAGTGCCTGAAACCAAATGGCATTAATTTGCTTGATCTTTTCGCCTTCCAGATAGCTGATCATCGCCTTTGCCTGCTGTAACGTATTCCTTCGGCTATCGACGATTAAACCTTGCCCCAAAGGAATACTTAAACCGATTGCAGAGAGCCCCGCATTATTCGTTCGGGATTGTGGGTTTGTATATTCACCTACATTTCGATCATAAGCTATTTTCAGATCTGCTCCTGCTAACCAAAGTGGGATTTTCAACTCGCTATTCCACTCATTGTAATAATCCGTATGACCGAAATGCTTATTTTTAAAGCTCGAATTTAGTGTTGGATCAAACTTCCCTAACGCTTGTGTTACTTGGGCTTTTGCAGTTTCACTCAGTAGATTTACTTGTTTAACAATGGGATGATTAGCCATTAAAAGCTCTTCCATGTCATCAACTGTAAAAGTCTTCGGTGCTCCATATTCCTTTTCCTGAGCCAAAAGATGAGAATAGAAAAAAAAGCAGAACACAATAAAAATAAAATTCAATTTATTCATATAACAATTACTTTTTCTCACTTTCTTTTGGTTCTCGTTCCAAACTCGGGGGAAAACCATTCAACTGTCGCCATATCTCATACCACAAAGGAACTTTGTTTAAAATAACCCTTCCATAAGCACCTGAACCTTGGTTTAACTGGATTGGCCAAGGCTCGTCACCCTCAGGAACCGGATCGGTCGCGCGTATTAAAATCCTAAATCGACCATTCGTACTGCTCACTTTATCGATGACTGAAACTTTTCCGGCAAAGGTACCCACCGCGACAGAAGGCCATCCGGAAAATTGGATTGATGGCCAGCCATCAAATTGCAGCCTTACATCACTCTCCGGCGCTATCAATGGTACATCCATTGCATTTACATAAAGCTCTACGGCCAGCAGTGGTTTTTTAGGTTGCAATGTCGCAACGGACTCCCCTTCCTTCATATTTTCACCGATTCCAGCTTTAAAGGTTTTTACAATAAAACCATCTTGTGGAGCCCTCACGACATATAATCCTCGTCGGACATCGATATTGGAGATCTCATTTCTCAGTTTAGCGATATCGCCCTGTACTGAGGCCTTGGAAGAAAAAGCGGAACTTAAATCAGACTGCGCTTTCGCTAATGACTCATTATACTTTGCACGGATGTTGTTTAATTCGATGCTCGCATTTGTTAGTGATTGTCTTGAATTTGATAATTTGTTATCTGCACTTACTACTTTAGCTCGATCATTTTGTAGGTTTAAGCGCCTGGTTTCAATATCCGTTAACGAAAATAAGCCATCACGATACCCTTCTTCGTACCGTTTAAGCCGCTTTTCACTGGTCTCAAAAAAGCTCATGACAGCGACAAGTTCTGCACTATCTATTTTTACCACATTTTGTGCTTGAACCACCTTATTTTTAGCTGATGCAAGCTGAAAATCCAGCCCATTTTTCAATGCTTCAATCTGTGCTTGGGTAGCTTGCATCTTTTGATTAGCGGCATCTTCTCCACTCCTTTTGGCATGCAATTGTTCTTCTAATCTTACAGGTAGCATGGGATCAAAATAGGATTGTGCAGTCTCCGAAAGGACCAAAATTGTGTCACCTTTCTTCACTTCCTGCCCTTCGGTAACTGCCCAATACTCGATGCGGCCACCAATCTGATTTTGGATAGTCTGCGGTCTATCTTGTGGACGTAAAGCGGTAACCGTTCCTACTCCAAGAATTGTTTGCCGCCAGGGGAGAAAAAGTGCCAGTACAAAAACAATCCCAGATAACACAAGGATCCGCCCCAAAACTAAGGATCCCCGCTCTTTCAATAAGCTATCAACAGCATCATGAGAAAGATCTCTCCAAGAGAGCGTTGTCCGATTCGAATGATCCTTATTAATCAACATAAACCGCAGCGTCCTCCTCCAACGCAAGATCGGTTACAGCAGCCAGTTTGACAACTCCCGTAAGCATATCAAAAATCGTATTTAAGTTAGTCATCAGTTTTTCAATGGCATAACCAATTTGAACGATCACAACTTCAGCAGCTACAAATTGACCAAAAGTCATTTGCCGCTCGACAACAAAATAGGATCCAAGCAAGAGCATCGCTCCAAACAACAGGGTCCGAAGCAGGACAGACCCTAGAAAAAAACGCTTTAAAACTTTAAAATGATCGTTTCGCGCCGATAAATATTTACTGACAATGGAATCTGTTGTTCTCGTCACTTCGTTCATTTTCATCTCATCTCCACGATAATGGTCGATTTGTCCGGCAACAGCTTCCAAATAGGCTACCGTCTCATATTTGTATTCAGACTCTTCAATACTTGTTTTCAAGCCTCTTTTATAATATAAAACAAGTATCGTAATGACAGAAAAAATGACAATAAGGCCAAAGGCCAAAAATGCGGGATGATAAAAAGATAATAAAACCACGCTGAAGAAAATTGTCACGACCGCGGCGATGATATCAATCAAAAGTTTGATAATTCCCTTTTGAATAATGATGACATCAAAAAATCGGTTGACCAACTCCACTAGGTTTTTTCCAAGTAACTTTTTAGGTTTAATTCTTGGCAGTCGATACGAAAATTCAATCGCTGATTTTAGAAAGATTTTCTGCTCCAAATACTCGACCAAGGTCAATTGTCCGATCAATAATACTCCACCTACGATCACGCCAAATAACACAAAAGCAATTAAGATATAGGTAGAGCTATACATCGCTCCATTGCTTAAAAAATTAAATATTGCTGTTATCCCTATTGGAATAGTCAAACTAAAAATACCGATCACAATAGCATAAATAAATATATAATTGATCGTTTTCCGTTCAGTATGTAATAGGCTTGCCAACCGCTGTAAGGGGGATGGTCCGCCTTGTATATGCCCCATAAAAATAGATAGAAGATAAGTTAGAAATGATAATTTCAGCTAAAACAATAGTAAAAAACTCCGAGCGATCATTCAACTAGTCCGGTTGCTCTGTTTCCGATACTTGATTGCTCTTTAAATATAATCGTAGAACAAATTTGGCCCTCAACCTTACGGAGTGCATTAGCGACATTAAAAAAATTGCGTGTTTTCTTTTTATAGGTATAATCTCGCGGTATTATGATCTCATCAACAGACTGTCCCCTAAGATAATGCTGCAAATAATGACTGTTATCGGTACCCAAGATATCTGCAAAAATACTGAGCCCACGGTTTTTATAGCGCTGATAGATTACGCTGCAGCCTTTTAAAAAAGAATCCGATTGAAGTGTCTCCAGTTGATCTTCCAATCCAATTCCGAGTAATTCACTCGCAGAAGTACTGCTTTTATTGCCATACACAAGGATAATATCGATAGAATCTGCCGTTGACTCTTCAATACTTTGACGCACAAAATGAAGGGAGTCGACTGTAAAATCACTGGGTATTAATATACGCGTTGTTTTAGCCATGCTTTTTTTTAGCAAAGTTAAAACGCACATATGGCAACGGAATGAATCTAAAATTAGCTTTCCATTAGAAAGCTCGCAACTGTATTAAAATGAGATTAGAAATGCCATCTAAATTAAAACTACATTAGAATCGAAGGTAAGTGGGTAGTTCAATTTCTACAGTGGTGCCTTCACTCACAACAGAATTGACTTTCAATGTCCCACCATGCAGCTTAATAATATTTCTGGCTAAGGGAAGTCCTATACCATAACCATCTATCCCACTCGTATTGGAAGCTCTAAAATAGGGATCGTAAATATGGTCCAATTCACGGGAAGGTATTCCGATACCTTTGTCTTTTATTAGAATAAAGACTTTATTGTCCAATGCACCCAAAGCAATGTATGCTGTTCTATCCGATGAATACTTACATGCATTGCTGATAATATTGGATAGCGCAAGCTGTAGCAAAATTGCATTTCCATTCACCTTAAGTCGCATACTATCATCTGGTAATAGACTGAAATCTGTAATAATCTTAAACTTGTCATTGATGGCCTTAACTGTTAGTTCGGCATCCATCACAATCTGATCAATACGAACGGGGCTAAATGCAGTCGCATTATTAACAAAACCTGTACGCGCCAGCAATAAAAGTGCTTTTGTTTTCTTTTCCAAATGCTCTGCCGACTCAATGATCTTAAATAATGTTCGTTGGTACTCCTCCGTTGTGCGTTCTTTTGATAAAGCAAGATCTGCCTGTCCTATGATGGATGTCAATGGCGTATTCAGTTCATGTGATGCATTGCTGATAAAGTTCTTTTGTGTTTCGAAAGAGGTTTCCAAGCGCGTCAACATCCGATTAAAGGTGAGTGCCAGACCATGAAGCTCCCCTTTATATTTATCCTCATCCAATCGTTTATAGAGATTTTCAGAACCAATCTCCTGCACCTCTTTCATCATGGTCAATATGGGCTTTAAAAACGAGCGCTTCATAAAAACCGAAACAACGAATATAAAGAGAATTCCCAAAATTAGACTTATAATAAGGAGATTACGAAGATAGGCCAAATGGTGTGTATAAAAGTAATTTTCAGCAGAAGCGCCCACGATATACTTTCGACCATTTTGCGAAAAGTATTTAGTTGAATAGAATTGATTGCCCGACTTGAAATTTGAGCTTCCCTTTTTATTGATTTTATCCCAAAGCTCTTGATGGAATCCCTGGCTTCTTACAATAGCACCATTGCTATCAAATTCCACCAAAAATTCATGCTGATTATTGAGATTTTCAATAAAATCAAGGCTCCACTGATCAGTTTGGGAGGCAGATTTACTATTCAGAAATTTCTCTGCAGCAATATTTCGCCGCAGGTCCAGCCGCTTATAAAAATCTGTAAAAGCAAAATTCGTAATGGAATAAAAAATAAAGCCAACAAAACAACTCACATAAATGACTAGAATTGCAATGAGATAAGTAAGCTTTCGGTTATAATTGTGCATGTTTAAATATTCAGTCTTCTATTTTTAAAACATATCCCATACCAATAACCGTATGGATCGCTTTTTTGCTCGTTACTTTTTCAATCTTTTTTCTCAGATAATTCACATAAACATCGACAACATTTGATCCGATATCGAAATTTATACCCCATATTTTGTCCAAAAGCTCCGTGCGCTCAAATACCTTTTTGGGGCTCTGAATAAACAACAAAAGCAAACGATACTCGGTACTTGTCAAATTGAGTTCCTGCCCGTCACAATAGGCTATTTTTTTATAATCATCGATACGCAGAAAACCATAACTAAATGTGTCTTTCGAAGGTAGCAATTCACGTTGCGTTGCCTGTACGATAGACTGTTGTCTGCGGATCAATGAACGTATCCGAGCCTTCAATTCAATGAGCTTAAAGGGTTTGGAAAGATAGTCATCAGCACCATTATCGAGTCCGAGCACCACATTCTCAGGAGTACCAAGTGCGGTCAACATCATAACAGGTAAATCTGTATAGCCCCATTGCCGGATCTGCTTACAGATATCCAGCCCGTTAGTTCCTGGCAAAAGAATGTCCAGTAACACAAGGGAGACATCTTGCTTCGCCAAGAGCTGTTCCAGACCTTCCGAACGCCCCAGATGAATAACCCTATAACCATCCTCGCCTAAGCCTTGTACGATCAAATCGGCAACATCCTGCTCATCTTCAACCAAAATAATTTTTTGCTCCTCCATATTCGTCATGATGTGTAGTTCGCAGTAAGGAACTACGATCCAAACCATAAAAATAACGTTTTGACTCAAGAGACACAAATCCCATTTTTGCCAAAATCCACACGAAAAGAATCTTGCGCTATTTTGCAAAAGCAAAAGCGCTGTGTTCATCCATAACTATGAATTGCCGCAGTTTACTCTAACCAGCCCTTTACGAGATCGTTATGTTTCTTGATCCATTCTTTTGCCGTATCTGTTTTGTTTTGGCTTCCTTGCATTTGTGACAACAAATCAGCCATTGTCGATTCATCAAAGTAGACTTTGGAAAAAAATTGGGCAAGCTCCGGTTGCTCCATGCGAAAGTCTCCTCGTGCAAAAATTTTGATTTGCTCGGCATCACCCAATGTCTTTTTAGGATCCTCCAAAAACTTCAATTTCATTTTAGCAAACATCCAATGTGGTTGCCAGCCAGCTACCACAATCCATCGTTTTGCTTTAATCGCGTTTTGCAATTCCGTAATCATGGCAACCGTAGATGAATTCACATGTTTATAATCGAGTTCATATTCTTTGATCACTTGATCTACAGCACGTGTTATTCCAGCACCCTTTTCTATACCGATAATCCTTTTATCAAATTCTCGTTCATGTTTTCTCAACTCTTCAATCCGATCAATTGTTACATAATCTGGCACAACAAGTCCATTTCGCGCATGGCTATAACTCGTTCCGAGCTCTTCAATATTTGGAAATTTAGCCACTTTACTTCCATGGGTCAATGGCAGCCAAACATCCATATATAGATCTGTATCGCCATTGTTCATAGAGGCTAAGATCATATCGGGCGTAGCTCGTTGGATAACGACATGATACCCCTTTTCTTCCATAATTACTTTTGCGACCTCTGTCATTGCAACTCCTTCTGCCCAGCCATCGACCATGCCGATATGAATAATATTTTTATTCCGGCCCTTGCTGCATGCCCCAAGTAATAACACCATCAGGCACAATACCATACTTTTTATTTTCCTCATACTATGCTTTCTTTTTTACAAAGCCCTGTGTGATCCGATCCAAAATAATAGCGAGAATCACAACGGACAAACCGCTTTCAAAACCAAGACCAATATCCAAGTTGTTTATACCTTCAAGTACTTTTTCTCCCAAACCACCGGCAGCAATCATTCCGGCAATAACAACCATCGATAAAGACAGTAATATGGTTTGATTGATCCCTGCTAAAATTGTTTTGGTAGCCAAGGGCAATTCTACTTTAAATAAGATCTGGCTATTGGTTGCTCCAAATGAACGTGCAGCTTCCACGATATCTTTTGGAACCGCATCAATCCCTAGGGTCGTCAAACGTACAGCAGGTGGCATAGCAAAAATAATGGTCGCAAAAGCTCCTGGGACTTTACCAATACTAAAAAATAACACTGCCGGAATCAAATAGACAAAGGCCGGCATTGTCTGCATCAAGTCAAGCAAGGGACGAATGATCTTGGCCGCTAGCTTATTTTTTGCAGCCCACACACCCAAAGGAACTGATATAACCAAGGCTGTCAAGGTAGCGACCAATACCAGCGCCAAAGTCTCCATTGTTGCAATCCAAAATCCCATCAGATAGATCAATGTTAATCCCAACAATGTCGTCAGTGCGACCCCTTTCCCAGATTTCCACCAGGCTAATGCTGTAAATAATGCGATGATAATAAAAAAAGGTATCGTTGTTAACACCCATTCCAGTCCAATAATGGATGCATTCCCTGTATTTTTTATCAGGTTAAAAAATGGCTCTAAATGATCTGTCAGCCAATTGACGGCTACAGTGATGTATTGTCCTATATCGATTACTTTATTCATTTCTACTGATTATTTGCTTTCTCTTTTAATTCAATAATTTCCTCTTCATTATACTTTGTCGCTTCAATAATCAACGACGTCTGTGTTACGATCCCCAATAAACGATTATGTTCGTTCACCACAGCGATTGGCGACCGGATCTCCGATATCAGGGGCAACATTTCTTCAACGGTCACCTCTTTTGATACGGTTGGAACGTTGGCATGTATAATGGATTCTACGGTGGGTTCCCTACGCTTTGCCGATTGAATGACTTCACTCATATGAACAAAACCAAGGAAAGTATCATGCGCATCGACTACAGGGAGAATTTCAATTCCTGTCGCCCGCATTTTCCGCAGCGCCCCCTCAGGGCCATCTTTTTTGAAACGTACAACAGTAGGTTTCTCAAACATCAGTGAACCTGCCGAAATGATCGACTTGCGATCCACTTTTTCAACAAAGGCTTTAACATACTCACTTGCTGGATTTGTCAAGATATCTTCCGCAGTACCGATCTGTTCGATGACACCATCTTTCATAATAGCAATACGATCGCCCAATTTGATCGCTTCATCGAGATCATGGGTAATAAATACGATTGTTTTTTGTAGATTATCCTGCAACTCCAGTAACTGATCTTGCATTTCTGTTTTAATCAGGGGATCCAGAGCTGAAAATGCCTCATCCATCAGTAGTACTTCAGGATCATTTGCAAGTGCCCGAGCCAGTCCAACCCGCTGTTGCATACCACCCGATAACTGAGAAGGTAGCTGTTGTTCAAATCCACTGAGCCCGACGACATCAAGCGCTTGCTGCGCTTTAGATTCCCGTTTGTCCCGTTCTTCCCCTCGTAGTTCTAAACCGAAAGCAGCATTGCTCAACACGGTATGATGTGGCAACAGACCAAACTTTTGAAAGACCATACTCATTTCTGTTCGACGGACTTCAAGAAGATCTTTATTATTTTTCCCTGTTATATCCTCACCATTGATATAAACCTTTCCTGATGTCGGTTCGTTCAATCGATTCAGACAACGGAGCAGGGTAGATTTCCCACTTCCCGAAAGCCCCATTATAACGAAAAATTCCCCCTCGAAGATTTCAAAATTAGCTTTGTTAATCCCAATAGTACAGCCCGTTTTCGCTAAAATATCCTTCTTCGAGAAACCCTCGTTCAGTAAGTGCAGAGCTTGTTTCTTTTGCTTTCCGAAAACAAGTACCAAGTCTTCAACTTTTACTTTTACCTTGCTTGTTTTATCCATTCTTTAATTTTTTTAAACATAAATAAACCAAAAGGGCATAAGTGATCCACTAAGGCCATACGCCTACGCTATTTTCTTACAAATAAAAAATATCCCTACAGTTGAGTCCGTTTGATCGAAATCTTACTCGTACAGTTCAATCAACTTATTAACTAACATACTTTACTCTCGGTTCGGTAAGAGCAATGATGAAAAAGAAACTAATCTTTTAAAGACGAAATGCTCCATTTATAAAGCATCTCCAAAATATACTTCAACAAGTATAACGAACAACCTAGGCTGTGCCAAAGGCACAAAGCCATAGCGGAATAAACTCACGCCATTCTGTCTTTTGACGATACAAAGGTACGAAAAATAAATTAAACGCATTTTTCACAACCTATATAGTTAAAATACAGCTAGTTAAAAAAAACATATAGTAATATTAAAAATACGATCAGCGGGAGAAGCACTCGACCACTGATCGCATTTTTTAAGGTGTATTATTCTCCCCAGTTTGGATTTTGGGTAAGGTTAGGATTTAATTGTCGTTCTTGGACAGGAATTGGATATAAATAATCTTTCTTTTCATCGAAAACTTTTTTGATATGCGCATTAATAATCACATTTCCTTTATTCCCATTTTCCAATAAGATTTCCGAGCCCAATTTCAATAGCTGAATTCCCGAGGCACTCGGCTTGTCACCTTCATAAATCCAAACGTCATCTTTACCATCATTATCTAAATCAAACTTGCCTGTACCCGGAAAATACATCCCTTTAAATTGTCTCGTGACCAACTGGCCGCTTTTCCATCTTAAGATATCATCCCAACGGAAAGATTCCATCACCAATTCAATACGGCGTTCTCTTCTTATTTCCAATAGTACCCCCTTCATATCACCAACTACATTCGGATAGTCTTTCGCTAAAAATGCATCTGGATTTGATTTAGCCGCCTGCAGATTTAGATTTGGCATGCCTACACGATCGCGCAACAACTTAATTGATTTGTCCAAATCGGCCTGGCTCAATGTGCCTAACTCTGCTTTCGCTTCAGCATAATTTAATAAAACCTCGGCATACCTAAAAATCGGCATATCATTTTCAGAACGATTGAAGTTATCATACTTTACATCTCCCACAAATTTGATCAATTGATATCCCGTCACTGAATTCCCAAAGTTCGGAGCAACAGCAGCGGCACCTCCAATACGCTTATAGCCCGGCGTACGAATCGTCTGGCTTAGACGTGGATCGCGATTTAGGACCTCCTCCTTAAACGTCATTGTTTGGTAATTTGATTTATCGGTAAATCTCGTTCCATCTTTCATCAGGTAAGAATCCACCAAATTTTTATCCAATCCGGGTTTTCCGTAGGAAGCTGTAATCGTATAATAATTTACATTGTGCCAGATTTGCAAAGCATCCGAGAATTTCCGCGCTAAAATAACCTCTTGTGGCAAACTATTAACACTATAAAACAATGCACCATAAGAGTCTGTTCCCGCGGCATTGTATACGCTGTATTGCGCTCCCTCCATAAGCTTGCTGGCTGCATCGGCCGCCTTCTCCAACAGGCCGTTTGCATCGGGTAAATTAAATTCTGTATGATATTTACGAAATGTTCCTTCAAAAAGTGCGACCCGGGACTTTAAGGCCAATGCAGTCCATTTGGTCACTTTTTCATCACTTTTGGTAGCCGGTAGATTGGCAATCGCATAGTCCAGATCAGCGAGAATGTTTGATACAACCAAAGTTCTCGGATCCCTCGCCTTCTTAAGTTGTTCTTCGTCATTTTGATCAATGACCTTGTCATACCAGGGCACATCTCCAAAACGTTTCAGTTTATCGAAATAAAAATATGCCCTAAAAAAGCGCGCCTCGGCAGCATAGGGCGCAGCAGTCGTTTCTGAAACTGTATTAAAGCAATTCGCCAAAAAGTAATTGATATTACGAAGATTTGCCCAAGTCCATCCACCGCCACTTATCGGAACCTGTCTTTTTCCGGTCAATTCATCATCCAATGTTGTCTTAACGATATTATCGACCGATTCGTTATAAACTCCTTCGGCCGAAGGTAGTGCGGCATCGTAAAATGACTTTGTAAATAACGCCAAATCCTTTTCTGTTTTAAAGGAAGCCTCAGGAGTAACCGACGATTCAGGCAAACGTTCCAAATAATCTTTGCTACAAGCCATCATGCCACAGCTCAACAATGCATATATATATACTATCTTTTTCATACTATTAAAATGTTAAATCTAGACCAAATGAAAATGTTTTAGAGATTGGATATGATCTTCCGTTGACCTCTTGAGCCGACTGTTCGGGATCAATATATTTGGAACGGAGCTTAGTCGCCGTCCAAATATTTTCACCAGACACATAAATCCGCGCATTGGCCAATTTCACGCGCTTTAGCCAGGCCTGAGGAACCGTATAGCCTACGGTTAGATTTTTTAGTCGTATATAGGCCAAATCCTGTAAGTAACGATCCGATTTGACGTTCAAAGATCCACGATCATTCAAGGCAATATAGCCTCTTAACAATGGATAATAGGCATCTGTATTTTCTGGCGTCCAAATATCCTGTTCAAAATCCTTCGGCACAAACGAATAGTACGGTCTTGAGTATGGTCCCCAAAACTTATCTGCATTTGCTCCAGGCCACCAATGTTGTCGACCTATCCCCTGAAAGAAGGCCGAAATATCGAATCCTTGCCAATTTGCCCCCAAATTAAAACCAAATGTATAACGGGCTCTGTTGTTCCCAATGATCACTTGATCCCCAGGGTTCATCAATGTATTGTCTCCAGCATCAACCTTTCCATCCGGAACGCCATCCTTTCCACCAATGTCAACAAATTTCAAATCTCCAGGATGAAGTTTGGACCAGTCTCCCGGTGCTGCCAACCGTTGTTTATCCACATAATCCTGGTTAACTTTCCAATTGTCGATTTCCGTCTGGGACTGAAAAAAACCATCAGCCTTATACCCCCAAATTTCGCCCAAAGTCTGGCCGACATAATAGTTACTTAGCAACATTTCCTTATTGTCAAAACGTGTGATCTTCGCTTTAGAATCTGACAATCCCAGCCCAATATTATAGCCAAAAGATTTTCCATCCAAGTCAAATTGATCACGCCAAGCCACAGAAATCTCCCAGCCTTTATTTCTTAGGTCTCCAGCGTTTGTCCGAGGCGACGCCGAACCAAAAACCGCTGGCAAGGTTTTGCCCGGGATCAACATATCGAGCGTATTTCGAATAAAATAGTCAGCAGATACACTCAATCGAGTTCTAAAAAATTCGAGATCTGTTCCGAAATTTAATGTATTCGTTCTCTCCCAGGTTAAATCAGCCGAAATTGGAGTTGGTGCACTCAGATATTGTGTTTTTGTACCATTGGTTATGTAATTGGACAATCCCGCATTCAACAATTGGATGTAACCATACTCAGTAGCTTCCTGTGCGTTACCCAACGCCCCATAGGAGACTCTAAATTTAGCTTCATTTAAAACTGGTTTCAGATTAGCCATAAACGACTCTTCCGAAATCCGCCATCCGCCCGAGAAAGAGGGGAAAAAACCATATCGCTGACTGGATGGAAATTTAGACGTTCCATCGTAGCGACCATTCACCTCCAACAGGTACTTCCCTTTATAATTGTAATTCAACCTTCCAAAATAGCCTCGTAATGCCCAGGTATTTGCATTCCCGAGTAACTGCATTTGACCAGTCCCCAGCGCAAAATCATTCAAATCCTCCGACAGCAAATTAGTATGCGTACCGCCGATTCGTTTGTATCCTGTGGTTTCCTGGTTAAAGCCTACCGTGGCGGCAAACTGATGATCTCCAAATTGCTTGCTATAATTGGCGAATAGGTTGAGTGAATGTTTTGGCCTATTGATGATCGTTTCGGTATATGTATCATTTCCCAAGTAATTGATCACACCAGGAAAAACAGACCAAGGAGCGGCCGTTCTTCTATTCCAGTTATGGATCGGATTATAAGTAAAGGTATAATTACCCGTTAAGGTCAAGTTTGGCGCCAACTGAAATACAGTCTCAAACATATTGATAAACTCATATTTATCCTCGCCACCTTTTGACTTTCCATGCAACAAATCTGCATATATACCATCGCCAATATTATAATTGTTCAGTTCCGTCCTATAGGTTGCGGTACCATCGGGATTCATGGGCACATAAGATGGTAAAGCGTGTACCGTTGTTGAAATAAAATTATTGTTATTATCTGGACTTGTCGCCCATCCTGGATAGGTGTAGTTTTGGTAATTCAGCTGGGTATTTGCACTTACCTTCAACCAAGGGGTCACCTGCGCATTTATGCGCGATCGAACATTATAAGCATCGAATTTATCTTGGTTAATTTTCATTAGCCCCCCTTTTTCATAAAGTCGCCCCGACACATAGTAATCAATTTTTTCACTACCGCCAGAGAAATTTAACGAATGTTCCATTGAGGTCTGTGTTTTTCGATACATCTCATTCCACCAATCTGTATTGCCATAATATACATATTGATCTTTTCCATTTCTATTCTGAACCACTACGGAAGGCAGACTAGGATCTGTTTTTCGTTTCAATAGTTCAGCATAGTCATCTTCTGTATATCCCGTATAACTATTACCGGTGGCACGAATAAAAGCTTCATCATTTAGTTTAGCAGCATCATAACCGCTCGTCATAAAATCTGTCCGCACCGTCAGTCCAGACCAACCAAAATTATTACTATAATTAATGTTCATTTTTCCGGCCTTTCCTTTTTTAGTTGTTACGAGCATAACACCAAATGCCCCCCGAGCGCCATAAATCGCTGCTGCCGAAGCATCCTTTAAAACGGATATCGATTCAATATCACGGGGATTGATCGTATTGATATTTCCTGGAACTCCATCTATGAGAATAAGAGGTTGAGCATTAGCTGAGTTTATCGAAGCGAAACCCCGGATATTAACGTTTCCTTCCCCTCCTGGCCTGCCATTGGTAAATGTAATATTCAAATTTGGTATTGCTCCCTGCAAAGCTTGAGTTGCATTGGCAACTGGGCGATTTTCAAGTATCTTCGCATCAATCTGTGTAACAGCACCTGTTAAGTTTACCTTTTTTTGCTTACCATACCCGACAACAATTACTTCATCAAGGGATTGATCTGTCGAAACTAACTGAATGGTTAAAGGTATTGCCTCTACTTTTACGTGCTGTGTTTCAAAACCGATCATCGACAAGCGCAATGTATGCCCAGTTTTCCCTTCGATGACAAAAGCACCTTCTTGGTCAGTTTGCGTAGTTTTGCCAGTAGTTGAATTAAAAATTGACACACCCGAGATAGGTTCACCGGTTGCTGTTTTTACAATGCCTCGAATAGGCCCCTGAAATTTGGCGGAAATTTCAACATCCGGAATAGATGTCAGAAAGACAGGTTTGCTCTTGGCCCACGCGCCGAGAGACATCCCGATCATTACAGGAAGTAATACGTGTTTCGTTTTCATGAATTTGGTTTTGTTTTTCTTCGGTTACAAAGAAAGGTTATTTAATATTTGTAAATTATTAACAAAGCATTACTAAACAATTAAACGACAATTGGTTAAATCAATATTAAGATAATACAATTTTAACACGAAACAGAATGTCTTTTTTAATTTTTTAATAAAACAAAGAACCAATCAGTTTGACATAATGAATCAAAACACTATCAATCAACATGTTAAATAATATTAAACAAATAATATTCACAAAAACCTTATACGAAATAAAATGTAACATATTTGAAACAATACAATACAAAAAACAACAAAGAGAGGGATCACTTATTTCACAAAACACTTAAACAATTAGGTTAATTATTTTCTTCGTTTTAACGTAAAACTTCGTCATAAAAAATCCTTTATCCAATACATCTGTTTTCTACCGGTTTTAGTCAGGGCGAAAACATACAATTAAAAGCTAAAATTCAAACAGTTAGCATACCTAAAAACCTGTATTTACTACGGAATAAGATTGCTTATTAAAAAGATTAGAATCAAGATCGTCACATTCAACTTAAATGGCCTATCAATAAGGAAAAAATGCAAAAGGCTCAACTTAACACACATCACAGAGAAGGAGAAAAAGCTACTTTGGTATTGATCAACCGCCAAAAATACCCAGGAATTTATAAGGGATCATTATTCGTCAGCCGGTCCCTAAGTCCATATTGCAGACATAGTCCCTTAGCCTTTTCCGCAAATGCCTGTCGATAATAGCTAGGAAGTTTGCCGTCCGCACCAAACAATCGTTGATATTTTTCCACGAGTTGTGGATAGTGTTTTTCAACCGCACGCATAACCAACGTCCGATTGTCACCAGGATCAGAACCATACAAGGCCAAGGTTGCTGGAAAAATATAATTTGCATCAATGGATCGAAAAGTCCCAAACATCTGATCAAGATGAGTTCCGGTATCCGAAATAAAGGGCAACAAAGGCATTAAACTTACGCCACTACACAATCCCATCTTACGTGCTTCACTCAATGTATTCAAACGAAGCTCAGGCGATGGTGCACCTGGTTCAAATATGCTGGCAATTTCCATATCGATGGTTGAAAAGGAAAAAGTAATAAAAGCGCGATGTGTCAATTTACCCTGCAGATCCAATGGAAGTATCGCTTCAGCATCGATCTGCTTCAACAAATCAAATTCCCGACTTACTAGATCCGATTTGGTGATAATATGCACTGGGAAGCGATAATGTACTATAATTTCCAATAATTGGCGCGTCAGTAGCTCCGTTTGCTCAAATTGCAAATAAGGATCCGTTGCAGACGACAATACAATTATTCCATATTGTTTTTTACGGGCACGGAGCGCTAAGGCTCGGTCCAACAAATCCACCGCATTGCGCTTTACACCTAGCTTTTCGGCCATATTAATACCATATTTACTACCTCTGATATAACAATATAAACAATTGAACGAGCATCCGCTATAAGGATTGACGGTGTAATCGTCAAGAAACCAAGGATCTCTTTGTTTTGTTTTATTGAGAATAGATTTGACAATTACAGACTGCATAGGGTACGTTATATTAATGAACGATTTTATAGAACAGATTTCAACAGACTAAGTTAACTCAAAATTACGCCTAGGCGACAAAAAATGCTATGAAATTATTCTCTCAATCGATTTTTCAAAACGCCTTTTGACTCCTGTCCAATTCCGTCCCACTAATTTGATTGTCGCTTTCTATTGAAATTACGAACATTTTGGCTGTTTAGAAAGCGTTCTTAACCATGTAGACTAAGAATCCATCGGATCCGTTAAAAGTCTTTCACGGCAAATAATTACAAATATTTCATTTTCAATGCATAATAAATGCATTTATTCATTACCTTTATGCTATTGAAACAAAACTCAACTCCAGCCATGTTTATCGGCGCTGTCAAATGGTTCGACAATAACAAAGGATTTGGTACTCTTGCGTTACCTTCCGGAGAAGAACTCTTTGTGCATATACGCAGGTTTAAAGTTCCTCCAGAACATGTTATTCAACCTGGAGAAGTTATTGTCGGAGACAAGAAACCTGACCCAAAAAGACGCGGTTATCTCGCTCAGAACTGCAGGATTCTCAAAAGGCCCGAAGATTGGAAATTCGTCATCTCGCTCCTCGACAAAGAACACACCGTGCTCCTCCCCGATAGCCACGGTCGAGAACAAAAGCACAACTTAACCTCATTAACAGCAAGACAACTTCTAAGAATGCAGCCCAAAGAACATATATTGGCTATGCTTACCGCTAATTTTGATGTTCATTTCGATAGCTCAATTTTCATTCCTTATGCTGAATTGATAGACAAAAGCATTGCCGGTGTTTTTGAGAAGGAGGCAGCTTGCGATCTACTTTCCAAGGTGTTCGAATACTTTGGAAAACATGTCTCGCATCAAATTCTATTTCGTGTATGGAAGGAAAGCATGTTTAGGTATATCGGCTATCCGGCAGAAGGCGACTACGAAATACCTGAACTTGTATTTAATCTGAATGCCACGGAAATCGATTGTGATGATCTTGCGAGAATCATCACGTATAGCTTTGGCAAATCTTTTTGCAGTGATTTTGTAAATGCTTTATTTGAAGACATAGAAACAATGGACAAAAAAGATATCGAACCTTTGTTACCGTATCTTGAGTTTTTGGAGAATGAGGATTCTATTGAGAAAATACAGACTCTTATGCAAGACTAGCTGAATCGAATGCCTGCCTAAAAATCCCTGTTTGATTTTTTGGGAATATCATCAATTAAGGCAGAAAGCACAGAAATTGATGATTGAAAAACCTGTAGAATAGACAGCAACAGCCTATTCTACAGGTTTAAATCGAAGTGCACTGAGACTGACCTTGTCACCATCACCTTCAAGAAATGAAACAGTAACGCTGTATCTTCCTGGGGCTTTAAATTTCATCCATCCCCATGGGTACCAATTATACACTGAAGCAGCGGCTTGTTGATTCTGCACGATCTCTCCAGCCGAGTTTTCGATCTTCCACACCACTCTCCCCTGCCCTGTATAATTTAGGCCAACTTGATAATAGCCTGGCTTAACAATGTCTATAGCATACGTTAGTTTACTTTGACCAGTCCATTGCCCTACTTGAACGACATGTTTCCATTCACCGAATTTCTCCATCCAGGATTTCCCGGTTTTATGGCATCCTTCAACTTCGGCAAAGTCTACAGGAAGAATTGTCTCCATCGCCGGATCGACCCCCAACATTTTATCAATAACAGGTGTCCCCTGCATAACGACCTCAATCACAGAAACCAGTGGATCTGGAGCTATCGATGGGATATTGATCTCCAACCATTTTCCATCGGTCGTATAATTTAACTTTTTCTTCCCATCTGCGTTTAAAAGATTGATCGACGTTATCCCCTTTGTTAGGCCCGGAACAAACAACTTTCCATTAGTTGGCCAGTGATAGACCAATAATGAAATTTTACGCCCTTGTACAGTAGCATCCCCCCAAGGCAAAGCGTGCCCCCAAGGTGAAGCTTGCGCACCATAAACGGCCGCTGGATACTTTCGGATCCACGCACCAGCACCACGCAAAGCTAAGCTCGCTGGCTCAGGAATAGTCCCATCTGGTTTAGGCCCAACATTTAACATGTAAGTCCCGCCCCGGCTAATAGTCGACAATGTACGAGACAAGATTTCACGGGCACTCTTCCAATTATTGTCGTACCAAGCATACCCCCAAGAGTCATTGGTTACATCGACTGCCTCCCAAAGACCTGGAACATTCTGCCGTGGTACTTCCATATCCCCCAAAGTAGAATAATCACCAAGTCCGTGTCCAACACGTCCCGACACGTAAGCCCCAGGTTGATTTTTATGAACCAATTCGACAAGTTTTTGGGCGTATTTCTTATCCATCCCACCAGGCGTATCGAACCAGACCAATTCTATCGGCCCATACTGCGTCGTAATCTGGTTCACCTCAGGATAGCATTTCTCCCAAAAATAATCGTCAAATGTTTTCGAATGACCGGCTGCGTCCACCTTGGGACCTCCATTTCCGCCGGGATAAGTCCAATCCTGATTTTGCGAATAATAGAAGCCAAAACCGATCCCCGCTTCCTTACAGGCTTTCGCGAGCTCAATCATCGGATCACGTTTAAAATCGGTCGCCTCAACAATATTAAACGAATTCACTTTCGAATGAAACATCGAAAATCCATCGTGATGTTTGCTTGTAATCACGATATAGCGCATCCCCGCATCTTTTGCAAGCTGTACAATCGCCTTAGCGTCAAAATGATCTGGATGAAATGACGCCGCCGCGGCCATGTAGTCAGCGACGGGGATATTGGCCATGCTCTTGTTCATGAGCCATTCCCCTATGCCATAAAACGTTTTCCCCTTCCAGGTATTTGCCAGCTGCGAATAGATTCCCCAATGGATAAACATCGCATATTTGCCGTCACGGAACAATTTCCCTCTATTTTGGGAAATGGAATTTTTTCCTCCTTGACCATCCCACATTTTTTCCATCTGTTGCGCCGAAACTTGCTTTGCAGACAATGTCGCCAGAGCGAGCCCCAATACGATACCTTTCATACCCATATTTCCCTAGACTTTGGGCAGATTATAGCCATTATGATAAACTTTCGCTAAGTACCCGTCCGCATCTTTATCATTGAAACTGCGCTTTTGTTTGTCCCAAAACAATTTCTTTTTAGAACGGTATGCAATATTTCCCATCTGTGAGAATATCGCAATATGAGCCCCCGCTTCTATCGGAGCATGAAGACCTTCTACTGATTTCTTTCTAACAGCTTCAACGAAATTAACCATATGCTTGTCCAGTCCATTGTCCTGCGAACGTTGGAAAGAGACAGCGTCCATTCGTCCTTTCTCGGGAATAACTTCCCAGCCTTCACGATTAACGACCAAGGTACCATTATTACCAATGAAAGCAACGCCGTGAGTCTTCTGATAAGGGCCCAAATCTATACCTGTCGCCTGTTCCCATTGAACATTAAATCCATCAAACTCATACACCGTTGTTAGACTATCTGGTGTTTCAGCGGCGTCGTCGGGATAAGCAAATTTACCACCAGCAGCCATTACCGAAACAGGATCTGACACTTTCATTCCGATCAGCGCATAATCCAACATATGTACACCCCAATCGGTCATTAGGCCACCCGCATAATCCCAATACCACCTGAAATTGAAGTGAAAACGATTGGGATTAAATGCACGTTTTGGGGCTGGCCCCAACCATTTATCATAATGTACTCCAGTAGGAACAGGAGCGTCTGCCTGAACCGGAATACTCTTCATCCAACCTTGATAAGCCCAAGCCTTAACAAGGCGTATCTTTCCCAATTTTCCGCTATGAACAAAATCCAACGCATCTCTAAAATGTTGTTGGCTTCGTTGCCACTGCCCTACCTGTACAACACGTTTATACTTTTTAGCAGCTGCAACCATAATTTCACATTCCCGAATGGAGTTGCCAATTGGTTTTTCGACATATACATCTTTTCCTGCCGCAACAGCATCAACCATTTGCATGCAATGCCAATGATCGGGCGTAGCGACAATAACAACATCAACGTCATTTGCTTTCAGAAGATCTTTATAATCGATGTAAGTCTTCACATCAATATTGCGTTTCTTTAATTCCTCAGCGCGATTCTTCAAAACATTTTCATCGACATCACATAATGCCGTACACTGCACGCCTGGTACTTTCAAGATAGCGTTCAGATTAGACCAACCCATACCGTTGGTACCGATCAGCCCCACACGGACCGTATCAGCTTGAAAACCGAATACTTTCGTCTGTGCAAAAAGTGCCGATGCCGCCAACAGACTCGTATTTCGAATAAATTCTTTCCTCTTCATTGTTTAGTTTGGTTTATATTGATATTGCATATTCAATACTAGGAAGACGATTATCTTGGGCATCCCCCTAGTGAGATCACTAATATAAGATTTAGTCTTTAGGATGAAGAATATTAATCCAACAAAATGGCTGAAATAAAGGACTTTGAATACCGTAGATAATTTCTATATTTGTTAAAAACTAGCATAAAACCATGGACCGAAGAACTTGTCTTTCTCCACCAGCAAAATAACATAGCGCAATGTCAAACGAATAATGATATCTGATCAGGAGCAAATTCGGATGATACAAGGATTAACTATTTATTTAGCTTTTAAATTTCCCTTTATGGGAAAGACATTTTTTTTATGAAAAAATCATATTTAGTACTTCATACCGCGGTACTGCTCGCAGGCTTCACCGGAGTTTTCGGCAAACTCATTACCCTCAATCAGATACCACTCGTGTGGTTTAGGGTTTTACTTTCAACACTTATTCTTTTCGTTGTCCTCAAATTATTCAAGATTGAGCGATTAAAATCGACAAAAGATATACTGAATATTGCAAGAGGTGGATTATTGCTCACCATCCATTGGATATTTTTCTATGGAAGTATCAAGTTTTCCAATATTTCCATTGGCGTAGTGTGCTATTGCCTGACCAGTTTTTTCACAGCCATTCTAGAACCTATCATCAATAAAAAAAGATTTAGTGCGGCGCAGCTGATGTTAAGCATGTTGACCTTGATCGGAATCAGTTTAATCTTTCATTTTGATAGCTCTTATCAAGTGGGCATTATTTTGGGTGTAATTTCAACTATTTTCGCGGCCCTATATACCATCTACAATGAGCGATTGGTCAAACAATATGATAGTAAATTACTCAACTATTATCAAATGCTTAGTGGAACCATTGTATTGGGACTTGGACTGCCTATTTTCTATTATTTATTTCCCACCGAACGTTTTATACCAAGCTTTTCTGATGGGATCTATTTAATCTTGCTGTCTTTATTTTGTACGGTTGGTCTTTATGTTCTTTTTGCCGAATCACTCAAGAAGCTATCTGCATTTACGGTCAATTTGAGTTTCAATCTTGAGCCCATCTATTCGATTATCATTGCTTTTTTATTCTTCAACGAAGGCAAACAAGTCAATGCTTCTTTCTATGTGGGGCTCGCTTTTGTACTTGTTTCTGTTCTTCTTCAAACGCTGCGCTCTATCCGGAATAAAACTTAATAATTTCTTTTTCAATAGGCAAACATCGCATTGATTGCCTACTAGAAATGTTGTTTTAACGTTAAATGTAACCACCGATGGCTTGGGCCGACGCTATCCGGCAACAACATCGGGTGGAAAAACTGGCATTATAAAGAAAAGAATCGTCTTTCATAACATTTTTTAGGTAGATGCTGCCTTTGCCAAACGCGCAATATGTTGTCCGGCTTTCATGCCTGAGAATATACAACCGCCCAAGAAAGTACCTTCTAACGCTCGATAACCATGCATGCCGCCACCACCAAATCCAGCCACCTCACCCGCTGCATACAAACCCGCTACCACCTTGTTATCCTTTGTTAGTACTTGCGAATGGAGATTCGTTTTGAGACCGCCTAAGGTTTTACGCGTCAACACATGGAGACGTACCGCAATGAGCGGTCCATTTTCCGGCGCCAGGATTTTATGGAGGGCTGCCACTCGACCTAATTTATCACCAAGGTAGTTTCGTGTATTTCGAATGTAATTTACTTGCGTGTCCTTTGAAAACTTATTATCGACCTCCCGGTCACGCGCTTCAATTTGCGTTTTAATCGTTTCATAATCCAAAAGATCTTCGCCTGTCAAACGATTCATACGAGCGACCAGATCCTTTAGATTGTCCGAAACAATAAAATCAGGTCCCTTTTCCTTAAAAGCCTCAACTGGTCCAGGTGCATTTTTCCCAAAAATGCGTTTCAAAAATAACCGATAATCCTTGTCGGTAATATCTGGATTCTGTTCTGAACCTGAAAGAGCAAACTCCTTTTTGATAATCTTCTGTGTCAGGATAAACCAGGAATAAGAAAAGCCTGTTTCTTGCAGGTGTCTGAGTGTACCCAAGGTATCAAATCCAGGTAAATAAGGAGCTGGAAGCCTATTACCGCGGGCATCAAACCACAATGAAGACGGCCCAGGTAAAATACGGATGCCGTGCATAGGCCATATTGGATTCCAATTTTCAATCCCTTCCGTATAATGCCACATGCGATCGCGGTTTATCATATGAGCCCCAACCTCTTCGGCAATTCCAATCATTTTTCCATCGACATAGGCGGGAACACCTGAAATCATTTGCACTGGTGCTTTCCCTAATCGTTCAGGCCAATTTTCGCGTACCAATTGATGATTTGCTCCAATCCCTCCCGAAGCAATAACGACCTGATCTGCATAATATTCAAACGATGCAAGAATATTTCTGTTGGTAGCAACACCCCTTGCTTTGTTATCATCTTCCAAAACATCGCCCGCAATTCCGAAGACCGCGCCATCTTGCGTTAGCAATTTTGTCACGCGATGTCGAAAGCAAAACCGCAGCAGACCTTTTTCCTGCGCAGCAAAAGCTTTATCCACAAAAGGTTTCACAACGCCAGTTCCAGTCCCCCAACTAACATGAAATCTAGGAACGGAATTACCATGCCCCGAGGCCGATCCGTCACCGCGCTCAGCCCAACCGACCATAAACATCAGCTTAATACCGAGCTGAGCGACGTAAGCAGCCTTCTCTTCCGTCGCAAATTTCAGGTAGGCCTCTGCCCATTGTCGCGGCCAATAATCCTCCTCGCGGTCAAATCCTGCAGTTCCCATCCAGTCCTGCCGAGCCAGTTCAAAAGAATCCTTGATGCCCATACGACGTTGTTGAGATGAATTGACAAGAAAAAGCCCACCAAAGGACCAATAGGCCTGACCACCAAGATTTTCAGCTGTCTCCTGATCCACAAGAAGCACTTTCTTACCAGCATTGGTAACCTCCATTGCTGCTGTAAGCCCTGCTAAACCCGCTCCGATAATAATCACATCAGGTTTAAATTGTTCAACTGTTTGCATAGATATTCTTTTACTGAACGGTTATCCCAATAAAAATGTAAGTACTAACAAGACCTACCACACTATATAAATCTACTAGTTTGTGTAGGAATGTACAAGAAAAAGTTAACAGAAACCTGCTGGCGCTTTTCAAAAAAAGACGCTAGTGTTATATCACAAAAATAATAGAATAACCTAATTTAAATTATTTTAATAATAAAAAATAGCGTTATAACTTTGTGCCATCAATCATTCAGATAATAGTAAGCATCCTTTCGAACAGATTTATTTAGTAAAAAAAGGTGCATCAGAACGACAAATAAAATTTAACAAGAGACATAAAAAATAAAAAATGGAATACAGAAAATTAGGAAAAACAGATTTAGAATTATCAGCAATTACGTACGGAGCTTTTGCAATTGGCGGCAACATGTGGGGCGGAAATGAAAAGAAAGATTCTATTGATTCTGTGAAAGCATCGATCGACAACGGTGTCACTACATTAGATACAGCCCCGTTTTATGGCTTTGGTTTGAGTGAAGAAATGATCGGTGCGGCAATTCAAGGTTATGATCGGACCAAAATACAGGTATTGACCAAATTTGGTTTGGTATGGGACGGTAGTAACCAAGGAAAAGGTGAATTTTTCTTTGACGCAGAAGAAGCTGGTAAAACTATTCCAGTTTATAAATATGCATCAAAAGCTAGTGTAATTAAGGAAGTAGAGAATAGCCTAAAACGCTTACGCACCGACTATATCGATCTACTACAGATTCACTGGCCAGATAGTACAACTCCGATTTCCGAAACGATGGAAGCCTTGGATCTTCTTTTACAACAAGGTAAGATCCGTGCTGCCGGCGTCAGCAATTATAGCGTTGATCAAGTTTCAGAAGCACGAAAAACCCTCAATATAGCGAGTAATCAAGTTGGTTACAGCATGCTGAACCGAGGTATCGAACAGGACCTTGTTCCTTACGCAAAGGAAAATGATCTGGGTATCATTGTATATAGCCCTATGGAGCGTGGTTTGTTAACCGGTAAATATTTCAATACTGGTAAATTAAAAGAAAACGATCACCGCAATGGTTATTTCCAACAATTTGATCTGGCCAAGGTAAAGACTTTCTTGGATACCATCAGTCCAATTGCCGCAAACAAAGGTGTCACGCTTTCCCAATTGGTATTACGCTGGACTAGTTTGCAGCCGGCGATCACTGTGGTCTTGGCAGGTGCCCGAAATGCAGAGCAGGCCATCGCAAATGCGCAGGCCATCGACATCACGCTTACCGCAGAAGAACTATCCTTTATCAATCTTGCATTAGCAAAAATTTAATATTCAACGATGAAAAAATTCAATCAGTTGACAGTACTCCTCATGGGGGTACTGTCACTCACAGCATTGCAAAGCAATGCGCAAAATAAAACACTGTTGGTAGACCCAACAGATAGTACATGGCATCATGCTGCTTATGGTAAGAACGACGAGATCGGAGCTGCCAATTTAATATCACCAAAATTGGTGCTACAGTCATTAAAACTTGTCAAAAAGGGAAAAACTGTCCCTCTTGCTGTCCCTGTAAACAAACAGCTCCCAGCTTTCCGCCACCGTAGTTTTAACTTGTATAATATACAACCCGGAGAACAGGCTGGTGCAACACTTGGTCCCAATAAATTCACTTTCAACGACGAATTGGTAAATGCCTGGACCGGTGTCGGCACCCAATTGAACGGTATTGGACATATCGGAATCAACAATATCTACTACAATGGCAACAAAGCGCAGGATTTCGTTACGGTAGAAGGCGTTAAAAAACTTGGAATAGAAAAAGTCCCACCACTGGTAACCCGTGCTATTGTCTTGGATATGACAGCCTATTATGGAAAAGATATCGTTCCCGGTGGTACAGAATTTACCGTTGAAGCCATTCAATCGGTGTTAAAAAAACAAGGGATCACGATCAAAAAAGGTGACATCGTCTTATTCAACACGGGCTGGTTGGAATTGATCGGCAACAACAACCAACAGTTCCTGGAAACTGAACCCGGTATCGGCATGGATGCAGCAAAATGGCTAGCAGATCAAGGTATCGTTGCTTTTGGTGGTGACACGTGGGCATCCGAAGTATATCCAAACCCCAATACCAACGAGGAATTTCCAATCAATCAGTTTTTATTGGCCAAACGTGGCATATACAATCTTGAATTAATCGATACACGCCCCTTGGTAAAAGAAAAAGTCTGGGAATTTCTATTTGTCCTTGGACAGCCCTTATATGTAGGATCCACACAGGTCAATGTCAATCCAGTAGCGATCTATTAATTGCTTTTAAGATCAGTTCGGTGCACCTCTTTATGGCACCAACTTAGAACTCATTGCTCCAATGGGTCCATTCAAAAGAAAGAATACTTAATAAAACCTTCTTAACTTCGCCGACACCAACAGCAATGAAAGCAAACTGAAGGTTCTTTGTGGCTAATAAGATCAGACACTGTCAGAAAAATTAAGCCTATTTGGAAGACCGAAATCATACCTATCTTCCAAATAGGCTTTCCATTGTACCTGCTTCATCCTTAAAGACTACAGCTTATCAGCAAAGCAAAATATTATTGCCTTATTGTCGAAAAGTTATCGATGATCTGCATCAGGACCAAGGCTTCCTCAATCGGAGATGGATTTGGCCCAATGCCGCTGAAATACTCTACCGCACGCGAAATCATCGGCAATTGAATATTTTCGGGATGGTCAAATCTGAATTCCTGCTCTCCATCCCCTGTTTCGATAACAACTGAATTTCCAAAAATGGAAAAACAAATACGACCAAGGCTTCCAACAATTTCACAACTGTCTACCTGATTTTCTTTGGCAACATTAAAACACCAACTTCCATGAAAAACAAGCTGATTATTAAATAAAATGGTCCCTGTGGTTTGATCGGCAACAGCACTGTCCCTATCCTGAATTAAGCTAAAACCATCGTATGAAATCGGCATTCCAAAAAAGTAAAGCATCAAATCCAATTGATGAGGGGCTAAATCAAAAAAGTAGCCGCCGCCCGAAACAGCAGGATCAGTACGCCAATCTCCGCCACTTTTAGTTACCAGGTCGGGGGTTCTTCTTTGCCATAAACGGAGTTGCACCGTCCTTAGCTGGCCAATTTCACCGTTTTCAACAAGCTCTTTAACCTTTAGAAACAAAGGCAATTGTCTACGGTAATGCGCAACAACCAATTTCCCGTTACTGCTTTTTACTTCCGCCAATAATGATTCAGCCTCTATCGCATTTAACGTAACGGGCTTTTCAACGTAAACAGATTTCCCTTTACGAAGGGCTGATAGTGCATACGCGAGATGAGAGGACGGTGGCGTTGCGACATAAATCGAATTGAGATCGATATTATCAAGTAAATCGTCAGCGTCTGAATACCATAGGGGTACCTGATGTCGCTTAGCATAATCAGCAGCTTTCGCCGCATCCCTTCGCATGACAGCCATTAGCTGACTATTATTTATCCGATTAAACGCAGGTCCACTTTTTTTTTCTGTGACATCACCACAGCCGATGATACCCCATACTATTTTAGGATTGTCCATAAGTATATTCAAATTATCACTAAAATTCTAACCAATCCTCCCTATATCTGGCCGTAATTACAGGACATACATGGAAGTACTCGTCTGAGTTCTTAGGGCTTTTCACGCCCCACAAATCGATTTTTACCCAATAGAAAACCGATCGCCCTTTGGATGTTTTTTCTTCGACTATCCGCAGTTTTTAAGTTAGAAATATAACGGATAATTTCCTTTTGCTTTGATGAAGACAATCCATCAAACACCTTTAGTGCATCCTTATTTAGCGCAAATGCTGCTTCGAGTTCTGGATGAGGCAAAATAGTCCGGTCTTCCGGATCAAAAGCGATTGTTATGGTTAACGTCTCGCCGATTCGTTTCGGCGAGTTCGCCAATATAACCGTGTTAATGTACAGTCTCCACTCCCCCTGAAATCGCAGCAAGGTCTGAACATAATCTTTTTCATTAACTTTTCCCTTCACAGGAATATAACCTTTGTTCATTCCCGCATCCTTAAATAGGTTTTCCAGAATATCAGCAGGAACAAAAACAAAAGGATTGATACCGATAATTTCCAATTGTGCTTCAAAGGCAAACATGACACGATCAATTAGGTGATTAATTATACTTCAGAATAGCATCAATAAGTGCCAATTCATCCGCCGTAAAGTCCAGCCTGTCCAGGACCTTGAGTGAATCAACCAGTTGCTCACTATTTCTCGCCCCTACCAAAACGGAGCTTACACGTTCATCTTTCAACAACCATGCAATTGCCATTTGAGCCAATGTTTGGCCTCTTTGTATCGCCAGATTATTCAACCGGTCTATTTTCTCCATCAATTCAGCAGTGATCATGTCACTTTTCAAAAAATGCTCTTTCGAAGCGCGCGAATCTGCCGGAATGCCACCTAAGTATTTATTGGTCAACAGTCCCTGTGCCAAAGGAGAGAAAGCGATCGCTCCGATTCCTTCTGCCTGCAGCACATCCAAAAGCCCCTCCTCAGGTGTCCGCACCAACATCGAATATTTAGGCTGATGAATAAGGCATGGTGTCCCCATTGCACGCAATAACGCAGCAGCTTTCTGAGCAAGATCAGGAGGATAATTGGACAAACCCACATAGCAGGCCTTTCCTTGATGAACAATATCTCGCAATGCGACCATCGTCTCTTCCAACGGTGTATTCGGATCCGGTCGATGATGGTAAAATATATCCACATAATCGAGCTTCATCCGTTTTAAGCTCTGATGTAAGCTGGCCATCAAATATTTACGACTTCCCCAGTCACCATACGGACCCGGCCACATGGTATATCCCGCTTTAGTGGAAATTAAAAGTTCATCACGATAGCCCACAAAATCGCTACGCAATATATGTCCAAAGTTCTCTTCTGCACTTCCCGGAGGCGGACCATAATTATTGGCAAGGTCAAAATGGGTAATCCCGTGATCAAAAGCGGTCACCAAAGTTTTGCGGAACACCGCTTGAATATCGGTTTCACCAAAATTTTGCCAAAGCCCCAATGAAATGGCTGGCAAGAGAATGCCACTCTTCCCACAGCGTCTGTAGGGCATATGCTGATATCGGTTTGGATTGAACGTCACGTTACAAAGTTTATACCTGCAAAATACAAAACTATTTCCAACAGTCCAGCCTATTTCCCGTTTTCGTGTTCTTTCCTGAACCTCTTTTTAACATCATTTCATTTAATAGCTGCTCATGTTTATAACACCATATCGATTGACAACAGACCATGATAAGCATCGGAGAACAGCTTTGATGAAGAATTGTTTTTACCTATAAACGTATTTATATTGCATATAAAAAGCAATTTATCTAAGTTTGGTCTTATCCAAAAGTAAGGGGATTAATTAGATATAACATGATTGGCAGATTCTTCAGAAAATTCTATTTACATATTGTCATCTGGACCATATTACTGCTTTTGCCCTTTATTACGTACCTCTACCAGCCGGATAAAATCGCTGATTTCAAGCCTTATTCGGCATTATCGCATTTAGTAAATATTGTATTCCTGGCTACTCATTTCTACTTGCACTGCTACGTTGTTGCACCCACCTATTTTTTTGGTCGCAGAAAGATCTTTGTACTATTAATGGCACTTGGATTTGCCACCTATGTAGCACTGAACTACTGTATAGTCTATTTTAATCCAGATGGGGAGCTAGCTCATCTGACCAAGGAAAATATTCTTTTCGTACGATTAGTTATCGGCCCGGGCATTATTTACTCACTCTGTATGATCACCTCTTCGATGATCTTTCTCTACAATGAGCAAGCCCGACAAAAGGAGCTCAACAAACAGATTGCGCTTGAAAAAACAACGGCAGAACTAACGATGTTAAAACTTCAGATCAGCCCACATTTCCTATTCAATACGCTCAATAATATCCGTTGGCTCATTCGTAAACAATCATCAGATTCCGAAGACACTATTGTTAAGTTGTCCGAAATGCTACGCTACATACTTTACGAAGTAGACGGCCCCAAAGTCGAACTTTTTAAAGAGATCGACCATATGCGCAATTTTATCGCCTTACAGACCCTTCGTCTTCCTATTCAAGGAAATGTAGCACTGGATATCGAAGACAGAGTCAAAAACAGAATGATCCCCCCATTACTCTTCATCCATTTTGTGGAAAATGCATTCAAGTATGGTGTGGATAGCAAAACTGAACCACAGATACAGTTTCAATTTCAGGATACTCCAGGTGGCATTATCTTTATATCCCGAAATAGCATTTTACAACATACGGAACCGCGTCCAAACGAAGGGATAGGACTGACCAATGTACGCAGACGATTACAATTATTGTATCCCAACCGACATGACCTCAGGATCGGAAAAACCGATGCTGGAGATTTCGAAGTGACTTTAAAACTGATGACCGATGAAGATTAAATGTATACTAATCGATGATGAACCCTTCGCGCTCAACATTTTAGAAGACGACTTATTGAATTTTGAGCAAATCGAAGTCGCCCGTAAATTTAATGCGACGGCCGAAGCTGAAGACTATTTAAAAGATCACGCTATCGATCTGATTTTTCTGGATATTGAAATGCCCGATCAATTGGGTACGCAGTTTATTCGCGAACTCACTCCACGCCCCTTAGTTATCTTCACCACGGCCTATCACCAATATGCTGTTGAAGGTTTCGAGCTAAATGCCGTAGATTATCTGCTTAAACCCATTTCAAAAGAACGACTCGCAGCCGCAGTCCGAAAAGTGGAAGAAAGTATGCTGCTCCGTGCAAAACAGCTACCCGAACAGGATCATATTATCGTCAATGTAGAATACAAAAAGACGAAAATTTTTCTCCATGAAATCAGCTACATCGAAGGCTTGAAAGACTATGTGAAAATATACCTGGTCGACCGTGAATCGCCACTTCTTACGCGCAGCAACCTCCGAGGGATGGAAAAAATATTACCTACAGTCGATTTTCTACGCATACATAATTCCTTTATTGTCAACAAAAATCGTATTGAACAGGTCGGTCAAAGCAAACTCACCTTACCCGAAACTGCCCTTCCTATCGGTAAAAAATATATTAAAAATATCGAACAGTTTATCTAATGCTACAGGTACAAATTGAATCGATACAATTATCCGTTCGTCTACACATTCGCCGCTTCGGTCTACAGATGATTGCATAGCTAAAAAATCCTTTTCAAATTTGCGTACTATCGAACAGCCTAATCCGCGTAGCCGATAGCATAGCAAAGAAAAAATGAAAAGATTTATAGCAATAGCACTAATGGCAACTGCGGTTGCTTCTGTACACGCTCAAGCCCCTGCAGGCGGTCGTCCTACTTTCGCCATGTCCGAAGGCCAGCTCTCCGGCCAAATTGTGGACAACACCGGGAAACCGATCGCGCAAGCTTCCGTGAATTTATTGAAGGTCATCAAGGATCAAGCTACTGGTAAAGAAAGGGAAATTCTCGTAAAAAGTACCAGTTCTTCAGAAAATGGAAAATTCAATTTCGCAGCCATTTCACCAAAAGAAAAATGGAAGCTAAAAATTAGCTCTGTAGGCTATGCACCGATTGATCTAGCTGTAGACTATACCGATGGAAAAACAACCAAAGATATCGGCGCGATCAAACTGGAAAATGACAACCGTAAGCTCGATGAAGTCACCGTGACTGGCCGTAAGGCATTACTCGAAATGGACATCGACAAAAAGGTCTTCAACGTAGAGAAAAATATCGTCGCGGCTGGCGGTACAGCAATCGATGTACTCCGCAATATGCCTTCTGTACAAGTAGATATCGACGGTAATGTAAAATTGAGAAATGCAGCGCCAACGATTTTTGTTGACGGAAAACCGACCACGCTTACACCGGATCAAATTCCGGCTGATGTCATTGATAAAATCGAGATCATCACAAATCCATCTGCCAAATACGACGCTTCTGGAAGTATGGCCGGTATCCTCAATATTATTCTGAAAAAAAATAAGAAAGCTGGATACAATGGTATGGTCACCTTAGGAGCTGACCGCTTTGGCGGGACCAACTTTATGGGTAGTTTAAATCTGCGTCAGAATAAATTCAACATCTCACTGACGGGAATGAATATGCGCATGCGGACCAACACCGAGGGCGACAGCCACCGTACCAGTACAATTAATGGCATAGAATCGACAGTAGATCAAGATATCGAGGGCAAAACAAAAGGTATGATTACCTTTGGCCGGCTTGGCGTAGATTACGACTTAAGTCCCAAAACAACGCTATCTGTCGCCGGAGTGTTGGTTCAGGGTAAATTTAAGCCTAATGAAAATTCAGCAATTTCCACCACTTCAGGGGGCAATACTTCAATGAGCGATCGCATTTCCGAATCTGAAAGAAGCTTTAAACCACGTGGCCTGCAAGCTGGTCTCGTCCAAAAATTCAAAACTGAAGGCGAAGAATTGTCTGTCGATTTCAATTACTTTGGCGGTAATAACACCTCAAATGGTCTATATACGACCAATTATCGCAATGCCAGCGATGAGGTCAGCGGAACGCAGATCCAAAAAAACAACGGCTCCGGCAACAATAAATTTATGACTGTGCAGGCAGATTATGTCAAACCGTTCAAAAATGGCATGAAACTCGAGACCGGTGTGCGTGCCCAGATCAATAAACTCAAAAACCTCAACACGAATTCCTTAAAAGCAGTGGATAAGGAGGATTTTGAAAATATCACCGCAGCTTCAGCAAACTATAATAACAAAAACAGCGTCTATGCAGCTTATGCCTCACTTGGAGGAAATCTCAAAGACTGGGTATCCTATAAAGTTGGGTTGCGCGCAGAAAGCTCAACGTACGACGGCGAACTTTTGAATACAAATGAAAAGTTTCACAACAAGTACCCCCTTAGCTTATTTCCTTCTTTGTTCCTGAGCAAAAAGCTAACCGAAAAAGACCAAATACAGATGAGCGTAACCCGTCGTGTCAACCGTCCGAACTTCTTTCAGCTTATCCCTTTTGTTGACTACACAGACAGCTTAAATATTACACGTGGAAACCCCGATCTTGTACCAGAATTCACCACTTCGGGCGAACTTTCTTACAGTCGTACACATGGAAAAGGTACATTTTTGGCAACGGTATACTATAAATCTACAAACAACCTAATTACACGTTACCTGACACAGGAACTCAATCCGGTGACGAACAAAATGGACTTCATTAATACCTATATCAATGCCAATTCCAGCAAAAATTATGGGGCCGAATTCACGTATACCAATAATCTCAAAAAATGGTGGGATCTGACAGCAGACCTCAACTTCTACAATTCTAAAATTGAAGTTGATGAGAAAACACCGTCGGAAGGTATATGGACAGTATTTGGAAAATTGAACAATACATTCAACTTACAGAAAAACTGGAACCTACAGCTTGCTTTTGAATATCAAGGCAAAACAAATATGCCAGTTACACAGGGCCAGACATTCGGCCCACCAATGAACCAGGCACAAAGCTCTTCCCAAGGCTATATCAAACCATTCTATGGTATCGACTTTGCCATCAAGAAAAGCTTCTTGAAAAATCAGGCTGCCTCCGCAACATTGGCCATCAATGATATCTTCAGAACACGTGGCAATACCATTGTTTCATCGGGTGACGGATTCTCTCAAACCTATTATCGACTTTCCAATCCGCAGTTGATCAAATTGAATCTTTCCTACCGTTTCGGAAAAATGGATATGAACATGTTTAAGAAAAACAAAAACCAGAATTCAATGGAAGGCATACAAATGCAATAGCATGTGGATCATATCGCAATCAAAAGAGGCTGTCTCAAAAAGG